>NZ_JAECZP010000002.1:0-432863 GCF_019691255.1 Pseudomonas sp. USTB-Z
GATAGGGCCGCAAAGCGGCCCCAGCAATCTATGCATGATGCCGAGATCCTGGGGCCGCTGCGCGGCCCTATCGCGACACAAGGCCGCTCCCACAGGGGGGGGCTCAGGCCTAGTGGCAAACGTGGCCGTCGACCAAGGAATAACGCACCGTGGCCAATGAATGGTTGGGGCAGGCTCAAGGTTGCAGGCGGTCAATGTGGGGCATGCCCGCGAACACCGGCAAGGCCGGTGCCCTGCAACGCGGTGGCTGCTTCGCGGGCTCGCCCGCACCCACAGGGAACCACGCAAGTACCGAGCGTTGGGGGTCAGTGAAAATCCCGGCTGCGCACATCCAGCCCTTGCAGCAGCGGACTCACATCCTCCAACCGCCGCGCAATCAGGTGCCGCACCCCATTCTCCTGCTCCAACCGCCCACTGACCTTGAGCAGCTGCGAACCCACCAGCGCCCGTCGCTGCCGTTCGGCCAGCGCACGCCACACCACCACGTTGACCATGCCATGTTCGTCTTCCAAAGTAACGAAGGTCACACCGCTGGCGGTTTGAGGCCGTTGCCGGCCCACCACCAGCCCGGCCACGGCAATGTTGTCGCCATGCTCCACACCCTGCAATTCACTGGAGCTGCGACACCCCAGTGCCCTCAGGCGAGAACGCAACAGCGCCAGTGGATGTGGGCCAAGCGTAGTGCCGAGGGTTTGATAATCGGCCATCAGGTCCTCGCCCACGGTTGGCACGGGCAATTGCACCGGTTCTTCAGGCAAGGCCTGCACATCGGCGAACAACGGCAGCTGCGGCTGCACCGCCGCCACCTGCCAGCGCGCCTGATGCCGATCGCTGGCCAAGGCGCGCAGCGCCCCGCCATCAGCCAGGCGGGCACGGGCCCGTGCGTCCAGGCCGGCGCGCAGGCACAGGTCTTCGACGTTGCGCCACGGCCGCTGCGCCCTCGCCTGCTGCACGCGCCTGGCATCGGTTTCGGCCAGGCCACGTACCAGTCGCAGGCCCATGCGAATGGCCAGGGTGCCTTCAGCATCAGGCTCCAGGGTGCAGTCCCAGTCGCTGTGGCAGACATCAACCGGCCGTACCTCGATACCTTGGCGGCGAGCCTCTTGCAGCAGCTGATCAGGGCTGTAGAAGCCCATCGGCCAACTGTTGACCAACGCACAGGTGAAGATCGCCGGCTCATGGCACTTCAGCCAACTGCTGGCATAGCACAGCAAGGCAAAGCTGGCCGCATGCGACTCAGGGAAGCCATAGCTGCCAAACCCCTTGATCTGCTCGAAGATGCGCTCGGCAAACGCCAGCGTGTAACCATTGCGCAACATGCCCTGCACCAGCCGTTCGCGGTGCGGTTCAAGCCCGCCGTGGCGCTTCCAGGCTGCCATGCTGCGGCGCAACTGGTCGGCCTCGCCCGGGGTATAGTCGGCCGCGACCATCGCCAGCTCCATCACCTGCTCCTGGAACAGCGGCACGCCCAAGGTACGTTCGAACACTTCCTTCAGTTGCGGCGACGGATACGTCACCGGCTCCTGCTTCAGGCGCCGGCGCAGGTACGGGTGGACCATGTCACCCTGAATCGGCCCGGGGCGGACAATGGCGACCTCGATGACCAGGTCGTAGAACTTCTGGGGCCGCAGCCGCGGCAACATGGCCATTTGCGCGCGTGACTCGATCTGGAACACGCCCATGGTCTCGGCACGGCTGATCATGGCGTAGGTGGCCGGGTCTTCGCTGGGGATGGTCGCCAGGGTCAGGTGCCGGCCACGGTGGTGCTGCAGCAGGTCGAAGCAGCGACGCAAGGCGCTGAGCATGCCCAACGCCAGTACGTCGACCTTGAGCAGGCCAACCATGTCCAAGTCATCCTTGTCCCACTGGATCACCGTACGCTCCGGCATCGCGGCATTCTCCACCGGCACCACCTGGTCGAGCGGTTGCTGGGAGATGACAAAACCGCCCGGGTGCTGTGACAGGTGTCGAGGGAAGCCGATCAGTTCGCCGGCCAGCACCAGCACCCGCCGCAGCGAAGGGCTGCCCGCTTCGAAACCGGCCTCAGCCAGGCGCTGGTCATCGGGTATGCGATCGCTCCAGCGGCCACAACATTTGGCCAGGGCATCCACCTGGTCGGCAGGTAGCCCGAGCACCCGCGCCACATCCCGCACCGCACCGGCGGCATGGTAGGTGTTGACTACCGCAGTGAGCGCCGCCCGGTGCCGGCCATAGCGACGGAATACATACTGGATCACCTCCTCGCGCCGGTCGTGTTCGAAGTCCACGTCGATGTCCGGCGGCTCGTTGCGCTCGCGCGACAGGAAGCGCTCGAACAGCAGGTGGTGTTTCATGGGGTCAAGCTCGGTGATGCCCAGCACGAAGCACACCACCGAGTTGGCTGCCGACCCCCGGCCCTGGCATAGGATGCGCTGGCTGCGGGCGAAGGCGACAATGTCGTGCACCGTCAGGAAGTAGCTTTCGTAACCCAGCTCTTCGATCAGCCCCAGTTCCTTGGCAAGCACAGCCCGCACTTTGCCACTCGGCCCGCCTGGCCAGCGCAGCGGCATGCCTTGCTCGCACAGTTCGCGCAGCCAGCTTGCCGGGGTATGCCCCTCGGGCACCAGTTCGCGTGGGTACTGGTAGTTCAGTTCGCTCAGGTCAAACTGGCAGCGCCGGGCGATGACCAAGGTCTCGGCCAGCAGGTCGAGCGGATACAACTCGGCCAGTTGCGCCTGGCTGCGCAGGTGCCGTTCGCCATTGGCAAACAGAAAGCGCCCGGCCTCGCTCACCTGGCAATGCTGGCGGATGGCAGTCATGCAGTCCTGCAAGGCACGGCGACCACGCACGTGCATGTGCACGTCGCCACAGGCCACGGCGCGGATACCCACATCAGCCGCCAGTGCCCGCAACCGTTGCAGGCGCATGGCATCGTCACTGCCCCGGTGCAGGTGCACGGCCAGCCACAGGCGCTCAGCGAAGACACTGCGCAGCCACGCGCCGGTAGCGGTATCGCCACTGTCAGCGGCCACCCACAAGGCCAGCAGGCCTTGGTGGTGCAGCAGCAGGTCATCACGAAACAGCTGGTACGCACCCTTCTCTGCCCGCCGCCGGGCACGGGTGATCAGCGCGCACAGGTTCTGGTAGCCGGTCAGGTTCTCGACCAGCAGCACCAGCTTGGGCCCGTCGCACAATTGCACCTCGCTGCCAACGATCAGCCGCAACTGGTGCACCTTGGCTGCCTGCCAGGCGCGCACGATACCGGCCAGCGTGCATTCGTCAGTGATTGCCAAGGCCTGGTAGCCCTGCTCGCGCGCACGCCGGAACAGCTCGTCGGCGCTCGATGCACCGCGCTGGAAGCTGAAGTTGGAAAGGCAATGCAGCTCGGCATAACCCGGGGTGTTCATGCGAACCAACCCTGCAGCCAAAGCGGGCCGGCCTGGCTCAGGTCGCGGTAGGCCCAGCCGCGCAGGCCGTCACGGGTTTCGATGCGGTAGTAGTCGCGACGCACATCGCCGCCATCCCACCAACCTGATTCGATGCGTTCGGCGTAGCCCTGCACCTGGTAGGCGGCGTCATCCAGCGCGATCGGTGCCGACAACAGCCACCCCGGGCGGCTGCCCGGTGCAACCGGCATGTTGCCTTGGGCACCCTGCTCCGCCAACTGCCAGGCGCATTCGGGGCGGTGATCGGCGGCTGCGCCAAGCCCCTTGACGGCCTCATCCCCCAGGCGGGCGCGCAACCGCTCGCGCAATTGCGCCCAGGGTTGCGCCTGTTGCGCCCGCGGGTCGAACAACGCCTGATGCTGTGGCACAAAGGGTGGCAAGTCTTCGGCAACCAGCCGCAGGTTGCGCACCGGTGCGGGTATGCGCAGCGGCTCAAGGCGCCCACGGGCCAGCTCGAACAGCATCGCAGCATCGCGTTCGGCCGCCAGCAAACCCACCTTGAGCAGGGTATCCGGCCCCTCGGCGTGCTCCAGATGCAGGCAGAAGCGCTGCACGCCACAGTCTCGCCCGGCCAGAAATGCAGCAAGGTCGTTGAGCATGCGCCGCAGCGGGAACAACAGCGCCTGGTGCGACTCGACGTCGAAATTGAGTTCCAGCCGGGTTTCGAAACGGTCCGGTGGCTGGTAGAAATCCAGCCCCAGGTTGCGCAGGCCGAGCAACTGGTCGAGGTGCAGCTGCACCTGGGCCGCAAAGCGCCTGGCCAAGGTATCGCGCGGCAAAGCCAATACCTGGCCCAGCTGGTGCAAGCCCATGCGGGCAAACGCTTCGGCCGCCTCTGCCGGCAGGCCGACGCGCGTGATGGGCATGCCAAGCAGCGCCGCTCGGGTGGCGTCGACATCGCCCACGGCCAGGCCATCGTGGCCATTGGCGAGCATGCGAGCAGCCACCGGGTTGCTGGCCAGGACAATGCGTTGACGCAGGCCCAGATCTGCCAGTTCCTGACGCAGACGTGCCTCGAACAAGGGCCAGGGCCCGAACAGTTGCAGGCTGGAGCCCACTTCCAGCAGCAGCGCCCGAGGGTAATGCAGGCTGACCTGGGCACTGAAGCGGTAGGCCCAGGCCGCCAGCAACTGTTGCACCTGATCGATGCGTTTGGGGTCAGCTTCGACGCAGGTGAAGCCATCGGCCAGGGCACGCGCTGCGGTCAGGGTTTGCCCGGCCCGCAGGCCCAGTGCAGCGGCCGCCGGGTTGACTGCCTGCAACACGCGACGCTGGGTCGGCCCGCCAATCAGCACCAAGGGTGTATCAGGGTCGTCACGCTCCCGCAGGACGGTGTCCAGCGCAAGCTGCGGGAGCAGGATGCAGGCCCAGAGCATGGTGCATCAGCCCCGCCCCGGGCAGGGAATAGGCAGCGCTGGAGGCATGCCACCCCGGCTTTTCAGCACGCGCCATTGCGCCGGGCGCGTGTCGACTGCAATGCGCAGCGCTGCGGGTGAAGGGTTGTGCGACGCCTGCTGCGGCCTGCAGGCGAACGCCAGTGCCTGCCCGGTTTCGGCCGCTACCTGCAAGCGCCGCAGGGCGCGGTCATCGGCACGTTCCGGCCAGCACAGCACCGCCGCGCAACTGCCCGAGCGCAGGCACTGTTCGGCAGCCCAGAGGGCATCGGCAGGCTCGGCATCCACCTGTACCAGCCAGCGCAGGTCCACCCCCGCTGCCTGCCAGGCCGGTGCAAAAGGGATGAAGGGTGGAGCCACCAGCACCACTCTGCTGGCTTCTGCACTCAGCCGGGCCAGGGTTGGCCACAGCAACTGCAATTCGCCACAGCCGGGGTTGGCCAGCAACAGCTCGCTCAGTGCTGCCGCCGGCCAGCCACCTTCCGGCAAACGTTCGTCGAGGGCCGCATGGCCGGTGGGCTGCAGCCCGAGTGGCCGCGCCTGGGCCTGCCGGCCGCGCCATACCCGGCGCTGTTCCAGCAGCCTGTCGAGGTCGACCACGGCGCCCATCAGTCGCGCCTCAGCAAGCCGCAGAACACGCCTTCGATGAAAAAGTCCTGTTCGGGCTGCACATCGATCGGCGCATAGGCCGGGTTACGTGGCAACAGCCGGTAAGTGCCGCCTTGGCGTTGCAGGCGTTTGATGGTCACTTCGCCGTCCAGGCGCGCAACCACGATTTGCCCGTCGCGGGCGTCAGCCTGTTGCAGGATGCCGACCAGGTCACCGTCAAAGATGCCGTCGTCGATCATCGAGTCGCCCCGCACCTTCAGCAGGTAGTCGGGGGTACGGCGGAACAGGCTGGGGTCGAGCAGCAACTGCTCGTGGATGTCCAGGTCCGGGCCGATGGGGGCACCCGCCGCCACCTGGCCCAGCACGGGTATTTCGAGGATTTCTGGCCGGCGCAGCGGTTCGGCCAGGCGTATGCCCCGGGCCTGGTTTGGCGTGACATCGATGTAACCGGCCTGGCACAGGGCGGTGATGTGCTTGCGCGCAACGCTGCGCGAGGCAAAACCGAAGCGCGTGGCGATATCGGCCAGGCTCGGCGGCTGACCATGCTCGGCAATGCGCTCACGGATGAATTCGAAAATGGCGCGGCGTTTGGGGGTAAGAGTGTCCATGGAGCACATTTGTACTCTTTTCGGAGCACGCTGAACAGCCCCCTTCGTCGTCAGCTTTGGTTATGATCCCCTGGCTTGTGTTTTTTCATCTGGATATCCCATGCTGACCGCCCTGCTGTTCGACCTTGACGGTACCCTCACCGACACTGACACCCTGCACCTGCAGGCCTTTCGCCAACTGCTGCGTGAACACGACGGCCGCGAGCTGAGCCAGGCGCAGTTCGACGCCCAGGTCAGCGGCCGCGCCAACGGCGAGCTGTTCGCCGAGCTGTTCAGCGGCGCCAGCGTCGAACAGTGCCAGGCGTTGGCCGACCGCAAGGAAGCGCTGTTCCGCGCAATGTCGCCGTCGCTTGAGCCGATGCCAGGCCTGTTGCGCCTGCTGGAGCATGCCCAGGCCCATGACATCGGCATGTGCGTGGTGACCAACGCACCGCGGCTGAACGCCGAGCACATGCTGAACGCCATGGGCCTGGGCCAGCACTTTGAACATGTGCTGGTGGCCGAAGAACTGGCACGGCCCAAACCGGACCCGCTGCCCTACCTCACCGGCCTGCAGCGGCTGGGTGCCGAGGCCGGGCAAGCGCTGGCCTTCGAGGACTCATTGCCGGGGACGGCGGCAGCCAGTGGCGCGGGGATCTTTACCGTGGGCGTGGCCACGACGCAGACTCCGGAGCGGTTGCTGGCGGCGGGCGCCAGGCTGGTTGTCGACGACTTCAATGATGCGGCGTTGTGGGCGTTGATCGAGCGTATGGCTTCAGACAGGGGCTGTGTTCCCGAAGGCTAGGGAGTGGGAGCCGAACCTGCTGGCGCTGCAGCCGGTGTGCCGGATGTACAACCGGGAACGCTAAGCCGTGACGCAGCATTTCGCCCCTGCAGCCATACCGCCAAAGCCGCCAACCCTGCGGGTAGCAACAACGAAGCGAACACCTGGGCAAAGCTCCAGCCCAGTGCCAGCATCTGTGCCCCGGCAAAGGCACTGAGAATCGCACCCAGGCGCCCGATGCCGCTCATCCAGCTGGCGCCGGTCGCCCGTGCTTCAGTCGGGTAAAAAGCCGCCGCCAGTGCATTCATGCCAACACTTGCCCCATTAAGGCCAAAGCCCACAGCGCTCGCAACCGCACACAACCAGGCGAAGTCCGCAGCGACCTGACCAATTGCAAAAATCACCGCACCACTGAACAGGAAGGTCAGTACCAGCACGCGCTGCGCCGGGTAGCGATCCATGGCCCAACCCACCGAAATCGCGCCCAACGGGCCGCCAATCTGGAAACAGGCGGTGACGATGGCCGCTTCGGCCACCGAAAACCCGCCCCCCTCCTTTACCAGCGTCGGCAACCAGCCGCTGAACAGATAGACCAGGAACAGCGCCAGCACGTACCCACCCCAGAGCATGCAGGTACCAAAGCGATACCGCGCAGAGAGGATAGTGCCGATTGCACCGCCTGCAGCCTGGGCTTTACCGGGCAAGACAAAGTTCGTGTCGGCGTTGACATGCTCAGGTGCCAGGCGACGGACAATGGCCAGAATGCGCTTGCGGTCCGCCCCCTTGCTGACCAGGAACGTCACCGATTCCGGCAGGCGCCAATACAGCAACGGCAGAACCATCAGCGGCAACACCCCACCCAATGCCAAGACACTGCGCCAGCCCAGGTTCGGAATCATCCAGGCGCTGACGAAACCACCTGCCGCCGCGCCCAGGGAGAACCCGCAGAATGCCAGGGTAATGAGCAGCGAGCGGCTGCGTGCCGGGGCATACTCGCTGACCAGGGTGCTGGCATTGGGCATGGCTGCGCCCAGGCCCAGGCCGGTCAGAAAGCGCAACGCGACCAGGGCTTCCAGGTTGGGTGAAAAGGCCGAGGCCAGTGTCCAGAGGCCGAACAGCAGGACGCTGCACAGCAACACCGCCTTGCGCCCGTAACGGTCCGCCAAGGGGCCGGCAATCAAGGCGCCAAGTGCCAGGCCGATCAACGCGGCGCTCAATACCGGGCCCAGACTTTGCGCATCCAGGCCCCAATCGCTTTTCAATTGCGGGGCAATGAAGCCGATGATGGCGACGTCCAGGCCGTCCAGGGCGATGATGAGAAAGCCGAGGAACACCACCCATTTCTGGTAGCGGCCGATGGGTTGCTGGTCGATCAGTTGGCGCACGTCGAGTGTGTTGTTCATAGGTATCACCTGTTGTTGTTGTTATGACGGTGTTTGTCGCAGCCCTAGTGGAAAAGGCTGGGTAAGCGCACAGGCCTTATGATGCGTGTTTCCTGAGCCACCACCAGGTCGCGGGTGGCATGCAGGTACGCGGCAAAGTCCGGGTCGGCATCCCGCGCTGCGCTGCGCTTCTCGAAGTCATCGAGGCTGTCATAGCCCCACAAGTGCACCACCTGGTTCAACGGCCCGATGCTGCTGGTGTAAAACGCCAGGGGTGCACCGAGGTGGCGCAGCAGGATCGGCATCGCCAGCTGGTCGAACGCCTCGAGAAAGGCCGCCATGCCGCGCGGGCGAATGGTGTAGATGCGGTGGTCGACCACAGGCTTGTCCATCACGCCACCTCCCGTGCGTTGCCCGCCGCCAGCCCCTGCTCGACACCCGCCAGATGGCGCCCGGTGATGTAGGCAAAGGTCATGATCGGCCCCAGGGTGATGCCCGCCCCGGGGTAGTTGCCGCCCATGATGCTGGCGCGGTCGTTACCCACCGCATACAGGCCGTCGATGACTTGCCCGTCGGCCGCCAGCACTTCACCGGTCACACGGGTGCGCAGCCCGTCGAAAGTACCCAGATCGCCCATGATCACTTTCACGGCAAAGTACGGTCCCTCGCCAACCGGCGCTACGCACGGGTTGGGTTGTTGCTGCGGGTCGGCCAGGTAGCGATTGAAGCTGGTGCTGCCGCGGCCGAACTGACGGTCTTCGCCGTGGACAGCGCCAAGGTTGTACTCGCGCACAGTCTGCTCCAGCCCTTGCGCATCGATACCGGCCTTGCCCGCCAACTCCGCCAGGGTCTGGCCCTTGAGCAGGTAGCCGTTGCGCAGCAATGGCCCCAGCGGCATCGGCGCAGGCTTGGCAAAGCCCAGCCCGTATTTGGCCAGGGTGCGGCGGTCGCACACCAGCCACATGGCGGTTTCTGCCTGGTCGGAACACGCCTCGATCAGCGCTGCGCCTACGTCGTGGTAGGCATTCGACTCATTGGTGAATCGCTGCCCCGAACGCAGCACGCCGATCACACCCGGCTTGTAGCGGTCGAGCAAGTGCGGAAAGGCAATATGCCGCCCACCACCCACCGGCACCTTCGATACCGGCATCCAGGCTGCAGGTGCCTGCAGGCAGATATCGACCTTTGCTCCCAGCGCCTCGGCCATGCGCGCACCATCGCCGGTGTTGCCCGCTGGCACCGGTGAAAAATGCTCGCCGCCACGCCGTACATGCGGGTAGGCCTGGCGCAGCCGTTGCAGGTCATGGGAGAAACCGCCACAGGCCAGCACCACCCCACGCCGGGCCTCGATGCGCTGCTCGCTGCCGGCCTGCCCGGTCACCGCCCCCACTACCCGCGCCCCTTCGCGCAGCAACTGCCGCGCCGGGGTGCCTGTGAGAATCGGAATGCCCAGGTCCAGTGCCGAGCGTACCAGCCGTGCTGCCAGGGCATTGCCACTGGTGACCTGGGTGCCGCGTCGGTACAAGGCCAGCTCCTTCAAATGGGTCAGCAGGCGTTTGGCCACGTAGGCGAACGAGGTCAACGAACGGGTGACATTGAAGAAGTGTTTGAGGTCGGCATTCGACGAGTTGAACATCATGCCGATGAAGGTAATGGTCTTCAGCGGCGGGCGCAACCGCGCCATGTCGGGCCCCAGACCACGGATGTCGTAAGGTGCGGCCAGTATCGAGCGGCCCACATCGACGCCGCCTTCCACCTGCGGGTGATAATCGGGGTACAGCGTGGGCACGAACTTGACTGCCGTCTCGCGCTCGAAAAACTCAACCATCTGCGGCGCGTAGCGCAAGAATGCCTCCACCCCGGCCGCATCGAAGCAGGCACCGGTTTCGTTGCGCAGGTAGGTCATGGCCGCTGCTTGGCTGTCATTGCCCCCGTGCCGGGTGCCCGGCACCCACAGCACGCCGCCGGAAAACGCCGTGGTGCCGCCGAAGCACGCCTCCTTTTCGATGACGATCACATCCAGGCCAAGCTTTTTCGCCGTGATGGCTGTCGCCAGGCCGCCAGCACCCGCACCGATGACCAGTACATCGCAGCTACGCGTATTCATTGGCCTGCCCCCTCGAAGCCAGGGCGCGGGATCAGTGCCATGGGCATGCTTTCCAGTCCGCCATCCACGGTCAGCTCGGCGCCGTTGATATAGTCGGCGCGGCGGCTGGCCAGAAACAGCACGGCTTCGGCGATGTCTTGCGGCTCACCGATGCGCTGGTTGGCGGTCATGGCGCTACGCCGGCGCGCCACCTGTGGGTCGGCATAGAACGCCGCCGACAATGGCGTGCGGATCAAACCCGGGCATACGGCGTTGCTGCGCACACCGCGCGGCCCCCATTCCACGGCGATCTGCCGCGACAACATGCTGACGCCTGCCTTCGCCGCGCTGTAAGCGCCACTGTTGGGTTGCGGGTAATGGGCTGCAATCGAGGCCACATGCACGATACGGCCCTGGCCGCAGTCCAGCATGGAACGGCCAAAGGCCTGGGCACACAAAAGGTAGCCACTGAGGTTGACCGCCAGCACCTGGTTCCATTGTTCCAGGCTTAGCGTGTCCAGCGCACCGGGGCGCAGCACGCTGGCATTGTTGACCAGTACATCGCAGCGTCCATGCAGCGCCTGTACCTGGGCCGCAGCCTGCTCCACGCTGGCCGGGTCGGCAATGTCGCAGGCCAGGGCACTGACTTCGCCTGCACTGTGTTCCCCCAGGGTGGCCGCCAGTTCGCGGCATTTGTCCAGGTCGCGGTCAAGCAGCACCACGTGGGCCTGCTGCTCCACCAAGGCTGCGGCCAACGCTGCACCAATGCCGCCGGCCGCGCCGGTCACCACGCATACGGCCGACTCCAGGCCTAGCCACTGAGAAAGGATCTTGTTGTTGTGCATGCTGTTCTCCAGAGCGTTGCTTGTTCTGGGCAACAGGCTATGGCCGGCAGGCCCACCGGCAGAATGGACAAAACCTGCAACCAGCCCCACATTCCTGTCAATTTGCCCACTGCGCCCTGAAGCCTGCGTGCAGCTATGGCACAGTAGCGGGTACTGAACAGAACAATTACAACACCATGAACAAGATCCCCAATTACGCCCTGTACGGTGAAACCGCGCAGCCGGTGTGGCACGAAGCCTTGCATGTGGAGCAGATATCCCAGCGCTCTGGCGCGCACAACTGGGAGATTGCCGCACACCGTCACGAAGGCTTGCTGCAGCTGTTGTACCTGCAAAGCGGTGGCGGCGAGGTGCTGTTCGACAGTGACCGGTTTCAGGTTCATGCGCCCTGCGTGGTGTACGTCCCGGCGCAGGTGGTGCATGGATTTCATTGGGCCAGCCAGGTAGAAGGCCAGGTAATCACGGCTGCGCAGCACCCGCTGGATAGCATCGCTCAGGTGCTGGCACCCAACGTTCGGGGGCAACTGCGCAAACCACAGGTAATTGCCCTGCCCCACTGGGCCGCCGATGAAGACCCGTTGTTGCCCCTGTTTCGGGCCCTGCGCGAGGAATACCACAACCGCGCCCGCGAGCATGTGGCCAGCAGCATGGCGCTATTGCTGGCACTGATGATCCATGTCCTGCGCCATGAGCCGTACATGCCCGCAGGTGAGCAGCGCCCAGTATCAAGACGCAGCCAGCAACTGACTACTTTTCGCGAGCTGGTAGACATGCACTACCGCGCGCACTGGCCACTGGCGGAATACGCCGCCGCGTTGGGCATGACCCTGGTGACGTTGGGGCGGTTGTGCCAGGAACACCTGGGCATGACGCCGATGAATGTGATCAATGCCCGACTGGTGCTGGAGGCCAAGCGCATGCTCGGGCATTCGAGCCTGAGCGTGAAAGAGATCGCTCATGAGCTGGGGTTTGCCGATGTGGGGTATTTCAGCCGGTTCTTTCGCAAGCAGGCGGGGGTGAGCCCTAGCGGATTTCGGGAGGGCCAGTAACGCCCGCAGGTTCTGTGGGCGGTACTGGCAATGCACGCGTCTGTGGCTTACCCGCGAAGAAACCCGTGCAGGAAACATCAAACAGCCAAGGCCCGCTGCACTTCCCCCACCGTGGTCGCCAAACTGCTCAGGTGCAGGCTCGACACCCGCTCCACCGGCGCCTGATCCAGCGGCCATTGCAAGGCAATGCTGCCGACCAGGCGCCCTTCGGCATGTACTGGCAAGGCAATGGCGCGGATCAGGAACGGCAGGCGCACCGGGTATTCCCAGTAGCCTTCGGTGCGCTGACCAAAGCCCTTGTGCGCTTGTTCTTCGATATCGCGCAACAACCCGTCGTCACCCAGCCGCTCATGGGCCGCCAGGCGCTGCACTTCGTCCACCGCCAGCTCCCCGAGGCACGCCCGCCCCATCGCCGAATGAAACAGGCTGGCATGCTGCCCAACGATCTGACTGGTGAGCGGATAGCGCTTGCGCAGCACCTGGGGGATGGCGCTTTCCATCACCTCCAGCCGCTGGCCGTCGAAACACGACAGGTCAGCGACCAGCCCGGTGCGCTCACTCAGCTCCAGCAGCATGGGCGCTGCGCTTTCCACCAGGCGCCGCTTGAAACGCAACTGGCGGTCACCGAACAGGCGTCGCGCGCACAGCCGGTAGCGCCGGTCGGCAAGGCCGCGGTACACCCAGCCTTGCGCCTGCAAGGTGGCGATCATGCGCGACACCGTGGCCTTGGGCAGCGCCGTCAGGTAGTGCAGTTCTTCCAGGCCCAACGCCTGGTGTTCGCCCAGCAGGTCGACAATGGCCAGCGCCCGCTCCACCGAACGCACGCCGCCGCTGTCTGCCGTGATGCCCATGGGTATGACCTCCTTGTAGCGGGATGGTCAGGATAGCCAGCAAGATCCGCGCCTGCCCATGCTTTCATGGCGCAAGCAGGCGTTGTGGCGGGCAGCGCGCCACCCAGCGGGTGAGCTGTTCATGGGCATATGCCAACTGCAGCACGGCATGGTCGGCCTGCGCCGGGCCGATGATTTGCAGGCCCATGGGCAACCCGGCGGCATTGAACCCCACCGGCACGCTGATGCTCGGCAAGCCGGCCAAGGTCGGCCCGATCACCACTTCCATCCAGCGGTGGTAGGTGTCCATTGCCCGCCCCCCGACCACCGCCGGCCATGGCTGGCGTGCATCGAAAGGGAACACCTGGGCCGAGGGCAACAGCAGGAAGTCGTAACGCTCGAACAGCTTGCCCATGGCGCGGTACCAGTCGCTGCGGTCCAACGAAGCCTGGTACAGCGCCGCCGCACTCAGCTGCAAGCCACCTTCCACCTCCCACTGTGCTTCGGGCTTGAGCAATGCGCGCTTGCCAGGGTCGGCATAGGCTGCGCCGAGGTTGCCATGCACCAGGAAGTGGCGGTGGGTCAGCCAGCATTGCCACAAGCGCGCCAGGTCGAATGCCGGCTGGCAGGCCTCGACCCGGCAGCCCAGCTCGGCAAAGTCGGCCAGCGCCGACTCGCACAGGCTCATTACCCCGTCATCCATCGGCAGATAGCCGTTGTAGTCGCCCAGCCAGCCCACCCGTACACCGCGAAAATCGCGCGGCAAGCCAACGGTAAAATCGCGCCAGCCTTCGCTTAGCGACAGCGGCGCCCGGGCATCAACACCCGCCTGTATCGACAGCAGCCGCGCCACGTCGACCACACTGCGGCCCATCGGCCCTTCTGTGGCCAGCTGCTGCACGAACAGCTCGGGCGCCGGCCCATGCGGCACGCGGCCCTGCGATGGGCGCAGGCCGAACAGGTTATTGAACGCCGCCGGGTTGCGCAGCGAGCCCATCATGTCGCTGCCGTCGGCCACCGGCAGCAAGCGCATGGCCAGCGCAGCTGCAGCCCCACCGCTGCTGCCACCCGCCACCCGCGACGGGTCGTAGGCGTTGGTGGTGGTGCCAAACAAGGGGTTGTAGCTTTGCGAGCCCAGGCCAAACTCAGGCACATTGCTCTTGCCCATGATCAATGCCCCGCTCGCCCGCACCCGCGCCACGCTGATCGCATCCTGTTCGGGTACCTGCTCGGCAAACAGCGGCGAGCCGAGCGTGGTACGCAGCCCGGCCGTGGCGGCGAGGTCCTTGATTGCCTGCGGCATGCCATGCATCCAGCCGCGCGAATGGCCACAGGCCAGTTCGCGGTCACGCGTCTCGGCCTCGGCCAGCAGCACTTCGGCCGGGCGCAGCGAGACCAGTGCATTGACCTGCCGATTGAAGCGCTCGACATGCCCCAGGTAAGCCTGCATCACCTCCCGGCATGACAACTGGCGGGCATGGATGGCCTGGGACAGTGCCTCGGCATCGAGGGCAACAATGGGGTCGATGGCTAGCGGCTTCACGGTTTTACTCCAAGGTTGAAGGCGGCAGGCTTGACTGCCCGCGGTGCTTCTTTCAGGCAATAGGTGCCCAGCAATGTCAGCAGGCAGGCAAACAGCACGTAGAACGCCGGCGCCACTGGGGTGCCGAGCACCTGGGTGAGCCAGGTCACGATCAACGGGGCAAAGCCACCGAACACCATCACCGCCACGTTGTAGGCCACCGACACGCCGGTGGAACGCACCTGGACCGGGAATTGTTCGGCCAGGGCAGTAGGTGCCGGGCCGAAGAAGCCACCGATGGCCGTGCACAACAGCAGTTGCATGACCAACAGGCGCTCCAGGGAAGGCGCAGCGGCCACCCACACATACAGTGGGTAGACCATCACGAAGAACGCCAGGGTGAAGGCCATCAGCACCGGGCGCCGCCCCAGCCGGTCAGACAGCGCCCCGGACAACGGAATCACGAGGGTCATCAGCCCCACGGCGAGCATCTGCACCAGCAGCACCTGGTCCAGCGGCAGGCCTAGGCTTTTGTGGGCGAAGGTCGGCATGTTCACCA
Source organism: Pseudomonas sp. USTB-Z (assembly GCF_019691255.1). NCBI lineage: Bacteria > Pseudomonadati > Pseudomonadota > Gammaproteobacteria > Pseudomonadales > Pseudomonadaceae > Pseudomonas > Pseudomonas sp. USTB-Z. Next base: position 15,073 of record NZ_JAECZP010000002.1, read on the forward strand.
GCACCACGTAGAACGATACCGTCGCGCCGCAGGCCAACCCCATCGACACCAGCAGGCTGCGCCGGTGTTCACGCAGCACCTGCCACAGGCCGGGCGACTGGCCCTTGGCATGGCGACGCGCCTCGACAAACGCCTCAGGCTCCTCCATATGCTTGCGAATCCACAGCCCGACCGGCCCGATCAGCAGGCCCAGCACGAACGGGATGCGCCAGCCCCAGCTGTCCAGCGCCTCAGGCGAGCACAGGTGGGTAACCAACGCCACCATTGCCGCCCCGGAAAACACCGCCAGGCACTGCCCTACCAATTGCCACGAACCATACAGGCCCTTGCGGTGGGCAGGCGCGCTTTCCACCAGAAATGCCGTGGCGCTGGCATATTCACCACCGGTGGCAAAGCCCTGCAGCATGCGCGCCACCACGATCAGCAGCGGCGCAGCCATGCCGATGGCCAGGTAGTCGGGCGCGAAGGCGATCATGGCGATGGACACGGTCATCAGGCGGATGATCATCTGCATGGCCGCCTTGCGGCCCTTGCGGTCGGAATACATGCCCAGCAGCACGCCGCCCACCGGGCGCATGAAAAACCCGACGCCGAAGGTGGCAAGGGCCATCAGCAGCGAGGCGTACGCGTCGTCGGACGGGAAGAACTGCCGGGCGATGATGCTGGCCAGAAAGCCATACACGATAAAGTCATACCATTCCAGGGCGTTGCCAATAACGGCGGCCACCACTTGCCGGGTACGCGACACGCCGGTGCTCGAAGTCTGCATAGGGAACACTCCACACAATGATTGGGTGATCGCCCAGGCGCAGTCGCGCCCGGGTTCCAGCGGCAGTGGTCAAAAAGGGACAATCAGGCAGGTGCCAACCAGCGCTCTGCCAGCGCGCCCCAATAGGCGGCGCCGGTCAGCAGGATGTCGTCGTTGAAGTCGTAGGCCGGGTTGTGCACCATCGGCCGCGATACACCATTGCCGATGAACAGGTAGGCCCCCGGGCAGCGCTGCAGCATCCAGGCGAAGTCTTCGCTGCCCATCAGCTTGCGGGTGTTGCCATCCACAGCCTGGGCGCCCAGCAACTCGACCCCTACTTGGGTGGCAAAGGCGTTTTCAGCGGCATGGTTGACCAGCACCGGGTAGGCCGGGCGGTGCTCGATGCTGGCGCGGCAGCCAAAGCTCTCGGCCTGACTGACGATGATTGCCCGCACTCGCTCAAGGGCCTGCGCCCGCACCTCGGCGTTCAGCGCGCGCAGGCTAAGGCGCAACAGCGCCTGTTGCGGGATCACGTTGGCCGCTTCGCCGGCCTGCAACGCGCCGACGGTGACCACTGCCGCCTCCTGCGCATCGATATTGCGCGCCACCACGGTTTGCAGCGCCATCACCACACTGGCGGCCGCCACCAGCGGGTCGACGGCTAGGTGCGGCATCGAGCCATGGCCACCCAACCCGTCCAGGGTCACCGTCAGCAGGTCTTGCGAAGCCATCATCGGCCCTTCACGAAACCCCAGGTGCCCGGCCGGCAGCCCTGGCATGTTGTGCATGCCGAATAGCGCATCACATGGGAAGCGCTCCAACAGGCCGTCGGCCAGCATCGCCTCGGCACCGCCCTGGCCCTCCTCGGCCGGCTGGAAGATCAGTGTCAGCGTGCCGTCGAACTGCCGGGTGGCCGCCAGGTAGCGCGCGGCGCCAAGCAGCATGGTGGTGTGCCCGTCATGACCACAGGCGTGCATGCAGCCTGGGTGCTGGCTGCTGTATGCCGCACCCGTTGCTTCGTGGATGGGCAGCGCGTCCATGTCGGCGCGCAGGCCCAGCCGGCGGGGGCTGCTGCCGTTGCGCAGCACGCCGACCACGCCGGTCTTGCCGATACCGGTGTGCACTTCATAGCCCCATGCCTCCAGCAGTCGGGCGACCAATGCCGAGGTGCGGCTTTCTTCAAAGCCCAGTTCCGGGTGAGCGTGGATATCGTGACGAATCGCGTGCAGGTCGCTGGCCACGTCGGCGAGCCAGGCCTGGATATGCTGATGTCGGGACATGTGGAGTCTCCTCGCGCGGGTGGTTTCCCGTTCTTGTTGTTCGCCTTCAGGTCACGACAGGTGAGGCAGGTCGTGCTTGGCTCACAGATAAGCGCGAGTGACGCGGGATCACAAACGAATGTGGTTCCGCCCAGCGGAACCAGTCGGGGGGAGAAGCGGAATGGGTGTGGAGCTGGAGTCGTAGGTAAAGCTGTACGTGGCGTTGTTTTCGTTGAACAGTGCGGTCAGGCGGCCTTGTCGTACTCGTAGCGAACCCGCTGGCCCTTGGCATCCTGGCGGCTGCTCGGCAGGCCGCGGGCCGTGCGCATCAGGCGGGTGGTCTGGCCCTTGCCGTCGGTGTGGCTGAGCACCTGACCGTAGACGTTGTAGGTGAAGCTTTCCGTGGTGCCGTCCGGGTGGCTGATGCGCAGCACTTCGCCGTCGGGCTTGCGCGCCAGCGTGGTGGTCTGGTTCAGCGCGTCCGTTACTGCAACTAGGTGCTGGCGTTCGTCATAGCGGTAGTACGTACTCTTGCCCGAGCAGTCCTGGTAGCGCTCGACCTGGGCCAGGGTGTGCCACCACAGGTACTTGGACTTGTAGGTCGCATCGATGATGGTGTGCGGCAGGCCGTCATCGCTGTTCAGGTACTCGGTCATCTGGCCGAGGGCATCGAATTCGGCGAGCAGGTTGCCCTTGTCGTCGTAACGCGCTCGCCAGGTGCTGCCATCCGGGTAGCTGACCTGGGTCACCAGCGTGGTCAGGTGGTGATATTCGTACTGGGTCTTGCGGCCGAGCGGATCGGTTTCTTCGAGCAGGCGGGAGAACTCGTCGTACTTGAATTGCAGGCGGTTACCGTCCGGCAAGGTCAGGCCGACCATGTTGCCGTGTTCGTCCAGCTCGATGGCGTAACACTCGCCGCCATAGTCGCGGCTGGCGACCACGCGGTGGTCGGCGTTGTACTGCACTTCCAGCTCGAGGCCGAGCACGTCGGTGGCCCAGCTGGTGCGGCTATCGAGGTCGTAGCGGAAGTGGTAGTGCTCGCCGTCGCTGGTCCAGTGCTCGACCACACGTGGCTTGTCGCCCAGGGTTTGCCAACGGTAGTGGCAGCCCAGCCCCAGCGCGTTGCTGTGGGTCACCATCAGGCCGTCTGCGTAGCTGAAGCTGCGCACGGTGTCGCCGTTGCGGTTGATCACCGCGCTCAGCTGGCCGTGTTCGTCGTAGCGGTACTGTGTGAGCGTTTCAACGGCCTAGTTGTCGAATTATCGGCTAAAAGAGCAATCTCGCCTGACTGCTGCAGGACGTTCTATTCAGTGTGACTCGTTTACTGGAATGACTGAGGCTAACGCCTCAGCCCTCCGACGTTAAGTTATTAAAGATCCCAGCCACACTAAATCCACTTAGAAAGTATAGCGCCGAAGGTTGAATTAAAGCCAGCATTCACTGACATTCACGCTAAAGCGCTAAAGCGCTAAAGCGCTAAAGCCAGTAAAAGCTTTCAGCCTTCAGGGCAACACCTCACACACTCACTGATCAACTTGATCCTCATGAATCAAGGACCCAATGAACTCATGAAATGAAAACGAAAGAACCCGTTGAGCATTGATGTGATTTAGATGCATATCAATATCGGGCTGAAAAATGTCCACCGCAAAATAAATCACCTTGCCCTCATTTTTATCAAGGCAAATAAAGTTACCCGCCTCATCTACGGCAAATGGCACCAAGTGTGCTGGCAAGACATTCCTGCTCACCATCAACCTGAAACAACCACCTATGTACTTAGTCTCATTCTTGTCTACAGCGCCATCACTAGCAATACTCTTAAAATCTTCAACTCTAATCGGCTCATAATTTTCGTCTTCCGCCCAAAATGCCCGATTAGGCTCACCCCCATTGAAGGTCAGGTATAGCGCCCTAAATTCCGCAGGAAATCTCATACCGATTTCAGACTCAAGTGCATCAATATCAAGCCCTGAAATAGCGACATCAGAATTGAAGAGTTTAAAATCATCCACCATATAGTCCTCAACAAGTTGTAGACGTTATTTTTTGTGGGCGCCCTTTCAGCCACCCCTTGTCCTGCGAGATAGCTACAGCTTCAGGTGTCCCGTAAGATCCAGAAGGCAAACCGAAATGCTTCTCGAATTGTGCCACCGACCCTGTATGGGGCAACGAAGCCTCGTGCGCGGCCTGAGTTACTAACTGCATTGTTCCCTTACCAGTTACAGGATCGAAATCATCCAAATGATGCCAAGTATATTTACCAATCGATTTGACCTGAGCCTTTGACAAACCAGCTTGCTTGTAAGCTTCAGTAAAGTCTCGACCTCGAGACCCTTGCATTTGAATAGATACGATATTTTTTGGTTGCCGGTTACGGGGAACAACTCAGGCGAACCCTCAAAATTCACACTCTTGAAAGATAGCCCCCAAGGATCAATCCATGCAGTGGCATTAGGCGCATATTGGTAAAGATTTACACCGCCACCTAAACCCAATGGATCTTGAGTTACAAAGCGCCCAATATCCGACGCATAATAACGGAAGGTATTATAATGCAGCTCACTCTCAACGTCGAAGTATTGCCCTTGAAATCGAAGGTTCTGCTCGACTTCACTAATATCTAGCTGCTCTAGCATGCCCCACGAGCGGTACGTAGCTTGCCAAACGACTGCGCCATCGCTGTTCGTAAGCTCCAGCGGCGTGCCAATCTGGTCAGTATGGAAGTAATAGACCTTCTGCCCTTCCCCTTCCGCCTGGTCAACTCGCGCCAACGGCGCATAGCTACCCGGCTCGTACAGGTACAAGATGCTGTGCCCAGGAGTTTCCTCCCGCAGCATCCGCAAGCCTTGCCAGAGGAAGCGCTTCTGCTCTACCTCGCCATTCATTTCCGCCTGTTTGGCTATTCGCCTCCCCAAGCTGTCGTACCGGTACTCGCCTTGGCTATCCAGCTTGCCATTGACCAACGTCTCCGCCCGCACCAGCCGGTTCTCGCAGTCATAGCTAAAATGCTGCAGCTTGCTGTGCCCCGAGCGCTTCTCGATCAGGTTGCCCCACGGGTCGTAGCGGTACTCTTGATCCCGCCACTGTTTGATGCGGTTGTCCTTGACCTTGTCAAACTGACGCGCATTGAAGTCCAACCGGTTGGCCGCCGGGTCATAACGAAACTCTTCGCTGCCCACCAGCGAGCCCGTATCACGGCTGCGCAACTGGCCATTGGCTTCATACTCGTACTTGATCTCGCCACGTAGCTTGTCCAGCGTACGCACCAGTTCACCGGCCGGGTCGTACTGGTAACGGCGGTGGATCGGGTTGTAGGCGTGCTCGACCAGCAACGAGGTATTGATGCCGGTGTTGTGCACCTGCGAAAGCTTGTCGGCCGGCAAGGTCGAGGCAAACTGCCAGGCCTTGCGCCCCATGGCGTCATAACCGAAGCAACTGGTGAGCTTGCCCTGCGTGCGGTACACCTCGCGGTGCAGGTCGTCACGCTCCATGTCACTGATGACCTGGCCATCCAGGTTCAGCTGGTGCAGGTGGCCGCTGCCGTAGTACAGGTGATTGACCTTGCGCCCATCCGGCAGGGTCAGCGTGGTCAGGTTGCTGAGCGGGTCGTACTCGTAGCCAAGCGTGCCGTCAGGGGTGATTTCTTTCGTCAGCCGGCCGAGCAGATCGTAGGTGTATTCCAGCTTTTCTTCCGTGATCCCAAGCTGCTTGCCGATCTCGGTTGGTTGCCGCTCGATGCTCAGCAAGCGGTCACCGTCGTCGTATGCGAATGTCTGGCTCGCATCACGATTGATCTTGGCGACCAAGCGGCCAATGGCATCACGCTCGAACAGCGTATGGCGCTCTGGCCGCTCGGCATTCTCGCCATAGCCAATCTCATCCAGTCGTGTGAGATGGCCACCGACGTTGTAGCTGAAACGCCGGGTCAGGTTATCCACCCGCACTTCTTCGCTCAGCCGGTCCGAAGCGTCGTAGGCAAAGCTGTACGTGGCGTTGTTCTCGTTGACCAGCGCGGTCAGGCGAATGGCCTTGTCGTACTCGTAGCGAACCCGCTGGCCCTTGGCATCCTGGCGGCTGCTCGGCAGTCCACGGGCCGTGCGCATCAGGCGGGTGGTCTGGCCCTTGCCGTCGGTGTGGCTGAGCACCTGCCCGTAGACGTTGTAGGTGAAGCTTTCCGTGGTGCCGTCCGGGTGGCTGATACGCAGCACTTCGCCGTCGGGCTTGCGCTCCAGCGTGGTGGTCTGGTTCAGCGCGTCTGTTACCGCGACCAGGTGCTGGTGCTCGTCATAGCGGTAGTACGTGCTCTTGCCCGAGCAGCCCTGGTAGCGCTCGACCTGGGCCAGGGTGTTCCACCACAGGTACTTGGACTTGTAGGTCGCATCGATGATGGTGTGCGGCAGGCCGTCATCGCTGTTCAGGTACTCGGTCATCTGGCCGAGGGCATCGAATTCGGCGAGCAGGTTGCCCTTGTCGTCGTAACGCGCTCGCCAGGTGCTGCCGTCCGGGTAGCTGACCTGGGTCACTAGTGTGGTCAGGTGGTGATATTCGTAGGTGGTCTTGCGGCCCAGCGGATCGGTCTCTTCGAGCAAGCGGGAGAATTCGTCGTACTTGAATTGCAGGCGGTTACCGTCCGGCAAGGTCAGGCCAACCATATTGCCGTGTTCGTCCAGCTCGATGGCGTAACGCTCCCCGCCATAGTCGCGGCTGGCGACCACGCGGTGGTCGGCGTTGTACCGTACTTCCAGCTCGCGGCCGAGCACGTCGGTGGCCCAGCTGGTGCGGCTATCGAGGTCGTAGCGGAAGTGGTAGTGCTCGCCGTCGCTGGTCCAGTGTTCGACCACGCGCGGCTTGTCGCCCAGGGTTTGCCAGCGGTAGTGGCCACCTTCGGTGCAGACCTGTGCCAGTGCTGCCAAAGAGGTGGCGCCCTTCCTATGAAAGACGCAATTTCTGAATTGACGATTTATAGAGACATCGGGGCTTTCGCCCCAAAATACTACCTAACATGTTATTAAAGAACTACGGACTCCTGCAAAATACAATATTAGCAAATTCAAACAAAACCAACCATAGCGACAGACAGCGCTACCCAAGACCTCTCAACTTGATTATTTGATCAGTATATTTTTTGCATTTGGGATTCTACACAATTTAATATATTCCAGCAGGCATTCACGACCAGACATCGCCAATGCAAACTCAATAAGGTTGGTCAACAAAAAACCTTGTGAATATAACACTTCATATTTGAGACACAACAAATAGTCACGCATCAACCCAACAACTAAACCTTGTAGATATACACTTTTGAATCTTTACTGCAAAAATATAAGCCAACCACGTTTTCGCCATTTCGCTCAATAAATATCTCTGTGCTAGGAGCGCTATTGCTAGCATATACAATCATTGATGTTATCCTTGCTGCTTCACACCTATACTCATAGCACCAATATTCACCATCGTCCTCCAGGCGGCATGATATATTTGGTACTCCATTCTCAAATATAACCCCAGACGCCCTAATAGCCTCTCCGTCATCGTCAAAACGGATTGAATAAGTAGATTGCCCCTCCATCTGATATATCTCAGTTTCTATCACTGTCGCGTCCACACCATATATATCAGACCTATAAAAACCATACGGCTCAGAGCAATAGAACTTAAAGCAATTTTTTTTATTCTTTGGCTCAGAGTTGAGAATGGGAGACGGAGTCACCCCGGCTAATTCCAGACCATAAGGCAATATAGAAAAACTTGGCCCCCTAGACCATTTTACTTCTTCACTTATTATGCGCTGCACGGCCGCACTTTCAGAAAGATCCATATCAAGCTTAGATTTTAAAATCTCAACCAAACCTTTAAATTTATCAGGAATCACGACTACCTCCTAACAGCAAAAGTTTTACCGCTATTTAATTGCTCTTTGAGCTCTGCGAGTCCACTCAAAAAATCTTTCTTAGTTGTTCTGCCAGCCAATGTATCATACACATGTTGCTTGTAGGCATTTCCATGTATGCCAGCCCCCTTGTGTGGCGTCGCTAGTGTTCCGGGAACTCTAGCAGATTCTGTATTTGGCAACCAGATACCGTTTTTCCTGTTATTGATATCGATCCCCAGTTCTTTCATTTGCTTTCTCAAAGCTATCATTCTGGCGTCTTTTGAGTTGGACATTATGATGTGATGCGCGTCATACTGCCCTCCACCTACTGGTTTACTACCGAGGCTGTCTGCAAGTTTTTTCGCATCGGACCCGCAGGATAGCCCAAGTGGATCCAACCATAGGATCGGATTTAGAGCATACCCATAGAGATTCATTCCGCCGTCGATACTCAACGGGTCTTGCGTTACGAAACGGCCAACTTGTGGATCATAATATCTATAAGCATTGTAATGCAGCCCTGTCTCAAGATCACAGTATTGACCTTGAAAGCGCATGTGCTGCATAACTTGGTTGACCGTCAGCTGCTCTATCTCCCCCCAAGAGCGATACGTCGCCTGCCAAACGATTTTGCCGTCACTGTCCGTCAGCTCCAGCGGCGTACCAATCTGGTCCGTATGGAAGTAATAGACCTTCTGCCCTTCCCCTTCAACCTGATCAACCCGCGCCAATGGCGCATAGCTACCCGGCTCGTACAGGTACAGGATGCTCTGCCCAGGCGTCTCCTCACGCAGCATTCGCAAGCCTTGCCAGAGAAAGCGCTTCTGCTCGACCTCGCCATTGATTTCAGCCTGCTTGGCCACCCGCCGTCCCAGGCTGTCATACCGGTACTGCCCGGTGCTCTCCAGTCTGTCACCGACATACGTTTCAGCTTTAACCAGCCGGTTCTCACAGTCATAGGCGAAGTGCTGCAGCTTGCTGTGCCCCGAGCGTTTCTCGACCAGATTGCCCCACGGGTCGTAGCGATACTCCTGATCCCGCCACTGTTTGATCCGGTTGTCCTTGACCTTGTCGAACTGCCGCGCATTGAAGTCCAGGCGGTTGGCTGCCGGGTCGTAGCGGAACTCCTCGCTGCCCACCAGCGAGCCCGTATCACGGCTGCGCAACTGGCCGTTGGCTTCGTACTCGTACTTGATCTCGCCGCGTAGCTTGTCGAGGGTACGCACCAGTTCACCGGCCGGGTCGTACTGATAACGGCGGTGGATCGGGTTGTAGGCGTGCTCCACCAGCAACGAGGTATTCACACCGGTGTTGTGCACTTGCGAGAGCTTGTAGGCCGGCAAGGTCGAGGCAAACTGCCAGGCCTTGCGCCCCATGGCGTCATAACCGAAGCAGCTGGTGAGCTTGCCCTGGGTCCGGTACACCTCGCGGTGCAGGTCATCGCGCTCCATGTCGCTGATCACCTGACCATCCAGGTTCAGCTGGTGCAGGTGGCCACTGCCGTAATACAGGTGATTGACCTTGCGCCCATCCGGCAGGGTCAGCGTGGTCAGGTTGCTGAGTGGGTCGTACTCGTAGCCAAGCGTTCCGGCGGAGGTGATTTCTTTCGTCAGCCGACCGAGCAGATCGTAGGCGTACTCAAGCTTTTCTTCCGTGATCCCAAGCTGCTTGCCGATCCCGCTCGGTTGCCGCTCGATGCTCAGCAACCGGTCACCGTCGTCGTATGCGAATGTCTGGCTCGCATCACGGTTGATCTTGGCGACCAAACGCCCAATGGCATCACGTTCGAACAGCGTATGGCGCTCGGGCCGTTCGGCATTCTCGCCATAGCCAATCTCATCCAGTCGTGTGAGATGGCCACCGACGTCGTAGCTGAAACGCCGGGTCAGGTTATCCACCCGCACTTCTTCGCTCAGCCGGTCCGAAGCGTCGTAGGCAAAGCTGTACGTGGCGTTGTTCTCGTTGACCAGCGCGGTCAGGCGAATGGCCTTGTCGTACTCGTAGCGAACCCGCTGGCCCTTGGCATCCTGGCGGCTGCTCGGCAGGCCACGGGCGGTGCGCATCAGGCGGGTGGTCTGGCCCTTGCCGTCGGTGTGGCTGAGCACCTGACCGTAGACGTTGTAGGTAAAGCTTTCCGTGGTGCCGTCCGGGTGGCTGATGCGCAGCACTTCGCCGTCGGGCTTGCGCGCCAGCGTGGTGGTCTGGTTCAGCGCGTCTGTTACCGCGACCAGGTGCTGGCGCTCGTCATAGCGGTAGTACGTACTCTTGCCCGAGCAGTCCTGGTAGCGCTCGACCTGGGCCAGGGTGTTCCACCACAGGTACTTGGACTTGTAGGTCGCATCGATGATGGTGTGCGGCAGGCCGTCATCGCTGTTCAGGTACTCGGTCATCTGGCCGAGGGCATCGAATTCGGCGAGCAGGTTGCCCTTGTCGTCGTAGCGCGCTCGCCAGGTGCTGCCATCCGGGTAGCTGACCTGGGTCACCAGTGTGGTCAGGTGGTGATACTCGTAGGTGGTCCTGCGGCCGAGCGGGTCGGTCTCTTCGAGCAAGCGGGAGAATTCGTCGTACTTGAATTGCAGGCGGTTACCGTCCGGCAAGGTCAGGCCAACCATATTGCCGTTTTCGTCCAGCTCGATGGCGTAACGCTCGCCGCCATAATCGCGGCTGGCGACCACGCGGTGGTCGGCGTTGTACTGCACTTCCAACTCGCGGCCAAGTACGTCGGTGGCCCAGCTGGTGCGGCTATCGAGGTCGTAGCGGAAGTGGTAGTGCTCGCCGTCGCTGGTCCAGTGCTCGACCACACGTGGCTTGTCGCCCAGGGTTTGCCAACGGTAGTGGCAGCCCAGCCCCAGCGCGTTGCTGTGGGTCACCATCAGGCCGTCGGCGTAGCTGAAGCTGCGCACGGTGTCGCCGTTGCGGTTGATCACCGCGCTCAGCTGGCCGTGTTCGTCGTAGCGGTACTGGGTAAGCGTTTCCACCGCTTCGTTGTTCACCACGCGCTTGATGTCGGTCAGGCGGCCCAGCGGGTTGTCGTAGTGCAGGTGCACGCGGGTGCCGCCGGTGGCGCTGATGTCGGTCAGTGTGCCGTCGGGCGTGCGGGTGAAGTGCAGGAAGTGGCCGAGGACGTTCTCGATACGCTGCAGCGGCACTTCGGTGTTGGTGTCTGGCACTTCGCCGAAGTAGAAGAACAGGTTATCGAGGGTCTGCAGGATGTAGTGGCCACCCTCGGTACACACCAGGTACACCTGCTCGTGCGGGTTGTAGATGCGCTGCCCCGGTTGCAGGGTCACGAACGGGACTTCGCGGCCCTGGTTGTCGGTGAGGTAGATGAATGCCCCCTGGCGGCGCAGGCTCTGCTCCCAGGGCAGCACCCAGCCGCGGCCGAGTACGCTGTCGACCGTCAGGTCGCTGGCGTAGAAGCGCGACCACTCGATCGGCATCAGGCCCGGCAGGCTGAAGTCGATTTCATCGGGGATCAGCTTGCGGCCCGTCGTGAGGTCGACGGGGTTGCCGACCAGGCCGCCGATAGCCTTGCGGGCCACGGGTTCGACCACGTAACGGCTGGCCACCTCACCGGCGACGAAGCCGGCCGTGAACTTCAGCGCGCAAGGCATGACGGCTTTCATGCCGGCCTGGGTACCCGCCTTGATCAGCTGGGCGATACCGCCTGCGGCACCGGCGATGGCCATCAGCACATCCACGGTGGTGCGCAGCCACTCCGGGACTTCATCGTCCACGGGCAGGTAACGGTAGGTGCCGCCGCCGATGATGACGTTGTCCGAACCACCGGAAATGGTGGCGCCGCAGGTCAGCTTGTCGCCCTTGCGCGCGGCGGCGACGCTGTTGATGAAGACGTTGGTCGAGCCTTCGGCAATCTGCACCGGCCCCGGGTGCTTGTCGCAGGCACCGATGCTTTTTTCGACGCGGGCGGCCTTGCGGCTGTTGATGAACACGTTGGGTGAGGCAGTGGTTATCGTCCCTGAGGGGGACGAGAACATACTGCCTATCGCCTCTCCGGCGGCGGTCAGCAAGCTGCCCCCGATGCCGGCTGCGAGGCCGGCCAGCAAAGCCACGCCGAACCCGCAGGTGAACGTGGCAATGGCCACCGTGGCCACCAGCGCAATCCCCAGGGCGGCCCCGATCAGGAAGCCCCCCAGCGCGCTGGTGTGCGATATCTCGTCGCCGAACCTGGCCGCTTCGAACATGAGGGGTTACTCCTGTTCGCCGGACTCGGCGCTGGTTTCGGACGGGGCACGCGGGGTGAAGCTGGCCAACAGGTTGTCCCAGTCCTGGTTCTGCTGGGCACTGAAGTCGGCCTGTGCAGTGGTGGAGAAGATCAGGGCACGCCCGGGGCTGATGATGAAGGCCGCCTGGCGCTGGTACAGCGGGCGGCCCTGATTCATGTAATAGGCGTCGATCTGGATACCGGCAATGGGTGCGGTAACCGAGAGCGTGACGGCCTTGTTGCCCATGCGGGTGTAGCCGCGCAGCTTGGAGGTGAGCAGCTTGACCTGGCGATCGACATAGGCCTGCAGCGCTTCGTCCGGCAGCAAGGTGTCACGCGAGATGGTGATGCTCAAGGGTGCGGGGACACTGGCACCCAGGACGAACATGTTGACCGTGCGGTCCTCGAAACCTGCCGGCAGCGCAATGCCGCCTTCCTGTAATTCGTAATCCATGCGATGAAAATTCCTGATAGCGAAAAAATCGGGGTCAGCCCTGCGCGAAGCCATCGAGCATGCGGTCGAACTCGGCCAGCCACTGGCTCAGGCCGGGCTTGCTGGGGTCGATCACGCTGGAGATATCCAGCCATTGCAGCGAATCGCTGCCGGCGATGGGCACCAGTGCGCCGACCAGGCGACCGTGCCGAGGCTCGTGGCCGGCATTGAAGTGAAAGTCCACGACCTTGGCCGGGTTCCCAGCCAGGAGGCAGTCACGTTGGCGAATCACACGCAGTTGCGGGTTCAATTCGCGCAAAGCCTCGACTGCGCTCTGGAACAGTTGCTCCAGCGGCTGCCTGGCGCGTACATCACGGCGGCGGATGCTGAGGCTGACCGGCTCGCCTTCATGCTCGAGGGTGGTCTGGATGTCGCGAAAACGAAAGCCGAGCGGAAACTGCAAGGAGAACCCTGCGAAGGTGAAAGCGCTGGCTACATCCTGCAACACGGCTGGCACCGTTTTCGGCTCGGGCACAGGCTCCGGCACATGAGCAGCTTCCGCCAGACTGGCCAGCCGCACAGCCTCCTCTTGCGCTGCGCGCCTGGCGGAGAGGCGGTCGTAGATCGAGGGCTTGTACATGAACCTTGCCTCAGTCGTTGATCCGCACTGCGGCGCCAGTGATCTGGGTGGTGTCGGTACTGGTGGTCACGATGACCTTGCCTTTGATCTCGATGCCTTCCGGGGTCAGCGTGATGCTGCTGTCGCCCACCTGCAGGATGATGTGCTGCTTGGCGGCCACCTGGATGAACTGGTTGTCGACCTGCAGGGTGTAGGAACCTTCGGTCACCTGCACCACGGTGTCTTTCTTGACCGTTTCGGTGTGCGTACCACCAACAGTAATCGAGCGGTTATTCCCCACATCATGGGTCTCATCCAGCTCGATCTCGGTATCCATGTTGCGCTCGGCATGCATGATGATCTGCTCGGCGCCGGCCTTGTCCTCGAAGCGGAAGAAGTTGGCGGTACCGCCGTCGCCCTTCATCGACCGCGTCAGGAACCCACTTTGGGTCTTGTTCGCCGGCAGCGACCATGGCGGGGTGTTGGTGCTGTTGTACAGGCTGCCCATGATCAGCGGCCGGTCCGGGTTGCCGTCGAGGAACACCACCACCACTTCGTCGCCTACGCGCGGAATCTGGATGCTACCGAAGCCACCGCTGGCACCGGACTGGGCGACACGTACCCAGCACGAGCTGTGGTCGTTGTACTTGCCATTGCGGTCCCAGTGGAACTGGATTTTCACCCGGCCCAGTTCGTCGGTGAAGATCTCCTCACCCGGTGGGCCGACGATGATCGCGGTCTGCGGGCCGGCAATGGTCGGTTTGGGCGTACTCAGTTGCGGGCGGAACGGGATCTTCTTGCGCACGCAACTGAAGGTGTTGAAGTAGCTGGCCTGCTGGCCGGTAAGGTAGTTGTTGTGGCCTTCGCTTTCCACGCTCATCAGCAGGAACTGACGGTCTTCTACCGGCCCCTGGTCGTGGATGTAGTGCTGCAGCAGTTCGAAGGTGTAGCCCGGCTTCATGGCCCGGCAGTTGCTGGCGCCTTCGAACTTTTTGCCGCGCAGCTCCAGCGCCTCAATGCGCAGGCGCAGCAGGGTTTCGCCTTCGTCATAGGTACCGTGGGTGTACTGGCCGGGGAAGTCGTAGATCTCGAAGTTCTCGACATCGCCCTGATTGTTCACGCTGTTCAGCGCCACCGGCAGGCGGTTGTTCGGTTGGCGGTAGTCAAAGGTTTGCGTGGCCATCTTGCCGGATTGCAGTTGACGGTTGCCGCTCCACTGGGTGATGGAGTCGGCGGTCTCGGTGACGGAGGCGCTGTGGAAGCGGATTTGCGGTTGCTCGGGGATGGCCACCAGCGTGCTGGAGTCATCGCAGATGATCATGGTGTGGCCTTCGGCGGTGTGCTCGAAGTAGTAGAACATCCCCTCTTCCTCCAGCAGGCGCTGGACGAAGTTGAAGTCGGTTTCGCGGTACTGGGTGATGTAGGTGTAGCGCTTCTGTGGCCGGGTCAGGCGAAACTCGTGGCGGGAAAACGCCGGGCACAGGGCGAACACTTCGGTGACCACTTCCTCGACCGTGTTGCCCTGGAAGATCCGCGTGTCGAAGCGGTTCTTCAGCATCGAGAACCACGGGTTGAGGGTGGCGGTATAGCGTGCCATGCCGCCGTCGCTGCCGATGCTGGCAAAGCGCGTGAGGTAGCCGGTTATGTACCGCGGGCCGCCTTCGGCCAGTTCGATCTCGATGCTGACATGCTGGCCCATCATGGACTTGAGCGGCACGCCGGAATCTTCGCAGACCAGCAGCAGTTCATAGTTGAACGCCCGCGACAGGGCTTCGGTGCCCTTGAAGGTTTCCAGCAGCAGCTCCTGCTCGGGGTTGGCGAGGTTGTGAAACTTGAACAGGCGGCGGTTCTGTGGCGACAGCAGCGCGGAGGCCAAGTCCATGATCATGCGAAATCTCCTTGAAAACACGGCCAGCACGCGCTTGCGATGCTCAGCTGCAACCCTGATCTTGCGGGCGTATTCTGCATGCGCGCATAACGCGCGTGCTTGCGGAATCATGCGACTGCCTGCAGAAAGGAAAGTGCCATCATGCATTGAAATAAATGCGACAGGGTTCACATTCCCGAATGCCAGGCAGGCAGAAAGGCCCAAAGGAAACACCGGCAAAAGCTGTCCTGTCAACTCGCTACCGGCCTAGGAAAACCGGGCGATACCGCCCTGTAAGGCAATGTCATATCGCCACCCTTCATCTTCCTTACTGGCGCCCGGAGGCGACCCGGCAATCGCCGAATGGCCCGTCGCAGCAGGTTTTTGAGGTATCGATCAGCGCCCATGCCTGACAGCTCCCACTCGAACTGTCTCGCTACCTGATTCATCAGCTCCATTGGCGGAGAAAAATGTTTCATAACGTGGATTGGTTCAAATTTTTCGCCACTGGCCAATTCCGGCAAATGGCCATCGCGAACGCGGCCGTAATGGCACTTGCGGGATGCGGCCAGCCACGAAACCGTGCAGCGATGCTCAATTGCCTTCATTGCCGCGCACGCCTGTCATGAGAACAGTGGGCTCTGCGCCTGACTTCACACCCATCCAGAGGTGTCCGCCAGGCACGGGGCCATGCTGGTATCGTCGGTCCACTCACCAGGCGCCAGGCGGAAAGGACCACCGCAGACCAGATCGTTAACATGCCCCTGATCGCGCCGCTGAAACTCCGGCGTCGTGCCTACTGCAATCATCAATCGCCAGACCAGGCAATGCGCCCTGAGCGCAATCCAGTGCCTGGTCCTGTGATAACGTGCTGAACCTGTTGTTCAGCCATGCCGGTTTGATCCGCGGCAGCCAGGGAATGCTCAGGCACACATGAAAGACCATCCCGAACTCTACGTAAGGTCCCCTTTTCTTTTCCGGCTTACGGCCATCGGTCTGATGCTGTCCATGCTCGCCATGGGAGCACTGGCGGTGTACGCCTTATGGACAGATATCGTGCCCCTCTACGGCCGGATCTACCGTAATGCGCCGGTCGTGGAAACACCACTCAAAGCTTTCTTCATGATTGCATTCATTCCCCTGGGGCCTTGCCTGATCGTTGCCAGCCTGATCGCCGCATGGACCGGTCGGAAGTTTGACCCACCGAAAACCTCTTGGCTGTACGGGTTCCAGCTACGCTCGCTGCAACTGACGGTTGTGCTGATGGTTATCGTCGCTCCGACAATGATTGCGCTGACCACAGCCACGCTTTCGGCAAAGGACTACTGGTCGTGCCCGAAGCTCAGGATCTCGGGCTCCGGTTGGCAGATGTTCTGGGTTAACGATGAACGGGTGTGCTTCAAGCCGGATCATTACATCAACGACAATTGGCCATGTAAGGCAATCGATGGCAGAGACGTTTGCGTACAGGTCGATGGTCGCTGAGTTGAATGAAACCGGCTGCGCCGGTGTTTGCGGGCAAGCTGCCCGCGAATGCGGTGGCGGCTGTGACGGTGAATGATCAAGGATAGTGGCCGGCAGGTCCGGCCTATTCGCGGGTAAACCCGCTCCTACGGGCATCGCGCTAGCTATTAGATTTTGAACAAGGCAATTACCCCGCCGGACGCGACGAAACCGGTCGCATTGCCATCATCCTGACGCGTTACCCCACCCCGCTGCACGCACGCGGCCGGCGCACAAAATGAGAACTGATTCACTTTTTGAAAAAAACTTTTGCCAACGATTTTAATCGCTTTCCAGCCCCTTTCGTACCCAGTCTTTAGGGCTTGAGCCCCCATCTCCTGCGCCCAAGACACGCTGTCAATATCACAGCGCCATTATTGCGCAGCGTCACAAAACGGGGAAAAAATCGCCCCCCTCGCCGGAACTTCTTCCGCAGCGAGGTGCCCTACTCGGCATTGCTGGCAACACAATATTCATATGCCAGCACCCAAATTCGCTGCAGCCGAAAGGCGATTTTTCAGGTCCACGCCACCGGCGTTTCAGGACGATCAAGCAGGCACATGGACGATGCACCAATGACACAGACATTCGATGTCGAAGCACTGATCAAGCTGCGTAGCCAGACGCGGGCGATCTCCGATGCGCTGAAGGCGCAGGCGGCGGATTACCTTGCCACCGTGGCACCGCTGATCCGTCCGCAAACCCTGTTTGGCGAATACCTGCAAGGCGCCCAGCGCAGCAGCGGACGCGAAACCCAGGGCCACTTCCAGGCCCTGGTCGAACTCTACGAACGTATCGGCTCGGCCGCGCCGTTCCAGCTGGTCACCGAGCTGGAAGTACCGCTGAACCTGATCAGCACCACCCCCGAACTGTTCCCGCTGGAATACGACAAGACCCTGGAACACAGCGGCCAGGTCATCCGCATCACCAGCCCGACCCGCTGGGTTGTGGGCTTCCACGCCTTTGACCTGGCGCGGTTTCGCAATGTCATCAAAGACCCCAACCGCAGCAGCGCCGAGCTGTACCGCTTCGTGGTGCACTACCTGGTGCTGTTCTACTGCCTGAGCAAGTCGCCTGGCCTTGGGCGGCTGTTCGAGGGCTTGCGCTACGGCCTGAGCTTCGAGCGCCTGAAGGGCTTTGGCGACCTGCCGTTCTGCGTCATCAGCTCGCCGGTGCGCTCGGAACTTCCCGACGACTCGGTCATCCGCAGCAGCACGCAGATTGCCGGCAACACCAGCTTCGAAGAACTGGTAGGCCGGGACAACATCCTGGAAATGAACGACGAAATCCGTCAGCGCCTGCTGCTGACGATCGAAGGACTGTAACGCGCAGCGCCCGGCACCGGGCCGCGCAATGATTCGCAGCGAATTGCTCGCACTGGAGAACACGATGGCGAAGAAGGAAAGCACTCAGCACAAACTCGACCGCGTTCGCGCGCCTCGGGTCCATATCACCTACGACGTGGACATCGGCGATGCCATCGAGAAAAAGGAGCTGCCCTTCGTCGTCGGCGTACTGGGTGACTTCTCCGGCAACCCGCTGGAGCCGCTGCCCAAGCTCAAGGACCGCAAGTTCGTGTACATCGACCGCGACAACTTCAACGGTGTACTCAAGGGCATCAAGCCACGCCTGACCTACCGCGTCGACAACACCCTGGCCAAGAACGGTACCCAGCTGGGCGTGGAGCTGAACTTCAACAGCCTCGAAGACTTCGAGCCACAGAACGTGGTCAAGCAGGTCGAGCCGCTGCGCAAGCTGCTGGAAGTGCGCAACAAGTTGGCCGACCTGCGCAACAAGATGGGCGGCAACGACAAGCTCGAAGAGCTGCTGATGGACGTGCTGCAGAACACCGAAAAGCTCAAGACCTTGGGCAAGGAATTCGGCCGTGAAGCCGAAGTGAAAGACCCGTCCAGCGACGATCGCGCCTGAGCAGGAGCCCGAACATGACCGACAAGCAAACCGCACCGCAACAGGCCGGCGACCTGGTCGAAGTGGAAAACTTCGCACCACAGCCCTCGCTGCTCGACAGCATCATTTCGCAAAGCCGCGTGGCCCGCTCCGACACCGAGCGCAACCGCACCCGCGACCTGATTGGCGAACTGGTGAACCAGGTGCTCGAGGGTGAGATGACCCCGAGCAAGGACCTGATCGCCGTGCTCGATTCGCGTATCGCCGAAATCGACGCGATGCTCTCCGAGCAGATGAACGAGATCATGCACGCCCGCGAGTTCCAGCAGTTGGAAGCCTCCTGGCGCGGCCTGAAATACCAGGTAGACCAGACCGAGACCAGCACCACGCTGAAGATCCACCTGCTCAATGCCTCGAAGAAAGACCTGGTGCGCGACCTGAAGGCCGCCAGCGAATTCGACCAGAGCGCGCTGTTCAAGAAGGTCTACGAAGAAGAGTACGGCACCTTCGGTGGCGCGCCTTTCGGCATGTTGATCGGTGACTACGAGTTCAACCGCAACCCCGAAGACATGTACCTGCTCGAAGAGATCTCGCATGTCGCGGCGGCGGCGCACGCGCCGTTCATCTCGGCCGCTTCGTCCGAGCTGTTCGGCTGGGACTCGTTCACCGAGATGTCCGGCCCGCGTGACCTGGCGAAGATCTTCGACACCGTGGAATACGCCAAGTGGAAGTCGTTCCGCGCCTCGGAAGACTCGCGCTACGTCGGCCTCACCCTGCCCCACGTGCTCGGTCGCCTGCCGTATGGCCCGGATACCACGCCGGTGGAAGAATTCAACTTCGTCGAAAGCGTCGATGGCCGCGACCACAACAAGTACCTGTGGATGAACGCCGCCTACGCCCTCGGCACCCGCGTCACCGACGCCTTCGCCCGCTACGGCTGGTGCGTGGCCATCCGCGGCGTGGAAGGTGGCGGCCTGGTCGAAGGCCTGCCGACCCATACCTTCAAGACCGACGACGGCGAAATCGCCCTGAAGTGCCCGACGGAAATCGCCATCACCGATCGCCGCGAAAAAGAGCTGTCGGACCTGGGCTTCATCCCCTTGGTGCACTGCAAGGGCACCGACTATGCCGCGTTCTTCGGCACCCAGTCGGCGCAGAAACAGAAGCAGTACAACACCGACATCGCCAACGCCAACGCACGCCTGTCGGCCCAGCTGCAATACATCTTCGCCACTTCGCGCATCGCCCACTACATGAAGGCGATCATGCGCGACAAGATCGGCAGCTTTGCCTCGCGCATGGATGTCGAGCGCTTCCTCAACCAGTGGCTGGCCAGCTATGTGCTGCTCGACGACACCGCCAGCCAGGAGGCCAAGGCCAAGTTCCCGCTGCGCGAAGCGCGCGCCGAGGTGTTCGAAGTGCCCGGCAAGCCAGGCGTGTACAAGGCCGTGACCTACTTGCGCCCGCACTACCAGCTGGATGAACTGACCGCCTCGCTGCGGCTGGTTGCCGAGCTGCCACAGGGCGCGCGCGGCTGACAGGCCGTTGTGTACAGGGATGACACATGAGTAACCAGGCCCGCCTGCTGCCCTCGCTGCTCGACCGACTGCTGGACGACCGTCCCTACCAGTCGGCCGAGCCCGCAGCGCAGCGCACCTGCTCGCTGGCCGAGTACAAGGCCAGCATCGTCCGCGACCTCGAAGTACTGGTGAACACCCGCCAGTCCCTGGTCGCCGAAGAGCTCGACGGCTTCAGCCAGCTCGGTGGCTCCATCCTTGAATACGGCATGCCGGACTTCATCAGCCGCAGCGTGCTCGACCCGCACGATCGTCGCCTGATCCAGCAACAGCTGGAACGGGCGATCAGCACCGGAGACCGGCGCTTTCGCCGGGTCCGTGTTCAGCTGTTGGCCCAGCAGAACGGCCATCGCATGTTGACCTTCCGCGTGGACGCCGTGTTGCGTCTGCAGGACATCAGCCGCCAGGTGTCATTCGACGCCGTGCTGCAGGTCAACACCCAGGAATACAAAGTGCAGAACCTCAACTGATGCTCGACGAACTGCTGCCCTACTACGAAAAGGAACTGTCGCACCTGCGCTTTCTCGGCCAGGAGTTTGCCGCGCAGTACCCGAAGATCGCTTCGCGGTTGCTGATCGAGGGCGACAACTGCGAAGACCCGCACACCGAGCGCCTGATCGAGGCGTTCTCGTTCCTGTCTGCGCGGGTGCACAAGAAGCTCGATGACGAGTTTCCGGAAATCGTCGAATCCTTCCTCGAGGTGCTGTACCCCCACTACCTGCGCCCTACTCCGTCGATGTCGATTGTCGAACTGAGCCTGGGCAGGCACGAGAAAGTCACCGAAGCCTACCGCGTGGCGCGCCACACCGAGATGCATGCCAATCCCGTGGAAGGCGTGGTGTGCAAGTTCCGCACCTGCTACCCGGTAGAGCTATGGCCGATTGCCGTGCAGCAGGCCTCGTTCACAGAAATGGAACGTTCGGCCTTCAACGGGCACAGCGCCGACCTGGTCGCTCGTCTGCGCATCCGCCTGGCAGCCACGGGCGATGCCCTGTTCGGGCAGATGGACGTGAACCGCCTGCGGTTCTTCCTCGACGGCGAAGCAACCCTGATGCTGCAGCTGTACGAGCTGCTGTTCAACAACCTGGCCAAGGCCACGCTAAGCTTCGACGACCAGGGCCGCCGCCGCGAAGTGGCGCTGCCGGCCGATGCCCTGAACACCGTGGGCTACGCCCGTGACGAAGGCCTGGTGGACTACTCCGAACGCTCATTCCTGGGCTACCGCCTGCTGCACGAGTATTTCACCTTCCCCGACAAGTTCATGTTCTTCGACCTCAGTGGATTTGCCCGCATCCTGCAGGGCAAGGCCATCGAGCAGGTAGAGGTCAACTTCTATTTCTCCGACTATGACCTCAGCGAGCGCCTGGCGCGGCTGACCCAGAACATCGGGCGCAACAACTTCAAGCTCAACTGCACGCCGATCATCAACCTGTTCCGCCAGCAGGCCGAGCCGATCAAGCTGACCCACACCCAGCACGAATACCCGGTCACCCCTGATACACGGCTGCACAACGCTGCAGAGGTGGTCTCGATCGACCGGGTACGGCGGGTGCGCAAACTCGGCGGTATCGACCAGGTCGCCACCTGCCAGCCGTTTTTCGAACCCCGGGGTGAGCAAGACCCACACAGCAGCTTCTGGGTCGCGCGCCGGCGAAACCAGGGTGACGCCACTGCCATGAGCATCCGCGTGGTCGACCGCGATCTGGAACTGATCGACGCCAGCAGCGACACCCTCAGCATTAGCCTTACCTGCAGCAACCGCGACGTGCCGCTGATGCTGCCGTTCGGTGGGGAACGGGGCGATTTCACCATTCCCGCCAACTCGGTGATCAAGGATATCCGCTGCCTGCGCAAGCCCACCGCCACGGTGCGTGTGCCCTTAGGCAAGGGCCTGATCTGGCGGTTGATCGCCCACTTGTCGCTGAACCACCTGTCCCTGGTCAGCCAGGGCCGCGAAGTGCTGCTGGAGCTGTTGTCGCTGTACAACTACCGCAATGTTTCCGCCATTCGCAAACAGATCAACGGCATCAAGGCGATCAGCAGCGAACCGGTGGTCGCGCGCATCGGCCACCCGCGGCCAAATTTCGTGCGCGGCGTCGGCATCACCCTGACCCTGGACGAAAGCCAGTTCATCGGCAGCGGCGTGTTTCTGTTCGGCAAAGTGCTGGACCACTTCTTCGGCCAGTACTGCTCGATGAACAGCTTCACCCAACTGACCCTGCGCACCCAACAACGAGAAAAGAGAGTCGTACAATGGCCAGCACGCACCGGCGATCAGCCCCTGGTCTGATCGATCAGGCCCGAGCCGAGCCGCACCGATTCGAATTCTTTCAATTGGTGCGCCTGCTCCGCCTGCACTACAGCCGCACCGGGCGCATGGACCTGGCAACCCGGCCGCACGAAGACCCGCTGCGTTTTCGTACCCAGCTGTCGCTGGCATTCCCGGCCAGCGAGGTCAGCGACCTGCACTTCGAGCGCGAAGGCAAGGTGTCGCCGGCCGGCTTGCCGCTGTCGGAAGTGCAGGTCACCTTCATGGGCCTGGTCGGGCCGTCAGGCGTGCTGCCACGCCCGTACACCGAGCTGCTGCTCGAGCGCCACGTGCAGTATCGCGATGATGCCGCCCATGCGTTTCTCGACATCTTCTCGCACCGGATGACCACGCTGTTCTACGAGGCCTGGCAAAAATACAAATTCCACATCGAGCACGAGCGCAATGGCACCTCGGGCTTCGACGGCTACCTGCTCAACCTGGTTGGCCTCGGGCCGCGCGCCCAGAAGCTGAAGTTCGAAGAGCAACCGTCAGCATTGCGTCGTGAGCTGTTCAGCTATTTTGCCGGCCTGCTCAGCCAGAAGCCGCGCAATGCGCTGAACCTTGAACGCATGCTCGGTTTCTATTTCTCGCTGCCGATCAAGGTCCAGCCGTTCGCCGGGCGCTGGCTGCACCTGCAGCCCGAACAATGCACCCAGCTTGGCCGCCGCAATGCCCAGCTCGGCCACAGCGCCGTCGCCGGCAACCGGGTCTGGGACTATCAGTCGTGCATCCGTATCGAGCTGGGCCCGCTGAACCTGGCCGACTACCAGCGCTTCCAGCCGGGCACCGCCTGCTACCGCAAGCTGGTCGAGCTGGTGCGCTTCTATATAGGTGCCGAACTGGATTTCGAAATTGCCCCGCGCCTCAAGCGCGAGGCGGTGCCACGCGCCCAACTGGGCCGCAGCGGCAATGTCGCCCTGGGCTGGCTGGGTTGGCTCAAACGCCCGGGTCGTGACGCGGAGCCTTCGCGTTGCGCCGTTTTCCACATTCCTTACGATGGGGTCGCCTTGTGAACCTGAAGTCTCTGTTCGCCAAGCTCAACGAAACCAGCCGCACGGCCACCGAAAGCGCGGCGGCCCTGTGCCTGTCGGAGCACCATTACGACGTGGAAGTGGAGCACCTGCTGCTGCAGTTGCTCGACAACAACGACAGCGACCTGGCCCCGATCCTGCGCCACTACGAGGTCGTCGCCGAACGCCTGCAGGCGCAGCTGGTCACCGCCTTGGGCACCTTCAAGAAAGGCAATACCCGCACCCCGGCGCTGTCGCCACACATTACCCGCATGATCGAGCAAGCCTGGTTGCTGGCCTCGATCGAATACGGCGTAGGCCAGGTGCGCAGCGCTCACCTGCTGCAGGCTCTGCTTGACGATGCTGAACTGCGTCGCGTGGTGATCGCCTCGGCGCCGGAGCTGGAAAAAATCAACGCCGATGACCTGCGCCTGAACCTTGCGGCGCTGGTGGAGGGTAGCGCCGAGTCCAGGCAGGCCAGCCCGCTGGCAAGCCCAGCGGCGCCAGTGAGCACGTCGAGCAAGGCCAGCGGCAAGACCCCGGCACTTGACCAGTACACGGTCAACCTTACCCAAAGCGCCCGCGAAGGCCGCATCGACCCGGTGCTGGGCCGTGAGTTCGAAGTACGGCAGATGGTCGACATCCTCACCCGCCGTCGGCAGAACAACCCGATCCTCACGGGCGAAGCCGGGGTCGGCAAAACCGCCGTGGTCGAAGGCCTGGCGCTGCGCATCGCCCAGGGTGACGTGCCGGCGGTGCTCAAGGACGTTGCCCTGCACACCCTCGACCTGGGCCTGTTGCAGGCCGGCGCCGGGGTCAAGGGCGAGTTCGAGAACCGCCTCAAGGCTGTGATCGAAGAGGTCAAGCGCAGCCTGCACCCGATCATTCTGTTCATCGACGAAGCCCACACCCTGATCGGCTCCGGCGGCCAGGCTGGGCAGAACGATGCCGCCAACCTGCTCAAGCCGGCCCTGGCCCGTGGCGAGTTGCGCACCATCGCTGCCACTACCTGGGCCGAATACAAGAAGTACTTCGAGAAGGACGCCGCCCTCGCCCGCCGCTTCCAGGTGGTCAAAGTGGAAGAGCCCGACGAAGACAAGGCCATTCACATGCTGCGCGGCCTGCTCGGCAAGATGCGCGAGCACCACAAGGTGGCGGTGATGGACGAAGCGTTGGTGCAGGCGGTACGCCTGTCCAACCGCTACATCACCGGCCGCCAGCTGCCCGACAAGGCGGTCAGCGTGCTCGACACGGCCTGCGCGCGCATTGCCCTGGCGCAATCTTCGCTGCCCGGCGCACTGGAAGACTGCCGCCGGCAGATCGACAACCTGCAGGCGGAAATCGGCGTGCTCGGCCACGAAGCCGGCAAGGGGCACGACCATGCCCGGCGCCTGGAAGCGCTGCAGGCTGCCCTGCAGGCCGAGCAGCAACAAGAACAGCAACTCAATGCCCAGTGGCAGCAGGAGCTGGAACTGGTCGAACAGCTCAAGGCGCTGGACGCCGCCAACGATGCCGACGCCCAACAGCTCAATACCCTGCGTGCCGAGCTGGCGCGCGTGCAAGGCGACCAGCCACTGGTCCACGCGCTGGTCGACAGCGGCGCCATCGCCCAGGTCATCAGCGGCTGGACCGGCATCCCGCTGGGCAAGATGCTGCGTGACGAAATCGATACCGTGCAGCGCCTGCCGGCCCTGCTTGGTGAACGCGTGCTGGGCCAGGACCACGCCCTGCATGAGATCGGCAAGCGCATCAAGATTTCCCGAGCGCGCATGGAAGACCCGAACAAACCGATTGGCGTGTTCCTGCTGCTCGGCCCCAGCGGCGTCGGCAAGACCGAAACCGCCCTGGCCCTGGCCGACACCTTGTACGGCGGCGAGCGCAACCTGATCACCATCAACATGTCCGAGTACCAGGAGGCCCACACCGTGTCGAGCCTCAAGGGCTCGCCACCCGGCTACGTCGGCTACGGCGAAGGCGGCGTGCTGACCGAAGCGGTGCGCCGCAAGCCGTACAGTGTGGTGCTGCTCGACGAGGTGGAAAAAGCCCACCCCGACGTGCTCGAACTGTTCTTCCAGGTGTTCGACAAGGGCGTGCTGGACGATGGCGAAGGCCGCGAGATCAATTTCCGCAACACGGTGATCATCCTCACCTCCAACACCGGCACCGAGCGCATCATGCAGACCTGCCTGAACGCCACCGAGCTGCCGACGCCCGAGGCGATCGTCGAAGACCTGCGCGACCAGCTCAACCATGTGTTCAAGCCAGCCTTCCTCGGTCGCCTGAGCATCGTGCCGTTCTACCCGGTGCAGGACCAGATCCTCGAGCGCATCGTCGCCCTCAAGCTCGAACGCATCGCCAAGCGCTTCGCCCGCAACCACCAGGCCGAGCTCAGCTATGACCAGGCGCTGGTCAAGGCCATCGCCGCGCGCTGCACCGAGGTCGACAGCGGCGCACGCAACATCGACAACATCCTGTCCCAGACCCTGATGCCCGAACTCGCCCAGCGCGTGCTCGAGCGCATGGCCCAGGACGCGCCGATCCAGCACCTTGCGATCGAGCTGGGCAGCGATGGCGATTTCGCCTATCGCCTGGCCTGACCAGTACCCGGAGGTTTTGCCGTCATGCAACACAAGCACATCGTCCTCAAACGCCTGACCGCAGCCGCCTTGCTGGTAGCGCTGGCCGGCTGCGGGGTCACCGACCGTATCGGCAAGCGCATGGAAGACAGCTGGGCGGCCGACATGCTGGCCGACAGCGAAAAGGTCATCCTGACCTCCGACGGCGGCAACCAGCTCAACCCCGACGCCGAGGGCAAGCCGCTGTCGGTGGTGATGCGTGTGTATCAGCTGACCGACCTCGAGCGCTTCGCGGCTACCGATGCCGAGACCCTGTGGGACGCCCCGCAAAAAGCCTTGGGCAACACCCTGGTGGAAACCCGCGAGATCACCCTGCTGCCCGGCATTGGCCAGATCGACCAGTGGCCGCTGGCCAAGAACACGCGCTACGTCGGCGTGGCGGCGTTCTTCCGCGATGAGCAGGACGCGCGCTGGAAAGTCGCCTTCGACGCCAACTCGCTGCGCAAGGACGGTATCTGGTTCTCCTCCGACGGCCTGCGGGTGCTGGTGGACAACACCGAAATCAGCGCCATGCGTGGCGTGGACGTACTGAACAAACCACCGACCGCCGACCAGCTTGCCGCTGCGCAGAAGGCCAAGGATGCCGACGCGACCCTCACCGACAAGGTGCAGGACGCGGCCATCGACAAAGCCACCGACGCCGCCAGCCAGTCGGCCAGCAACGCCATGGATTCAACCTTCAATTCTTTAGTGGATAGCGTCAAATGAGCAAGCAGAGCCGGGTGATGTGGTCGGAAGGCATGTTCCTGCTGCCCCAGCACTTCCAGTATCAGGACGAATTCCATCAGCACCAGTTGGCTGAGGCGACCCTGCGCAGCACCCCTTTCCATTGGGGGGTTCAGGCGCTGCAGGTGGATGAGGACGCCCTGGCCAATGGTTCACTGCAGCTCAAGCGCCTGAAGCTGGTGTTCCCCGATGGCAGCCTCTACGACGCGCCGCAGCACGATCCGCTGCCGGCCGCGCGCGACCTCAAGGACCTGCTCAAGGCCAACGACCTGAAGGTGTATGCCGCGCTCAAGCTGCCCGAGCCATTCGGCCTCAACTACGTCGAGGATGGCCATGAACACAAGGCCGCACGGCGTTTCCGCAAGCAGTTCGACACCCTGCCCGACCTTAATGAAGGCGAGCTGGAAAACGAAATCACCAGCTTGCGCCTGAACGTCGTGCTGCTGGTCGACGGTGACAGCCTCGACGGTTACAGCCACTGCCCACTGGCCAAGCTGACACGCAACAGCATGGGCGGTTTCAACGTTGACCCGCATTTCGTCCACCCCACCTTGCACCTGGGCAGCCACGAGACCATTGCCGGCATCGGCAAGCGCCTGCTCGGTGCCCTGCAGGCCAAGAGCAAAGCGCTTTCCGGCCGGCGCCGCGAGCGCGCCGACCAGATCGCCGAGTTCGGCTCCAGCGATGTGACCCTGTTCTGGCTGCTGAACACGGTCAACCGTGCCCACCCGCAGCTGGCGCATCTACTGGCCCACCCGCGCCTGCACCCGGAGCGCCTGTACCTGTTCCTGGCGGACCTTGCCGGCGGCCTGCTGACCTTCACCCTGGACACCCAGCTCAGCGACATCCCCGAGTACGACCACCACGACCCGGCCGCGTCGCTGGTCAAGCTCGACGAAATGATCCGGGTGATGCTCGACAACGTTGTGCCCAACCAGTGCATTGTCATCAACCTGACCCAGACCAAGCCATCGCACTGGCAAGGCCAACTGCACGACCCGCGCCTGGCCGAAGCCGACTTCTATATCGCCGTGCACGCCGACATGCCCGGCGCCAGCCTGCTGGAACTGGTGCCCCGTGCCTTCAAGGTCGGTTCGCCGGAAGACATTGAAGTGGTGGTCAACAGCGCCATGCCGGGTGTCACCCTCAATCATGCCGCGCGGCTGCCGAACGCAATTCCGGTGCGCCTGGACAACCAGTACTTCGCCATCGAGCCACACGGCACTGTGTATGAGCGAATGATCAGCGCCCAGGCCATCTGCTTCTATGCGCCCAGCGCCTTTACCAACCTCAAGCTTGAACTGATGGCGGTGCTCAAATGACCGAAGCCGTACTGCAACAGGGCGCCGTCCCGGCCGCCAGCGACAAACCGACGCTCAAGGACCTGGTCCAGGACTTCATCAGCATGGCGTTGATCGTACGTCGCGGCCGCCAGGTGACCTCGGTGCAGGCCTTCGAAGGTAGCGTCGAACGCTTCTTCGCCAACCTGGAACGTGATGCCCGTGCCGCCAACTATAGCGTCGAGCAGGTCAAGGACACCCAATACGCGTTGTGCGCCTTCCTCGACGAAAGCGTACTGCGCTCGGACGACAATGCGCTGCGTCGGCACTTTGAGCTGCAGCCGTTGCAGTTCCGCTATTTCGGCGTGCACCTGGCCGGCGAAGGGTTCTTCGAGAAGGTCGATGCGCTGCGCGCCGACGTCAAGCAGAACATCGACGTGCTCGAGGTCTACCACCTGTGCCTGGCACTGGGCTTCGAGGGCAAGTTCAGCCTCGGCCAAAAGGACCAGTTGCGTTACCTGGCCAATACACTGGGCCAGGATATCGCCCGCTACCGCAAGGCGCCCAAAGCCCTGTCACCGGACTGGGCACTGCCCGACCAGGTGTCGCAGATGCTGCGCCATGAAGTACCGCTGTGGGTGTATCTGGCGCTGATCGCGTTGGTCTGCGTCGCCGTGTACCTGACGCTGGACTGGTTGCTGGACAAGGACGTCGCCGCCCTGTCCGAACAAATCCGCCAGCTGTTCAGTGCCTGAGCACATACCAGGTAGCCGAGTCAGGAAGACATGAAAACATTACTGCGTCTGTTGAAAAGTTTCTGGGTGCTGCTGCCATTGCTGTGGCTGGCTAGCCTGTTGATTTGCTGGCTGGCCGCGCCGCTGGTGCCGTGGCTGCGTCATCACGTGCCTGAAGCGCTGGCAATCATCAGTGCCTGCTTCCTGCTGGTAATCGTGCTGCGCCAATACCAGCGCATTCGCGCCGAACACAACCTGGAGAACCTGCTGCAGATCGAGGTCGACCGCTCGTGGAATGCCACTGGCGAGTTCCGTGACCAGCAGGTGCTGCGTGAGCGCCTGAAGCACGCCATCGCCATGCTGCGCACCGACCGCTCCGCGGGTGGCGGCGGCAAGGCGGCCCTGTCCGACCTGCCCTGGTACCTGGTGGTCGGCATGTCGGCGGCCGGCAAGACCTCGCTGCTGACCCATTCCGGCCTGTCGGCCAGCATCGCTACGGCCAACGACAGCGAAAGCGGCACCCAGCACTGCGACTGGTACTTCAGCCCCGACGCCGTGATGATCGACACCGCCGGGCGCTACCTGCGCGACGACCAGTCGGCCAGCGAGTTCTCGGCCTTTCTGCGCATGCTGCGTAAGCAGCGCGGCAAAGCGGCGATCAATGGCCTGGTGCTTGTGGTCAGCCTGCCCGAGCTGCTGGCGGCCAACAGCGATGAGCGCAATGCCCTGGCGGCCCAGTTGGTGGCACGGGTGGAAGAATACGCCGAATGCCTCGATGCCAACCCGCCGGTTTACCTGATGCTGAGCAAGACCGACCAGTTGCCGGGTTTCAGCCAGGCTTTCGACGGCCTCGACCTGCACGAACGCCAGCAGCCGCTGGGCATGACCTTTGGCCTTTCGGAAATCCGCACCAACGGCCTGCACGCCGTGCTGCAGACACGCCTGAAGAAGCTGCAGGCTCATATTCGCCAGCACGTCGACGCACAGATGATCGCCCTCGGTGCCGAAGCCGACAGCACCCTGCTGAATTTCCCGCAGTACTTCGCCGCCCTCAGCGGTGTGCTCGAGCAATTCCTCGACCACTTCACCCGCGGCCATCGCGGCGGTGCCCCGCTGCTGCTACGTGGCCTGTACTTCACCAGTGCACTGCAGAACGGGCAGCAACTGGGGCAGGTCTATGAAGACGTCATCGCCGACGAATTCGCCCTGCAGGCCGCCTACGATGAACAGGCCGGGCACGTCGGCAAGGCCCTGGGCAACCGCAGCTACTTCATCACCGACACCTTCCGCCAGGTGATCTTCCCCGACCGCGACCTGATCCTTTACCAGTCGCGCCTGGGCCGCCAGGCTGCGTTCAGCCCGCTGCTACTGGGCCTGGCCGCCGCCACCGGGTTGCTGTTCATCGGTTGGCAAGCGCTGTCGTTCGCCAATAACCGCCAGTGGCTGGACAGCCTGCGTGGGCAGCTGGCGCACATCGAGCAGGCAGCAGACCGCGAGCAGCAGCTGGCCGCAGGCAAGGGCCTGGAAGTGCTGCGTGAGCAGATGGCCAACGTCGAGGCCCATCGCCTGCAGGGAGTGCCCTTGCAGCTGGGTGGCGGCCTGTACCAGGGCGAGGCGATTCACCAGGTGACCCGCAGCGCCTACCTGGCGCAGCTGCGCAGCCAGGCGCTGGAACCGATCGCACGCAGCCTGCAAGTGCAGATGCGGGCGTTCAACACCTTCGCCAACGGTATCAACCAGGAGCTGGAATTCACCCCGGCCCCGCTGCCGAAGAAGCGCAATGGCAAGCCGCTGGCCCCTGCCGTTGCAGCCAGGGCCAAGGCCGCGCTGGGCAACACCCGCGCTGGCGCCTATGCCGCCAAGGTCAACCTGGCCACTGCCAGCGATGGCGCCGAGCTGTCCGCCGCCACCGGTGGGCTGTCACTGTCCGAAGAAATGCTCGGGCGCCTGGACGAGCAGCAGGTGGCCTCGATCATCGAGGCCTACAACACCCTCAAGCTGTACCTGTTGCTGACCGAGCCCCAGGCCCATCCAGACCCGGCCTTCGTCGCTGCCAGCCTGCCCCAGGCCTGGGCCAGCGCCGCCGCCGAAGGCACCCCGGCCGACGCTGGCGTGATCGCGGAAAATGCCCCGCTGTACGTGCAGTTGCTGGAGCAGGGCCAAGCGCCGTCGTTGCCGCGCAACGAACAGCTGATCAACGAAACCCGGCAGAACCTCAAGTCGTTCATGATCTCCAGCTCGCTGGTCGATCGCGAATACCTGCGCCTGCAGCTCGAGTCGAGCCGGCAGTTCCCGGCGCTGAGCCTCAACGACCTGGTCCCGCAACCAGGCCGCGCGCTGCTGTACGGAACCGCGGGTGTGCCGGCGATCTACACCCGCCAGGGCTGGGACACCTTCGTCAAGCCCGAGCTGATCAAGCTGGTGTCGGGCAACCTGCGCAACGAGTCGGACTGGGTGCTGGACGGCGAAGGCGGCGATGCCATCGTGCAGAAGGCCAACTTCGTGCGCGAGTTCATGACCCGCTACAAGCGCGACTACACCCAGGCCTGGTACAAGATGGTCAGCAGCGTTGGCGTGCGCCACTTCGCCGACCTGGCCTCGGCGACCCGGGAACTGGGGCTGTTGAGCGACGTGCAGAACTCGCCAGTGAAGAGCCTGCTGCAGGCCGTCAACGACAATACCCAGTGGGACCTGCCGGTCAAGCAAGCCATCCCGGCCCCCGGCACCAGCCGCGATGACGGTTTCTGGAGCAAGGTCACCGGTCTGTTCGACGCCAACGACACCCTGCCTGCCAACGTCGCCCCGGCCCTGCCGGCGGTGGACGACGGCAGCCTGGCCAAGCGCTTCGAGCCGGTGGCGCGGGTGTTCGCTGAAAACAACGCCGAAGGTGCCGACAGCACCATCATGGACCGCTACCTGGCCGCCTTGCGCAAACTCAAGGTGCGCATGAACAACATCCAGCGCTCGCAGGATGTGGGCAAGAGCAGCAAACAGTTGATCAGCGAGACCCTGGAAGGCCAGCCGAGCGAGATCACCACCGTGCGCAACTACGTGGAAAGCAGCGTCGACACCAGCCAGGATGGCCTGTCGCGCTCGCTGCAGGGGCTGTTCAGCCTGCCCATCCAGTATGCCTGGGCGACCCTGCGCGACCCGGCCGGCGAGCAGATCGCCAAGGCCTGGGCGCAGCAGATCGCCAAGCCCTGGGAGCAGGTCATGGCACACCGTTACCCGATTGCCGGCAGCAGCCGCAACGAGGCTTCGGTGAAAGACCTGCAACGCTTCGTAGATCCCGACAGCGGCCTGCTGCCGGCCTTCAAGCGCAACGAAATCGGCAACCTGGCCGGTGGTGAAGGTCTGGGTGTGGGCGATGGCAAGGGGCCGGCGCTGGTCAACCCTGGCATGCTCAACAGCATCGACAAGGCCAGCTCCGTGGGCCAGGTGATCGCCAGCCTGTCGGACCGTGACAACGGCTTCGAAATCATGCTGGAGCCTTCAGCCAACTTCACCGACATCGTCTTCACCCTCGATGGCCAGGAGCAGCACTACCGCAACGGCCGCAGCAGCTGGAACCGCTTCGCCTGGCCAGGCACCAGCACCGCGCCGGGCGCGCGCCTGGACGTCGTTACCCTGAGCGGCACACGGGTCACCGTGTTCGACTTCCCAGGGCGGTGGGGCCTGCTGCGCATGAACGAGAGCGCTCGGGTCGACGACCTGGACGGCATTCAGCAACGCTTTAGCTGGAACACCGCCAGTGGCCGCGTAAGCCTTATCGTGCGCAACTTCGGCGGGGTCAAGCTGACCGATCTGGGTGACGTCAAGGCCCTGAGCGCCCTCAACAGCAGGGGCGCGCAATGATTGGTTGCTTCGGCAAGCTGCCGTCGAGCGCAGATTTCGTCAGCCTGCATGGGGCGGCGGAAGAAGTCTGCGAGTTCGACGCCTGGTTGCAGTCATCGCTGGCAGCCATGCGCTACCGCGATGACTGGCAGGCGTTGTTCGACGCGCTGCCGATGTGTTTTTTCACCTACCGCGCACGCAACGGCAACTGGCTACTGGGTGGCCTGCTCAGCTCGCGCGATGCCAGCCAGCGGCGCTACCCGTTCTTCATCTTCCAGCTGCTAAAGGGCGATGACAGTACTGGGCTGGTCAACCCGTTCACGCTTGGCGAGCTGTTCAGCGCGCAGATCAAGCCGATGCTGCACCAGGCCGTGCAAGGCGCCGACTGCACCCGCCTGTTCGAACGGATCAAGGCCTTGCGCCCGCTGCAGGGCCAGGACCTGGACCTGTTCCGCCGGGTGCACGCCAAGTTCCTGCATGATTTCAGCTTCGCGGATGTGGCCCGTGCCCTTCATGGGTCCTGGCCAGGTTTCGACAGTGCCACTGCCCTCGCCCACCTGCAGCTCGGCCGTGCCTCGCTGCAGGGCGACTTTGCAGGCGGCATCGAATTGCCGTTGCCGGCCGAACGTGGCCTTAAAAACCCCACTGCCGACCTGTGGCTGACCTGGCTGGCCCGCATGAGCGAACACCGAGCGCTGCCGGCAGTGAGCCTGTTGGCCGACGACTTCATGCACCCGCAGCTGTATTGCTTCCCGGCGCGCCACGCCAGCTGTGCCTACCGCCTGCTCAGTGGCTGTGCCGACCCGTGCCAGCACCTGGAGTTGCTCAGCCCGCTGACAACGGTGCCACGGCTGCACGATTACGACCGCCCCCTTGAACATGTCATCGACCAGTTCGTCGATGCACTGGATGCGACGCCTGTATGAACAAGCTCAAGTACTACTGCCTGCGCTACCAACCCTACCTGCTGGGCGTGGCGTTCTTCCTGGCGATCTTCCTGGTCTGGGCCATCGGCCGAGCCTTCGGCTTCGCCTCGCTGCACAGCCTGCTGGCCGGGATCGGCGTGTTTCTGCTGCTGTCGGCGGGCTATGTACTGCTGCTGTACCGCGGCGTGGGTCAGCACCACAACCTTGAAGGCCTGCTGCGTGACGACGCCGACCAGGCCGTACTCAGTGCAGCCCCGGCCGACCGGGAAGAAGTCAGCCTGTTGCGCGAGCGCCTGCTGCAGGGCATCGAGCGCCTGCACAGCAACAAGCCGCGCGGTACTTCGAACAAGGATGCCCTGTATGCCCTGCCCTGGTACCTGGTCATTGGCCAGCCTGCCGCCGGCAAGAGCACGATGATCCTGCAGTCGGGCCTTAACTTCCCCTATGCCGAGCGCGAAGGCGTGCGTGTCGCGGGCCTGGGCGGCACGCGCAACTGCGACTGGTTCTTCAGCTCTGAAGCGGTACTGCTGGACACTGCCGGGCGCTACATGAACAGCCCCGAGGAAGCCGGCAAGTGGCGCGGCTTTTTGCAACTGCTGCGCCAGCACCGCCAGCGCCGTCCCCTTAATGGCTTGATTGTCAGCGTCAGCATCGCCGATATCCTGCATGGTTCGGTCGAAGACCAGGAGCGCGTGGCCAAGCGCTTGCGCGAACGCATTCAGGAAAGCTGCGCGCTGCTGGAAGTGCGTCTGCCAATCTACCTGGTTTTCACCAAATGCGACCTGATCCCTGGTTTCACCGCGTTCTATCGCCAACTGGACGACGCGGCTCGTGGTGAAGTGATGGGTAAAACCTTCTCTCACAAGGGTTACGAGCAAGCCGACTGGGGCCAGCGCTTCAGCAATGCGATGGACGAGCTGACGCGTTACTGGGGGCAGATGGCGAGCCAGCAGCTGGTGCAGCAGGACATACAAGTCACCCGGCGGAACGACGCTGCCTACCGCTTCCCGCTGGAGCTGGCCGCGCTCAAGCCGCGCCTGCATCAGTTCGTCGACAGCCTGCTGCGTGCCAACCCTTACCAGAATGCCGAAATGCTGCGCGGTTTCTATTTCACCGCGGCGCTGCAGGCCGACGAGGCTCAGTGGGGCTGCCACGGCCAGCATGTGGCCGAACGCTTCGCGCTCGAACACGCAGAAGGAACGGGCACTGCCGGCAGCCAGCCGGCGCCGCTGTTCATCAACAGCCTGTTCCGCAAAGTGATCATTCCCGACCAGCATTTGGTGGCGCTGTACACCAGCAACCACCGTGAACGCCGGCGCAAGGCCGGGTGGGTGGGCGCTGCCGGCCTGGCGGCACTGGTGCTGTGCAGCCTGTGGGGCTGGTCGTACCTGAACAACCGCGCCACCCTGGCCAGCATTGCCGACGAACTGGCCCAGGCCAAGGCCGACGACCAGGCGGCCAGCGGCCAGTACACCGCCTGGCGAAGCCTCGACCGCTTGCGCTTCTGGGCTGCTCACTACCATGAGCAACACCACGCTAAGGGCGTGCCCCTCGGCATGCGCCTGGGCCTGTACCAGGGCCATGAGGTGGAGCCGCTGCTGCGCGACCGCTACTTCGCCACGTTGCAGAATGTGATGCTAAAGCCCACGGCCGATAATCTGACCCGTACCCTGTACCTGCTGACCACGCTCAAGGTCTACCAGCGCAACACCCGTGAGCTGCAGCCAGTGAGCGGCATTGACAGCGTAGAGGCCGAGGCGCTGCCCCATGACAACCGCGCCCAGTCGATCGCCAATTTCGGAAAGGCGGCCCTGGACACTTACGTGATGCTTTCTCCGGGCCAGCGCGAGCATGCCGACCCGGCGTTTCTCAAGGCGCACCTGCCGGACTACTGGTACCCGGCCATCGCCCGCCATACCGGCAAGAGCATGGCCGCCGCTGGCAGCGAGGCCGGTGGCAACCAGGACTACCTGTATGCCAGCCGCCAGATCACGTTCTACAGCGACCAGATCCGTGAGCCAGATGTACCGCGCATCCTCGACAACGCCTTCCTGATGTCCAGTTCGCGCAACTACATCGACAGCCTGCGGGCCCAGTCACTGCGTGCGATCGAGACCATCACGCTGGAATCCGACACCCTGTTCGCCTTCGGCCGCGCCGATTTCCAGAGCCTGAAAAACGAAGGCCAGCATCAGCTGAGCGCAATTGCCAGCAAGCTGCTGAACACCCCGAATATCGGCAAGATCATCATCTCGGGGCACGCCGACCAACTGGGTGACAGCCAGGGCAACCTGCAGGTTTCGAAACAACGGGCGCAAACCATCCGCACCTATCTGGTTGGCAAGGGCGTACCTGCCGAGCTGGTGGTCGCGCAGGGCGAAGGCAGCCGCAAGCCATTGGTCAACTGCGACATGCAACAACCGCGAACGCAGTTGATCAAGTGCCTGGAGCCCAACCGCCGGGTGGAAATCGAAGTGCGTGGGCTTAACTGAGCCACGCCGCAATAACCGGTCGCCGGGGCCTCACAGGATGAGGCCCGGGCGGCGGCAAGCTACCTCTGCCGGCACGCCCGGCGAGGTCAAAACCAAGGGGCGCATGAGCAACCCTTTACATGTTGTTAATGGAGAGTTTCACAATGGCATTTGACGCGTATATCCAAATCGACGGCATCCCAGGCGAAGTACTGGATGAAAAACACAAGGACTGGATCGAAGTGCTGGGCTACGAGTACGGCGCCACCCAGGCTACGTCGGCAACCGCCAGCTCTTCGGGCGGTGCGTCCTCCGAGCGCGTTGCCCTGAGCGACTTCAAGATCCGCAAGGCAGTCGACAAGGCATCGGCCAAACTGTTCGAACACTGCTGCACTGG
Source organism: Pseudomonas sp. USTB-Z (assembly GCF_019691255.1). Classification (NCBI taxonomy): domain Bacteria; kingdom Pseudomonadati; phylum Pseudomonadota; class Gammaproteobacteria; order Pseudomonadales; family Pseudomonadaceae; genus Pseudomonas; species Pseudomonas sp. USTB-Z. The sequence continues at coordinate 51,415 of NZ_JAECZP010000002.1, forward strand.
CAAGCACATCGCCAAGCTGAAGCTGAACGTGAACCGCGCCGGTGGCGACAAGGTCACCTACCTGACCATCGACATGGAAGAAGTGGTGGTCTCTTCGGTCAAGTTTGTCGCCGGTGGCAATCAGAATGGTGAAGACAAGGCGGTCAGCGACCTGCCCGTTGAAGAAATCAGCTTCAACTTTGCCCGCATCAAGACCACTTACACCCAGCAGAACCGCACCGACGGCCAGGCCGGCGGCAACATCGTAGGTGGCTGGGACCGCACCGCGAACAAAGTGTTTGCCTAAGCACGTACCGAACCATGGGCCGCTTCGGCGGCCTGTGTTCTGCAGCGCGCCGGGTTTTCCGGCGCGCTGTTCACTAGCCATGTCCAGAGTGTTCTATGCCTGAAATTCTCAATGACCTCTCGCTGGCCACACTGGCCGCCCCTATCGAGGGGGGCAGTGGCGAAGACTTGAGCTTCTCTGCCTTGTTCGACCAGATCAAGGAGGCACGCCGGGCGGACCCAGACTACCTGACCCAGGGGGACTGGCAAACCGACTTGAAGACTGCCGACTGGGAGCAGGTGATCAACCTGTCGGCTCAAGGGCTTGCGCAGCAAAGCAAAGACCTGATGCTGGTGGCCTGGCTCTGCGAGGGGCTGGCCCAACGTGAACACTTCGAAGGCATCACCTTTGGCCTCGAGCTGACCGAACAGCTCCTGGTTGCGTTCTGGGAAACGCTGTACCCCACCCTCGAAGACGGCCTGGACGAGCGCGCGGCGCGACTGTCCTGGTTGAAGACCACGCTCACCGACATTGCCGGTGGCTTGCCCATTATCCAAGGGCAGCATTTTGGCGTGTTGCGCTATGACGAATCACGCCATGTAGAAAACCTCGCCTTGCAAAACCCCAAGGCGATGCAGACAGCGCTGAACGAAGGCAAGATCAACGCCGAGATCTTCCAGCGCTCGGTAGCGCTTACCGACACCGATTACCTGCGCGCCAAGGCCCAGCAGATCGCTACCAGCCTGAATGCATGCAAACGCCTGCAGGCCAGCGCCGACCGCCTGTTCGGCCACGAGGCGCCCAGCTTTGCCAGCCTTGCCGACATGCTTTCGCGTGCCAGCCAGCTGGCGGAAAAACTGCTCAAGGACCGCGGCGTCGAGCTACACCCCGCCATCCCGGAAGAAGCACAGCCACAGGCCACGGGTGCCAACCTCCACGAAGCAGGTGAAGCGATGAATGCCACGCCCCCGACGACCGCACCTGCAGCCCTGCGCACCACCCCGCTGACCCGCGACGAGGCATTCACCATGCTTGCGGGCATCGCCCAGTACTTCAAACAGAGCGAACCGCAAAGCCCGGTACCCTACCTGATCGAACGTGCGATCAAGTGGGGCAACATGCCGTTGGAAGGCTGGTTGAGTGACGTGATCAAGGACAACAATGTGGTGGACAACATCCGCGATGTGCTGGGCACCCGCTAGGGGCTGCAATAAAAGCCTTGAGACGAACGTCAGGTAAGGCGAAAACAGCCGGCGCCCTGCCCCCCCTCCGGCTCCATCGGGTAGATTCCTTGACTGCTGCCCACGCAAGGGCGCTGCAATTGCTGTTAACTTGAGCTTCCTGCCCAGCTTCAGACAAGGACTGCTTCATGCCACAACGCCCGACCACCCCAAGCGGTTTCATCCGCGTCCGTGGCGCCCGCGAGCACAACCTGAAGAACATCGATGTCGATATCCCCCGCGACGCCTTGGTGGTGTTCACCGGCGTGTCTGGCTCGGGCAAGTCTTCGCTGGCGTTCTCCACGCTGTATGCCGAAGCCCAGCGGCGTTATTTCGAATCGGTGGCGCCCTATGCCCGGCGCCTGATCGACCAGGTTGGCGTGCCGGATGTCGATGCCATCGACGGGCTACCGCCGGCGGTGGCGCTGCAGCAGCAACGCGGCACGCCGAGTGCACGCTCCTCGGTGGGTAGCGTGACCACCTTGTCCAGTTCGATCCGCATGCTCTATTCACGCGCAGGCCACTATCCGGCCGGGCAAGCGATGCTGTACGCCGAAGACTTTTCTCCGAACACGCCCCAGGGCGCTTGCCCGCAGTGCCATGGCCTGGGCCGTGTCTACGAGGTGACCGAAGCGACCATGGTCCCCGACCCGTCGCTGACCATCCGTGAGCGTGCGGTGGCGGCGTGGCCAATGGCGTGGCAAGGGCAAAACCTGCGCGACATCCTGGTCACGCTGGGCTATGACGTCGATATCCCTTGGCGCGACCTGCCTCAGGCGCAGCGCGACTGGATCCTGTTCACTGAAGAGACGCCCACCGCCCCCGTGTATGCCGGCCTGACCCCGGCGCAGACCCGCGAAGCGCTCAAGCGCAAGCTGGAGCCCAGCTATCAAGGCACGTTCATGGGTGCCCGGCGTTATGTGCTGCATACCTTCATGCACTCGCAGAGCGCGCAGATGCGCAAGCGTGTGGCCCAGTACATGCACCCCAGCCCCTGCCCGCTGTGCCAGGGCAAACGCCTGAAGCGCGAAGCGCTGGCCGTGACCTTCGCCGGGCTGGACATCGCCGAACTGTCGCACCTGTCGTTGCAGGCGCTGGCTGAGGTGTTCCGCAAGGTGGCGGCAGCCGACTACCTGACCCAGCAGCAGGACGAGCTGACACTGGAAAAACGCCTGGCGGCCCAACGCATCGCCAAAGAACTGCTCGAACGCATTGACACGCTGCTTGACCTCGGCCTCGGTTACCTGGCCCTGGAGCGCAGCACCCCGACCTTGTCTTCTGGTGAACTGCAACGCCTGCGCCTGGCCACCCAGCTGAATTCGCAGCTGTTTGGAGTGGTTTACGTACTCGACGAGCCGTCGGCCGGCTTGCACCCGGCCGACAGTGAAGCGCTGTTCGAAGCCCTGCAGCGCCTGAAACAGGCTGGCAACTCGGTGTATGTGGTGGAGCACGACCTGGACACGATGCGCCGCGCCGACTGGCTGGTGGATGTAGGGCCAGCTGCCGGCGAACACGGCGGCACCATCCTCTACAGCGGGCCGCCCGCCGGCCTGGCCAAGGTGCAACAGTCATGCACCCGCACCTACCTGTTCGATGCCCCGGTACAGGCCACACGCGCCCCCCGCCAAGCACGCGACTGGCTGAAGCTTGAAGGCATCACGCGCAATAACCTCGATAACCTGAGCGCCGCATTTCCGTTGGGCTGCTTTACCGCCGTTACCGGTATTTCAGGCTCGGGCAAATCCAGCCTGGTCAGCCAGGCCCTGCTGGAACTGGTGGGGGCACACCTGGGCCATGCCGAGCAACGTAGCGAGCCCGAAGCGCAGAGCCTGGAAGACGAACCTGAACAGACCAGCAGCGGCCACGTAAGCGCCGGGCTTGGCAGCATCAAGCGGTTGGTGCAGGTTGACCAGAAACCGATCGGCCGTACGCCGCGCTCCAACCTGGCCACCTACACAGGCCTGTTCGACCACGTGCGCAAACGCTTCGCGGCTACCGAGCAGGCCAAGGCACAGGGCTTCGACGCCGGGCGCTTTTCGTTCAACGTTGCCAAGGGCCGGTGCGCCAACTGCGAGGGAGAGGGTTTCGTCAGCGTCGAATTGCTGTTCATGCCCAGCGTGTATGCGCCCTGCCCGACCTGCCAGGGTGCCCGCTACAACCCCGAAACCCTGGCGGTGAGCTGGCAAGGCATGAACATCGCGCAAGTGCTGCAGTTGACCGTCGACCAGGCCCTGCAGGTTTTTGCCGAGCAACCGCCTGCCCGCCGTTGTCTGCAGGTGCTGCAGGATATCGGCCTGGGCTACTTGCGTCTGGGCCAGCCTGCCACCGAGCTGTCCGGTGGTGAAGCGCAGCGGATCAAGCTGGCGACCGAACTGCAGCGCATGGCCCGCGGGGCGACCCTGTATGTGCTGGATGAGCCCACCAACGGCTTGCACCCGCAGGACATCGACCGGCTGCTGGTACAGCTGAACCGCCTGGTAGAAAGCGGGCATAGCGTGGTGGTGGTCGAACACGACATGCGAGTGGTGGCGCAGAGTGACTGGGTGATCGATATTGGCCCGGGGGCCGGGGATTCCGGGGGCAAGGTGGTGGTCAGCGGCACCCCGCAGGTGGTGGCCGGGTGTAAGGCAAGCCGCACGGCCGAGTTTCTGGCCAAAGCGTTGTAGTGGGCGGCGCTCAATCTCGACACCCCCCAAAAAACCAAAGGACGCGCCTAGCAGCATCAAGCGCCGCTAAAGTAAAGTCTGCCGATGGATAAATACGCCCCCCGCCAGTGGCTCCCCCACGAAAAGCCCAGCCTGCCAGGCTCCCCTTCCACGCCCCTGCATTCGCCAGCCAAGCGTCTGGCCTATGGCGTGGTCGGCCTACTGGTGGCAATCACCGGTGGCCTGGGCAACGCGCTGGTCACCGCCAACCTGGTGTTTCTGCAAGGCGCCCTGGGTGCAACCACCGCGGAAATGGCCTGGCTGCCGGCCGCCTATGTGATGACCAACGTCTCCATCAACCTGCTGTTGGTGAAGTTCCGCCAACAGTTCGGCCTGCGAGCCTTCACCGAAGTGTTCCTGGTGCTGTACGTGGTGGTCACCTTCGCCCACCTGCTGGTCAACGACCTGAACTCTGCCATCGCCGTACGCGCGGCCCACGGCATGGTCGGCGCGGCGCTCAGCTCGCTGGGGCTGTATTACATGATTCAGGCCTTCCCGGCGCAATGGCGGCTCAAGGCCATGGTACTGGGCCTGGGTGCCTCGCAGCTGGCACTACCGCTGGCACGGATCTTTTCTGAAGACCTTCTGCAAATTGCCGAATGGCGCGGGTTGTACCTGTTCGAGCTGGGCCTGGCACTCACCGCACTGGGTTGCGTACTGCTGCTGAAATTGCCGCCCGGTGACCGTTTTAAAACGTTCGAACCCCTCGACTTCCTGACCTTCACCTTGATCGCCAGCGGTACCGCACTGCTCTGCGCCGTACTGTCACTGGGGCGCATCGACTGGTGGCTGGAGACGCCGTGGATCGGCGTGGCACTGGCGGCGTCGATCGCGCTGGTCTTCAGCGGCCTGGCCATCGAGCACAATCGCCGCAACCCCTTGTTGATGACCCACTGGTTGGGTAGTGGCGCCATCATACGTCTGGCCCTGTGCGTGGTGCTGATCCGCATGGTGACCTCGGAACAGTCCACCGGCGCGGTCGGTTTCCTGCAGGCGCTGAACATGGGCAGCGAGCAGATGCGCACGCTGTACTGGATCATGCTGTCAGGCGCTGTCACGGGCCTGGCCAGCAGCGCCCTCACCATCAACCCCAACCATTTGGTGATCCCGCTGTTCGTCTCGCTGCTGGCCATGGCCGCCGGCGCCTTCATGGACAGCAGTTCCAGCAACCTCACACGCCCGGCTCAAATGTACTTGAGCCAGTTCCTGCTGGCGTTCGGCAGCACGTTCTTCCTCGGCCCGTCGATGGCCCTGGGCATCAGCCATGTGCGCGCCAACCCGCGCAACCTGGTCAGTTTTTCGGTGTTGTTCGGCATCTGCAACAACCTCGGCGGCCTGATTGGTGCGGCGTTGTTGGGCACCTTCCAGACCTGGCGGGAAAAGTTTCACTCCAGCCACCTGATGGATCGCCTCAGCTACCTGGAACCCCTGGTCAATGCCCGCGTTCAAAGTGGGGGTGCCGGTTACGGCGGCATCATTGCCGACCCTGCCTTGCGCAGTGAAGCCGGCATGCGCCTGCTGGCCAGCGCTGCTACCCGTGAAGCGAACGTCATGGCCTACAACGATGTGTTCGTGCTGATCGGCAGCATCGCCATCCTGACCATGATCTGGATCTGTATCCGCAGTACCTGGCTCTGGCATGTGAAACGTCAGGCCACCCTTACCGACTCTACCCCCGGCGCGCCCACCCGATGACCGACGACACCCGCACCACGACCACCACCGCCATCGCCGAAACCCCGGAGGGCGTCACACCGCCCAGTGAACCAACCAGCCCGGTACGCACGCGGCGGGTGCGCATCCTGTCATCCATCAGCTTCGCCGCGGTGGCGTTGGCCGGCATCCTGTTGGTGCTGTATGCCTGGCGCCTGCCACCATTCAGCAGCGCCATCGAAAGCACCGAGAACGCCCTGGTGCGGGGCCAGGTGACCATCATCGGCCCGCAGCTCAGCGGCTACGTCATCGATGTACCGGTGCATGACTTCCAGTTCGTCAAGGCCGGCGACTTGCTGGTGCAACTTGACGACCGTATCTACAAACAACGCCTTGCCCAAGCCAGCGCCCAGCTGCAACAGCAGTTGGCGGCCCTGGCCAACAACCAGCAGCAGCGCAAAAGCGCCGAAGCGACCATTGCCCAGCGCCAGGCCGCCATCGGCGATGCTGCGGCCCAGGCGGCCAAAGCCAAGGCTGACCTCGGCCGCAACCAGGCGCTGGTCAACGATGGATCGGTGTCGCGCCGCGACCTGGACCTGGCCCGTGCCAGCGAGGCCGCTGCCGTCGCCAGCCTGGCCCAGGCCAGGGCGGCGCTGGAAATCGCCCGCCAGGACCGTGAGACCGTGGTGGTCAACCGGGCCGCACTCGAGGCCTCGGTGGAGAACGCCAAGGCCGCCGTGGAGCTGGCACGCATCGACCTCGACAACACCCGCGTCACGGCCCCGCGCGATGGCCAGTTGGGGCAGATCGGCACCCGCCTGGGTGCTTATGTCAACTCTGGCGCGCAGCTCATGGCGCTGGTGCCCGACACCCTTTGGGTGATTGCCAACATGAAGGAAACCCAGATGGCCAATGTGCGTATCGGCCAGCCCGTGAGCTTTACCGTAGACGCGCTGAACCACCGGAAGCTACGGGGCCATGTGCAGCAGATTTCGCCGGCCACCGGCTCTGAATTCGCCTTGCTGCAGGCGGACAACGCCACTGGCAACTTCGTCAAGATCGCCCAGCGCATACCGGTGCGCATCACGGTGGATGCCGACCAGCCGACTGCCAGGCATCTGCGCCCAGGGATGTCGGTGGTGGTCAGTATCGACACCCGGGGCGAACAGTGATGTAACCCCGGCAGCCCCTGCAGGGATGCCGTCGTGCCACGATTGCGCCGCTCTAACCCGTGGGTTTTAATCGCGCACGATCCGTCGCCAAGGAAGTTTCACCATGTACAGGAAGATCGTGCCACTGGCATTGCTGGCAACACTGGCCGGTTGCTCCGACAGCCAGGACACCATCAAGGCCCGTTTCCACAAGGCTGTCCAGGCCTCCCTGGATACCCGGTACCCACACTGTTTCGTCATCAGTTCGTTCCCTACCAAGACCCAGGACTTCGACGTGCACGGCACCAACAAGGCGTTGCACGCCCTGGCGCAGGTAGGCGTGGTCAGCGAGAAGGAAATTTCGCGCACCGAAATACCGGCCCGGCTGTGGTCGCCGGCACGCACGGATATCTACTACGCCTACGACCTGACCGATGAAGGCCGCAAATACTACAAGGCGGGCGCCGGGCTGTGTTTCGGCAAGGCACAAGTGACGGCAATCGAGCAGTTCAGTGAGCCGAGCGAGGCAACCGGACAGAAGCTGTCGAATGTGACCTATGCCTACAAGATCATCGAGTTGCCGGCGTGGGCCGCCAATGATCAGGTGAAAGCCAGCATCGCCGGCTTGGGCCAGGCGGTGGCCAGCCATGCTGCCCCGCTCAAGGAAACCCGAACCCTGGTGCTGACCAGCCAAGGCTGGGTGGATGACCAGTTGTCGGTCCAGTAGCTCGAAGCCTGTACCGGCACTATCGTCGGTAAAGGCCTACATCCACCAGGCCAGGACCACCGGTAACCAGGCAAACGACAGCACCGTCGAGCACATCACCAGGTTCGCCACCTGCTCTGGCTCACGGTTGGCCCGCACCGCCATCAGGTAGTTGAACACGGCTACCGGCATCGCCGACTGCACCATCAGCACCGCACGCTCCAGGCTGTCCATACCCAGTACCGCGCCCACTGCCCAGCCCACCGCAGCCCCCAGGCCAATGCGCAAACCGCCCAGCAGCATGCCGCTGCCCACGTGACGCAGGCGAATGCTGGCCAGTGATACCCCCAGGGTCAGCAGCATGAGCGGAATGGTCATGCCGCCCAGCAGGTCTGCGGTGTTGGCCAGCCAACGCGGCAGTTCGAAATCGAGAAAAATGATGGGCATGCCGCCGGCCAGGCTGATGACGATAGGGTTGCGCAGCAACGCCTTGAGCGAAGCCGCCGTGCCGGAGATGGCCATGCCGATGGTGAACTGCACGATCGACAGGGTCAGGAAAAATGCCACGGCCAGGGCCAGGCCATGCTCACCGAAGGCATACAGACTGATCGGCAGGCCCATGTTGCCGGTGTTAGGGAACATGAACGCCGGCAGCAGTACCCGCCAGTGCATGCCCGACGCGCGACACACCAGCAAAGCGGCCAAGGCCATCCCCAAGGTGCACAGCAAGCAGGCCACGGCCATGCTGGTAAAGGCATTCGGGTCCAGGTCGGTACGACTGAGGGTGGACAGTACCAGCGAAGGTGTGCCGACGGTCATCACCACCCGGGCGATGAAATCAGTGGGGTAATCCAGGCCCTTGCGGGCCCAGGCAAAACCAATGCCGGCGACGATGAAAACCGGGGCCAGGACTGCGAACAGCGACGCGAACATGGGGGGCCTTCCTTGGTGGGGTTCAGCATTATGCCGCACTCAGTGAGAGTACCGGGCCGATCTCACCGCACGCAGGCGCCGCCATCGAAAATGTCTGTGGAAGACAAGTTCATGTCGCGCTGAGACTGCGGCGTCTCGTCGCACACCCAGGCCCCTTGGGCAAACGCGTCCAAGCCCGTAGAATCCCGCTTCCTTTTCGCCCGTCGCCTTGAACGGTGGCAACCAGTAGCAATGACAGAGTCAGCGCCTGAACACATGAACGCACATGTGAAGTAGGCTCAACCCTCCCCGCCCGGCCCATCTCCCATAACGCCCAGCGGTTGAGTCTTGCCCAGGTCGCATCCGTGTCGCCACTCGCCCCTTGCCGGGTCGAGCCGGTGTGCGCGCCGAGAAGGTGCTCATTCCGCTCATCCAACTAGAGGTACGTATGTCTCCGCGTTTGCTGGCCATGGCGCTGGCGCCCCTGCTCGGGCTGTTCATCATTGCCCTGGGCAACGGCTTCATGTCTTCCCTGACCACCCTGCGCCTGGGCGCCGCCGGTGAGTCTGCCACTACCATTGGTATCGTCTCGTCGACTTACTTCATCGGCCTGACCCTCGGCGCCATCTTCAACGACCGGCTGATCCTGCGCATCGGCCACATTCGCGCCTATACCAGCTTCGCCTCGCTGATCGCCGTGACCATCCTGCTGCAAGGGTTGTTCTACGAGGTCACCTGGTGGTCGGTGCTTCGCCTGATCAACGGCTGGGCCGCAGTGGGCGTGTTCCTGGTGATCGAAAGCTGGCTGTTGCTGGCCGGCGACGCGAAAATCCGCGGCCGCCTGCTGGCGCTGTACATGATCGCCTTCTACGGCGCCGGGGTGATCGCCCAGGCCGGCCTTGGCGAAATCACCCAGCTAGGCGATACCGCCCCGTTCATGCTGGCCGGCGTTCTGGCCGCCCTGTCGGTGTTGCCGATCGTGATCCTGCCGCGGGTGTCGCCGCTGCTGGAGCAGGTCGAACCCCTCAAGCCCCGCCAGTTGCTGGGCGTGGCACCGTCGGGCCTGGTCGGCTGCTTCGGTTCGGGCGTAGCGATTGCCGGCATCTATGCGCTGCTGCCACTGTACTTGCAGCGCATCGGCCTGGAGGTGGGTGAAGTTGGCAACATGATGGCCTGGGTGATCCTTGGCGCGATGCTGCTGCAGTACCCGGTCGGGCGCTGGTCCGACCGCAAGGACCGCCTCGATGTGCTGCTCGCGCTGGCCGCGTTGTGCGTTGTCCTGTCGCTTGTCACGGTGTTCCTGCCATCGGACTCGTTCCTGTTGCCGGCCATGCTGTTCCTGCTGGGTGGTGGCGTGTTCACCCTGTACCCGGTGGCGGTCAGCCATGCGGCCGACCGCGCGCCGTCCGATGCGCTGGTGCCGATGATCCAGGGCCTGCTGCTGATCAACTCGCTGGGGTCGGCCATGGCACCGGTGGCCATTTCGCCGATGATGACCGAGTTTGGCGAGGCTGGGCTGTTCTGGGCGTTTGCCGTGGTCAACCTGGCCATGGTGTGCTTCTTCATGTGGCGCCGCGGCAAGCGCCCGGCGGCAGAGCACCCGGCGCCGTTCACCGCTTCGACCACCTTCTCGCCAACCGGTGCCGAGTTGCGGGTGACCGAAGACCTGATGCATGCGGCGCAGGAGCATCCGCCGCTGGAGCCGGTCGAAACACCGGCACCCGCACAGCGCTCGGAATCTTGTTGATTGCCACTCGTCGCCCAGAAGGCACCCCGCCAGCCGCTGCCAGCCAAACGAATGACAGATCTTGCACAAAGGAGAAGTCCCATGATCCGCATTCGCCCGCTGTCCCTGTGCCTGGCGCTGGCCCTGACCAGCCTCACCGGCGCTGCCTTCGCCGCCACCGACACCCATACCGACAGCCATCCGCAAACTGACCAGTCCGGCGGCAAGACTGCCGGTGAAGGCAGCAGCGTCAACAGCCCCGGTAGCAGCAAAGGTAACGACAGCAGTGACACCGGCAGCAACGCCGATGCCGCCGACGGTGCCTCTGGCGGCTCCAACAGCACCGGCGAAGCCACCGGCTCTGGTGCCGGAGCCAGCGGAGGCACTGCCGAGGACCAGGACAGCCGCTGAGGCAGACCTGGACTAGACTAAGCCCTTGACGCCCTGCCAAGGATTGACCATGCACCTCAGACACTGGCTGTTCGCTGCGTTGCTGCCCTGCACAGCGTTAGCCGCCGCAGGCGGCCAAGGCGCGATGTCGGTCAGTTCCTCGTCGTTCACCGATGGCGGCGTCATCGCCCTGCAACAGGTCGGCCAGGACCCGGCATGCGGTGCCGGTGAAGAGCGGACCCCGCAACTGAGCTGGGACAACCTGCCCGCAGGTACGCGATCACTGGCCCTGATCATGCTCGACCCGGACGGTGGCAAGGGCGTGGGTGTGGTGCACTGGGTGGCGTACAACATCGATCCCGAACAGGATGGGCTCAAGGAAGGCATGGCGGGGTTGAGCGGGCCCTACGTGACAGTGGGCCGCAACTCCCGTGGCACCCAGAGCTACCGCGGCCCCTGTCCACCCGCCGGCGACAACCCCCATCATTACGCCCTGACCCTGATTGCCACCGACCTGCCCTTGGGTACCTTGCCCGAGGGGCTGGACCGCAGCGGCCTGCTGCAACTGCTGCAAGGCCACGCCCTGGGGGCGCAGAGCCTGGTCGGGCGCTACGGCCATTGAACCAGTCAGTACAAAAATAAATGATCGGCCCTATAGCATTTATCCATTGAATGGCCCGCACGAACTGAAGTAAGCTCGGGCTCATTCACTGGAGAGCAACATGCCGAAACACACCCGCAACCCCGCCAACCACACCGGTCGCAGCCTGCGCCCTGTGCTGGCCGTTGCCGGCTGCGTGGCACCTGCCAGCTATTACTTTGGGTATTGGTTTAGCCACTAGGCGCCGATACCCACCCGGCGTCCACCTTCGAGGGGCCGCCGAACATGAGAATACTCAAACCCCCGGTCGGCTTCCCGACCGGGGGTTTTGCTTTTCAGGCCTTTGACCAACACCGATTCACCTTGAGGACAGATTCATGAACTACGCCACTTATTACTACGCAAACACCTCCGCCTGGCGATTTAGCCAATCCCGTTCGGGCCAGCCAGCCGCCTCCGATCGGTCTTCTACAGGTGGCAATGCAGCAGCCAATACGAATTCAACGATCTGTCGAACACCTCGATAGGGCCGACCATGCGGGCTTGAACCCGCTGTCCGCCCAGGGAAAAACGCCATGCACGCTTCCAGCCTCGCCCTGCCCCTGACCCAGCCGCAAGCGGCCAACACCACTGTCAGCAAACGCCTGCCCAGCCCGCACCTGCTCAAGCAACAGATGCCACTGCCCAGCGAACTGGCCCAGCAAGTCCAGGCCCATCGCCAGGCCATCCGCAACATCCTCGAAGGCCGCGACCCGCGCCTGCTGGTCATCGTCGGCCCCTGCTCGATTCATGACCCACGCTCGGCCCTGGAATACGCCGACCGCCTGGCCGCCCTTGGCCGCGAAGTCAACGACAAGCTGCTGCTGGTGATGCGCGCCTACGTCGAAAAACCGCGTACTACAGTAGGCTGGAAAGGCCTGGCCTACGACCCGCACCTCGATGGCAGTGACGACATGCACTCGGGTATCGCCTTGTCCCGCGGGCTCATGCTGAACATGATCGAACGCGGCCTGCCGATTGCTACCGAGTTGCTGCAACCGATGGCCGCCGGCTACTTCGACGACCTGTTGGCCTGGGCGGCGATCGGCGCACGCACCACCGAATCCCAAATCCACCGTGAAATGGTCAGTGGCCTGGAGCTGCCGGTCGGCTTCAAGAACGGTACGGACGGCGGCATCGCCATCGCCAGCGACGCCATGCGCAGCGCGGCCCACCCACACCGCCACTTCGGTATGGATGCCCAGGGCCACCCGGCGATCATCGAGACCTTGGGCAACCCGGACACACACCTTGTACTGCGTGGCGGCCACAAAGGCCCGAACCACGATGCCAACAGCATCGCCATGGCCCGTCAGGCGTTGGCCAAGGCCGGCCTGCAGGCACGGATCATGGTCGACTGCAGCCACGCCAACAGCGGCAAGGACCCGGCGCGCCAGCCAGCGGTCTTCAATGATGTGCTGGAGCAGCGCCTGGCCGGCGACCGTTCGCTGGTCGGCGTCATGATCGAAGGGCACTTGTTCGATGGCTGCCAAGCGCTGGGCAAGGGCACACTGAAATACGGTGTGTCGATTACCGACGGCTGCCTGGGCTGGGCCTCGACCGAAACCCTGTTGCGTGAGGCGGCACAAAAACTGTAGGCCAATGGTTGCAAGCCTGGCGAGACATACCCCGGACAAGTGCGCTAGGCTTGCCTTTTTACCCCCAAGGAGCAGTACCCATGGCCCGTGCAACCGCCCGCCACATTCTGGTCAGCAGCGAAGACAAGTGCAACGAACTCAAAGCCCAGATCGAAGCAGGCGCCGACTTCGCTGAAATCGCCAAAGCCAACTCCACCTGCCCGTCCAGCCGTCAGGGCGGTGACCTGGGCTCGTTCGGCCCAGGCCAGATGGTCAAGGAATTCGACACCGTGGTCTTCAGCGCCCCGGTCAACACCGTGCAAGGCCCGGTGAAGACCCAGTTTGGCTACCACCTGCTGGAAGTGACCAGCCGCCAGGACTGATTCACCCCTCCCGGTGATCAGCCCCCCTGTGGGAGCGGGTTTACCCGCGAAGAGGCCAGACCAGACAACCTCGTTGCCTGCTCCGACGCATTCGCGGGTAAACCCGCTCCCACAAGTATTGTGGGGGCTTGTATTTTCGTGCATGGGCTTTACGGTCCAGGCCGCGCCCACCCACGCCCTCACGGTCTACGGTGAAGCCCCCCGCTACGCCGCCAGCTTCCGGCATTTCGACTATGTAAACCCCGACGCCCCCAAAGGCGGCATCTTGCGCCGTTCGGCCATCGAGATCGGCCAGTTCGACCATATCCTCCCCTACATCGACAAAGGCATCGGTGTCAGCGAAGTCGATGGTCTGTTGTACGCGCCACTGGCGGTACGCTCTTACGATGAACCCTATACCGTTTACGGCCTGATCGCCCGGCGCATGGAGCGCGGCCCCAATGATGAGTGGCTGCGTTTCGACATCGACCCACGCGCCACCTTTGCCGATGGCAGGCCGGTGCGCGCCGAAGACGTGCGTTTCACCTTCGAACTGCTGATGAGCAAGGGCAGCCTGAAGTACCGGACCCAGTTCGCCGACGTGGCCCGCGTGACCGTAGAAAGCCTGCACAGCGTGCGATTCCACTTGAAGCCCGAGCACGGCCGCACCCTGGCGCTGGACCTCGCCAGCCTGCCGGTAATGCCCGAGCACGACTGGCAGCAGCGCGATTTTGCCAACGGTGCCGGCTTCGACAAGCCGGTTGGCAGCGGGCCATACCGCATCGGGCGCATCGACAACGGCCGCAGCATCACCTTCGAACGCGACCCGACATGGTGGGCGCGTGACCTGCCGGCCAGCCGTGGCCGCTACAATTTCGACAAGCTGCGCATCGAGTACTTCGGCGACACCGAAGTGGCGCGCCAGGTACTCAAAGGCGGTGGCTACGACTACAACCGTGAGTTCTCCGCCACAGCCTACACCTTGGGCTACAACGGTGCGCAACTGGACGACGGCCGCCTGCAGCGCGCCCACCTGGGCCCGGCCAAACCGCAAGTGGCTCAGGGTTTTGTGTTCAACCTCGACCAGCCACAGTTCAAGGACCGCCGTGTGCGGCAAGCGCTGGGTATGTTATGGGACTTCGAGTGGAGTAACCGGCAGATGATGCGCAACCTGTACATCCGCCAGCAAAGTGTGTTCTCCAATACGCCGTTGGCCGCTCGCCAGTTGCCGGATGCGGGCGAGTTGAAGCTGCTCGCCCCCTTGCGCGGCCAAGTGCCAGATGAAGTGTTCACCACGGTGTTCACCGCCCCGGTCACCGACGGCTCGGGGATCGTCCGTAAACAGCAGTTGCAGGCCCTGGCCCTGCTCGAACAAGCCGGCTGGCACCCCGAAGGCGACCGCCTGGTCAATAGCCAGGGCACGCCGCTGGCGTTCACGTTCCTCAATGGCCAGGCGGGCCTTGAACGCCTGCTGCTGCCGTGGAAGCGCAACCTGGCCCAGATCGGCGTGACCCTGAACATCCGCAACGTCGACTCAGCCCAGTACGTCAACCGGCTGATGGCGCGCGATTACGACATGATCGTCACCGGCTACCCGGTCACCCTGTCGCCCGGTGCCGAGTTGTACAACTACTTTGGTTCGGCGGCCGCTCACGACCCCGGCTCGAACAACCTGATGGTTTTGCAGGACCCGGCCGTAGACCACCTGATCGACGGCCTGGTCCGCGCCGACACCCAGGCCGACATGCTGCGCCACGCCCATGCCCTGGACCGCGTGCTGCAATGGAATTATTACTGGATCCCCAACTACTACCCGCCAGGCAGCTCCACCGCCTGGTGGAACCGCTTCGGCCTGCCCAAGGTCCAGGCCACCTATGACGAGGGCCTGGACACCTGGTGGGAGGTCAGCCCTACCCCGCTGACCAACGCGCAGATGGCCGAACGCCAGAAGGCCTCGCCATGACCGCTTATATCCTGCGCCGTCTGTTGCTGATCATCCCGACGCTGCTGGCAATCCTGCTGGTCAATTTCGCCATCGTCCAGGCCGCGCCGGGTGGGCCGGTGGAGCAAGCCGTGGCGCGCCTGCAGGGCCTCGGTGGCGGCGCACCCGGCGCGCGAACTGAAGTGGTCCATGGCGAATCCCGGGCCACACGCGGCCTGGACCCGAAACTGATCGAAGAGATCAAGCGCCAGTATGGCTTCGACAAATCCGCCCCCGAGCGGCTTTGGTTGATGCTCGGCCAATATGCCCGGCTGGACTTTGGCAACAGCTTCTTCCGCGGCGCCAAAGTCACCGACCTGATTCTCGACAAGTTGCCGGTCACCCTCTCGCTGGGCTTCTGGGCCACGCTGATCACCTACCTGGTGTCGATTCCGCTGGGCATCCGCAAGGCGATGCGCCACGGCAGCCGCTTCGATGCCTGGAGCAGCGCGTTGATCGTGATCGGTTACGCCCTGCCTTCGTTCCTGTTCGCGCTGCTGCTGATCGTCCTGTTTGCCGGCGGCACTTCGCTCAACTGGTTCCCGGTGCGCGGCCTGGTCTCGGACAATTTCGACGAGCTCAGTCTGCTGGGCAAGGTCGCCGATTACTTCTGGCACCTGGTGCTGCCGGTCGCGGCCCTGGTGATCGGTGGGTTCGCCACCCTCACGCTGTTGACCAAGAATGCCTTCCTCGACGAGGTTTCCCGCCAATACGTGGTCACTGCCCGGGCCAAGGGCCTCAGCGAACGCCGCGTGCTGTATGGCCACGTGTTGCGCAACGCCATGCTGCTGGTGGTGGCCGGGCTGCCACAGGCGCTGATCACGGTGTTTTTTGCCGGCTCGTTGCTGATCGAGGTGATCTTCTCGCTCGATGGCCTGGGCCGCATGAGCTATGAGGCGGCGGTGTCGCGGGACTACCCGGTGGTGTTCGGCACGCTGTTCATCTTCACCCTGGCGGGCCTGCTGATTCGCCTGCTCGGTGACCTGTCTTACACGTTGCTCGACCCGCGCATCGACTTCGATACGAGGGCGCACTGATGCTATCGCCCCTGTCGCGCCGTCGCCTGCAACGTTTTCGCCGCCACCGCCTGGGCTGGGTGTCGCTGTGGTTGTTTGCCGGCCTTCTGCTGCTGAGCCTTGGTGCCGAACTGGTGGCCAACGACAAGCCACTGCTGCTGGGCTACAAGGGCGAGCTGTACGTTCCGGCGCTCAAACGCTACACCGAGCAACAGTTCGGCGGGCAACTGCCGTTTCAGCCCGACTACCGCAGCGCCTATGTGCGCCAACTGATCGCGGAACAGGGTGGCTGGATGCTGTTCGCACCGATCCCGTTCAGTGCCGACACACCCAATTACGACCTGCAGGTGCCCACCCCCAGCCCGCCCAGTGCCAGCAACTGGCTAGGCACCGACGACCAAGGCCGTGACGTGCTGGCGCGGGTGCTTTATGGCACACGGGTATCGCTGCTGTTCGCCTTTGCCCTGACCGCGGTCAGTGTGCTCATTGGCGTGGCGGCGGGCGCCCTGCAAGGCTACCACGGGGGCTGGGTCGACCTGTTCGGCCAGCGCTTGCTGGAGGTATGGTCGGGGTTGCCAGTGTTGTATCTGTTGATCATCCTCAGCGGTTTCGTCGAACCGGATTTCTGGTGGCTGCTGGGGATCATGGCGCTGTTCTCCTGGCTGACCCTGGTCGACGTCGTGCGCGCCGAGTTCCTGCGTGGGCGCAACCTGGAGTATGTAAAGGCTGCGCGGGCGTTGGGGTTACCGGACAGTCAGGTAATGGTGCGGCATATCTTGCCCAATGCCATGAATGCCACGCTGACCTATGTGCCGTTCATGCTGACCGGGGCGATCACCACACTGACCGCGCTGGACTTTCTGGGCTTTGGCATGCCAGCGGGCAGCGCCTCGCTGGGCGAGCTGGTGACCCAGGGCAAGCAGCACCTGGAGGCGCCGTGGTTGGGCTTTACCGCGTTCTTTGCGCTGGCGGTGATCCTGTCACTGCTGGTGTTTATCGGGGATGCCTTGCGTGAGGCGTTTGACCCCCGACGATGAGTTTTCAGGCCAGGCCTTTTCGCAGGCTTGTGCCAATACATGATTCAGGATGTTCACCCATGCACGACAGCAATAGCCTCAAGGACTACCCCCAGGTACGGCAACTGGCAATCCGCTCGTTGTTCGAGATCATCGAACAGTCCAGCGAAGGCACGGTGATCGTCGACCGCCAGGCGCGCATCGTCTGGATGAACGAACGCTACGCTCGGCGCTTTGGCCTGGCCGACGCTGCCAGTGCCATCGGCCAGCCTTGCGAAACAGTGATCCCCGGCAGCCTGATGCGCGACGTGGTGAGCAATGGCCGCCCCATCCTGCTGGACATGCTCGACACGCCGAACGAGCCGTTGGTGGTCATGCGCCTGCCCATCCACGATGACCAGGGCGCGCTGATCGGCGCCATTGGCTTTGCCCTGTTCGACGAACTGCGCAGCCTGTCGCCGCTGCTCAAGCGCTACGCCAGCATGCAGCAGGAACTGGCCTCGACCCGCTCGCAACTGCGCGCCCGCCAGGCCAAATACAGCTTCGCCCAGTTCGTAGGCAGCAGCGCGCCCAGCCTGGAAGCCAAGCGACGCGCCCGACGTGGCGCCGGCAGTGATTCGCCCGTGTTGCTGCTGGGCGAAACCGGCACCGGCAAGGAGCTGCTGGCCCACGCCATTCACGCAGCGTCAGCACGGGCACACAAAGCTTTTGTCAGCATCAACAGCGCCGCCATCCCCGAGACGTTGCTGGAAGCCGAATTCTTCGGCACCGCACCGGGTGCCTTTACCGGCGCCGACCGCAAAGGCCGCAGCGGCAAGCTGCAACTGGCCGAAGGCGGCACGCTGTTCCTCGACGAGATCGGCGACATGCCGCTGGCCCTGCAGAGCAAGCTGCTGCGGGTGTTGCAGGAAAAGGAATACGAACCGGTCGGGTCGAACCAGATGCTGCGCAGCGATGTGCGCATCATTGCCGCCACCTCCATCGACCTGCAGGCTGCCATGGCCCGCGGGGCCTTCCGCGCCGACCTGTATTACCGGCTGAATGTGCTGCCGATCGAAGTCCCGCCGTTGCGACAACGGCTGGAGGACCTGCCCGCGCTGTGCGAGGCCATATTGGCTGAGCTGGGCAGCCAGTACGAGCTGGAAGCTGAAGCGCAGCAACTGCTGGCCAGGCATGCGTGGCCGGGGAACATTCGCGAGCTGCGCAATGTGCTGGAGCGCGCGACCCTGCTGGCGGATCAGCCCCGGTTGGGGGTGGCGGACCTGCGTGCGGCATTGGGGCCATTGAGCCCGCTGGCTGAAGCGCCCGTGCGGCAGCGCTACCGTGACGCGTGCGAGGCCTTTGAACGCGGCCTGATTGCCGGGGCGCTGGCCGAACAGGGAGGAAACGTGCCAGAGGCAGCAGCAGCGTTAGGGCTGGGCCGGTCGACGCTGTACAAGAAGATGGCGGCACTTGGTCTCTAATTGGAGACTTTTGTTTCTTGTTTGAGATTACAGCGAGGGCCCGTCCTCGATAACAGGCAAGCCAGCGATGGGCTGCAATGCAGCCCCTGGCGTCTCTGAAGGTAGACACAGACTTCTAACAAAACCCTTTAACCCTTACAAATCAGCCAGTTACATAGTTGGCACGATTCCCGCTATCTCCTGCTCAACGATAAAAACAAGACTCACCCAGGAGACCCACCCCGATGACCGTGCTCATCGCACTCGCTGCTTTGGCCTTGCTGATGCTGGCCGCCTACCGCGGTTACAGCGTAATCCTCTTCGCCCCCATTGCCGCCCTCGGCGCTGTGCTGCTCACCGAGCCTGCTGCCGTCGCCCCTGCGTTCACGGGGGTGTTCATGGAGAAAATGGTCAGTTTCATCAAACTGTACTTCCCGGTGTTCCTGCTAGGCGCGGTGTTCGGCAAGCTGATCGAGCTGTCCGGCTTCTCCCGCTCGATCGTCGCCGCGGCCATCCGCCTGCTCGGCACCCGCCAGGCGATGCTGGTCATCGTACTGGTCTGTGCCCTGCTCACTTACGGCGGTGTTTCGCTGTTCGTGGTGGTGTTCGCGGTGTACCCGTTCGCCGCCGAAATGTTCCGTCAGAGCAACATCCCCAAACGCCTGATCCCGGCCACCATCGCCCTGGGCGCATTCTCGTTCACCATGGACGCCCTGCCCGGCACCCCACAAATCCAGAACATCATCCCCAGCACCTTCTTCAACACCACCGCCTGGGCCGCACCGTGGCTGGGCCTGATCGGCACGCTGTTCGTGTTCTTTACCGGCATGGCCTACCTGCAGCGCCAGCGCAACAAGGCCCTGCGCGCCGGTGAAGGTTATGGCACCGACTTGCGCAACGAACCGGAAACCGCTGCCGACCTGAGCCTGCCCAACCCCTGGCTGGCGCTGTCGCCGCTGATACTGGTGGGGGTGATGAACCTGGTGTTCACCCACTGGATACCACAATGGTACGGCCCCAGTCACAGCCTGCAATTGCCAGGCATGAGCGCACCGGTACAAAGCGACGTGGCCAAGCTGACGGCCATCTGGGCTGTGCAGGCCGCGTTGTTGGTGGGCATCCTGATGGTCCTGGTGTGCGCCTTTGGCGCCATTCGTACACGCCTGGCCGAAGGCACCAAAAGCGCGGTGGGTGGTGCCTTGCTGGCAGCCATGAACACCGCCTCGGAATACGGCTTTGGCGCGGTTATCGCCTCGCTGCCGGGTTTTCTGGTGCTGGCCGATGCCCTGCGCGGCATCCCCAACCCCTTGGCGAACGAAGCCATCACCGTGACCTTGCTGGCCGGCATCACTGGCTCCGCTTCGGGCGGCATGAGCATCGCCCTGGCGGCCATGGGCGACACCTTCATTGCCGCCGCCCACGCGGCCGACATCCCGCTGGAAGTGCTACACCGGGTAGCCGCCATGGCCAGCGGCGGCATGGACACCCTGCCGCACAATGGCGCGGTGATCACCTTGCTGGCGGTGACCGGCCTCACCCACCGCGAGGCCTACAAGGACATTTTTGGTATTACCCTGATCAAGACCCTGGCGGTGTTCGTGGTGATCGCCACGTTCTACGCCACTGGCATCGTCTAAGGAGCATGGCATGACCCTTGAAGGCAAAACTGCACTCGTCACCGGTTCCACCAGCGGCATTGGCCTGGGCATCGCCCAGGTATTGGCCCGGGCTGGCGCCAACATCGTGCTCAACGGCTTTGGCGACCCGGGCCCCGCCATGGCGGAAATGGCCCGGCACGGGGTGAAGGTTGTGCATCACCCGGCCGACCTGTCGGATGTGATCCAGATCGAGGCCTTGTTCAACCTGGCCGAACGTGAGTTCGGCGGCGTCGACATTCTGGTCAACAACGCCGGTATCCAGCATGTGGCACCGGTTGAGCAGTTCCCGCCAGAAAGCTGGGACAAGATCATCGCCCTGAACCTGTCGGCCGTATTCCATGGCACACGCCTGGCGCTGCCGGGCATGCGCACGCGCAACTGGGGGCGCATCATCAATATTGCTTCGGTGCATGGCCTGGTCGGCTCGATGGGCAAGGCAGCCTACGTGGCAGCCAAGCATGGTGTGGTCGGCCTGACCAAGGTGGTCGGCCTGGAAACCGCCACCAGTCATGTCACCTGCAATGCCATTTGCCCGGGCTGGGTGCTGACACCGCTGGTGCAAAAGCAGATCGAAGATCGTGCGGCCCAAGGTGGAGATCGGCTGCAAGCGCAGCACGATCTGCTGGCAGAAAAACAACCATCGCTGGCCTTCGTCACCCCCGAACACCTCGGTGAGCTGGTACTCTTCCTGTGCAGCGAGGCCGGTAGCCAGGTTCGCGGCGCCGCCTGGAACGTCGATGGTGGCTGGTTGGCCCAGTGACGGGCGGCCTGGGCCTGGCAACGGTCCCGCATTCGTTTATCAGCAAGGAGGCCTTATGCGCCCTACCCCGATGACCGCGATTCTGGCCCTGAGCCTGGCCGCCGCCGCACCTGCGATGGCCGCCAGCCTGAAGGACATCGCGCCCTACCCCGAGGCGGAAAAAGGCTTCACCCGGCAGGTTATCCACCTGCCGGCCCAGGCCGACGAGTCGGCCTATAAACTGGAAATCCTGGCTGGCAAGACGCTGCAGGTCGACTGCAATCGTCAGCGCCTGGGCGGCAACCTGGAAGCACGCACCCTGGAAGGCTGGGGCTACAATTACTACCGCCTGGACAACGTCAGCGGCCCGGCCAGCACGCTGATGGCCTGCCCGGACGGCAAGAAGACCGAGGCCTTCGTGCCGGTGGTCGGCGATGGCTTCCTGCTGCGCTACAACAGCAAGCTGCCGGTGGTGGTGTATGTGCCCAAGGATGTCGAAGTGCGTTACCGCGTGTGGTCGGCATCGCAGGATGTGCAGAAGGCTAAAGTAGAGTAAGCAGGACCGCTTTCTCTGCAGGGTCAGCCTCTTCGCAACACAGGGCTGATCCTGCCCTGAGCCTGCTTTGTTCCGGTAAAGGAGATTCGGCATGAACGATGTGCTCTGGCGCCCGTCCACAACGCAGATCGAGGCCAGCCGGATGGATGCCTTCCGCCGCCGGGTCAACCTGCGCTACAACCTGCAACTCAACGACTACCAGGCCCTGCACGGCTGGAGCATCGAACAGCGCCCCGCCTTCTGGCAAACCCTTGCCGAGTATTTCCACGTTCATTGGCATACGCCGCCCAGCCAGGTGCTCAGCGAAGGGCCGCAAATGCCCGATGCACAGTGGTTCGCCAATGCCACCCTGAACTTTGCCGAACACCTGCTGCGCCGCCGCGACGACCGCCCGGCTGTGGTCGCCGTGCGCGAAGACGGCCAACGCGAAGTGTTCACCCATGCCGAACTGGCCGCACAGGTGGCCGGGCTGCAAACGGCATTCAAGGCTGCAGGTATCGTCCCGGGCGACCGGGTAGCTGCCATCATGCCCAATACCTGGCAAACACTGGTGGCCATGCTCGCCTGCACCAGCCTTGGCGCGGTCTGGTCTACCTCTTCGCCCGAGTTTGGCGTGCACGGCATCATCGACCGCTTCGGCCAGATCGAACCCAAGCTGCTGATCGTCTGCGCCGGTTACGAGTATGCTGGCAAGGCCATCGACCAGGTGACCAAGGTCAACCAAGTGTGTGCGCAGTTGCCTGGCCTGGAGCAACTGATCGTGGTGCCCCATACCCGCAAAGGCACGCGTGCCGACGAATTCCAGGCAGCCAACGTCAGCCTGTGGGATGACTTTTTCCAACCCGGCGGCGAGCCCCGTTTCACCCCGCTGCCGTTCGACCACCCGCTGTACATCCTCTATTCCAGTGGCACCACTGGCGTGCCCAAGTGCATTGTCCATCGCGCCGGAGGCGTGCTGTTGCAACACCTCAAGGAACACGGCCTGCACAACGACCTGAAGGCCGATGACGTGCTGTTCTACTACACCACCTGCGGCTGGATGATGTGGAACTGGCTGGCCAGCGGCCTGGCGGTGGGTGCCACGCTGGTGCTGTACGACGGCTCGCCGTTCCACCCAGGCCCCGAGCGGCTTCTGGACCTGATAGACGCCGAGGGCATCCACGCCTTCGGCACCAGCGCCAAGTACCTGGCGGCACTGGAGCAGGCAGGCCTGGAACCTGCCAACAGCCACTGCCTGATCAGCCTGCGGCTGCTGCTGTCCACCGGTTCGCCGCTGTCACCGCACAGCTATGACTATGTGTACGACAAGATCAAGGCCGACCTGTGGCTCGTGTCCATGTCGGGCGGTACGGATATCGTCTCCTGCTTCGTGCTGGGCAACCCGACCCTGCCTGTGCGTCGCGGCGAAATCCAGTGCAAGGGCCTGGGTATGGCGGTGGAGGTGTGGAACGAGCAGGGTCAGCCCGTGGTGGACGAAAAAGGCGAGCTGGTGTGCACGCGCAACTTCCCCTCGATGCCACTCGATTTCTGGAACGACCCGGACGGTCGCCGTTACCACGATGCTTACTTCAGTCAGTTTCCGGGGGTGTGGGCCCAAGGCGACTACGCCGAGCAGCGTGCCAGCGGGGGCATGGTGATCCACGGTCGCTCCGACGCCGTGCTCAACCCGGGCGGTGTGCGCATTGGCACGGCGGAAATCTACCGCCAGGTGGAAAAGGTCGAACAGGTCGTGGAAAGCGTGGCCATCGGCCAGGACTGGAACGGGGATGTGCGGGTGGTGCTGTTCGTGCGCCTGCAAGACGGCCTGCAGCTGGATGAAGCCTTGCGCCAGCACATCCGTCAGGTGATACGCCAGTACACCACGCCCCGCCATGTGCCGACGGTGATCGCCCAGGTCAGCGACATACCGCGCACCATCAGTGGCAAGCTGGTGGAACTGGCGATTCGCGATGTGGTGCATGGGCGGCCGGTGAAGAACACCGATGCCCTGGCCAACCCGGAGGCGCTGGATCAGTTTCGCGATCGCGCAGAGCTGAAGAGCTGACATTCATCGCGGCCATTTGGGCGCGATCGCTTCAACGGGATTCAATCAGGCATAATGCCGCCTTTTTCCCCGATGCACAGGTAGCCCATGAAAGCCCAAGCCCGCCACATACTGGTCAAGACCGCTGACGAAGCCGAAAAGCTCAGGCAGCGCATCGCCAACGGCGAGGCTTTCGACGTGCTCGCGAAAAAGTGCTCTCTTTGCCCATCGGGCAAGCGTGGTGGTGACCTGGGCGAAATTCGCCCGGGGCAGATGGTCGGCGCCATCGATCAGGTGATCTTCAAGAAGCCTCTGCGTGTGGTACACGGGCCGATCAAGAGCAAATTCGGCTACCACCTGGTGCAAACGTTCTACCGCGACTAACGCGCTAGCCCTTTGCCACCTGACATTTTTGCCAGTTGTGGTCGTGACGCACTCCTCTATACAACCCCGGTAACCCTGTGCACCACGCGTGGTGCGCAGGTTTCCCTGGTGAATGGAGGTTTTCCTGATGCGTCTACGCCTGATGCTGACCCTGGGTTCGCTCCCGCTGCTGGGCATGGTCACGCCCGCCCAAGCAAATTGCACCTTCGCACCCGGCCCGGGTAACGACACCTACACCTGTGACAGCGGCACCGCACCCGCGTTGGTGGACAGCAGCGGCGATAACCGCCTGGTATTCCCGGCATCCGGTAGCGGCGCCATTACCGGCGACGTAACCTTCGGCGCCGGCACAGACAGCATCGACATGGGCTCTGGCAGCATCGGCGGCAACGTCAACCAGGGCGCCGGCATCGATGACTTCGTCATGAGCGGCGGCGTCATCGAAGGCAACCTCAACCAGGGTGATGGCCTGGACACCTTTCACATGAGCGGCGGCTGGATCAAGGGCACGTTCGACAGCGGCGACTATGCCGAAATGGACGACGGACGTATCGGCAACGTCAACATGCGGCTGGACGAGAACACCTTCATCATGCGTGGCGGCAGCGTCGACCGGAACGTCATCGCGGCCTTCGACAAGGACTACATCGAAGTCTTCGAGGGCAACATCGGCGGCAACATCAGCGTCAGCGGTGGCGACGACCAGGTGCTGGTGCACGGTGGCCAGGTTGGCGGCGATGTGTTGCTGAGCTCTGGCAACGACCGCTTCACCTGGGACGGTGGCCGTATTGGCGGGCGCGTGGATGCCGGGCCAAGTGATGACACGGCACTGCTCAAAGGCCTTACGCCCGAGGTGCTGAGTATCACGTTGGACGGCGGCGAAGGTAACGACAGCCTGACGTTCGATGCCAGCCAGCCGACAGGCGGTGCCCACTATGTGAATTGGGAGCGCGTGGCGCTGAACAACGGCAGCCGGCTGGTACTGGATGACACGCTGGTAATGGGCGACAGCAACAGCAGCACGGGCAGCCTCGCCCTCGACGCCAGCAGCCGCATCACGTCACGCCAAGGGGTGATCACTGCGTTTGCCCCTGGCCAGCGCGCCGCAATCAGCAACGCAGGCACACTTGACCTCACCGCCGGCAATGATGCCATGGGCCGCTTGCGCATCGAGGGCGATTACACCGGCATCAACGGCACCCTGCGCCTGAACAGCGTGCTGGCCGGCGATGGCGCTGCTTCCGATCGCCTGGTGGTCAGCCGCGGCGCCATCGCCGGCTCTACCCAGGTGCTCATCAACAACCTCAACGGCGCAGGTGCGGCGACGGCGCAGAACGGCATCCAGGTGGTCGAAGCCCGTGACGGCGCCACCAGCACGGCCACCGCCTTTGTACAGACCCAAAGGCTATCGGCCGGAGCCTACGACTATCGGCTGTTCAAAGGGGGCGTCACTGCCGGCAGTGAAAACAGCTGGTACCTGCGCTCGACGCTGGTTGCGCCACCCGCCCCAGCCCCTGTGCCGGCACCGGGCGAGCCGCCAGTGATCGCCCCGGCCGTCACCCCGCCCGTCGCTGCGCCAGCGCCCGGCCAGGCCGAGCTGCCTGCCCCAGTGCAGGGCGAAAGCCTGCCACTGTACCGCCCCGAGGTCCCGGTGTATGCCGCAGCGCCGCGGGGTGCCGCGATCATCGCCCGTCAGGCATTGGGCACCTTCCACCAACGCCAGGGCGACCAGCTGTTACTGCAGGGTGAAAGCGCCCTGCCCGCCAGCTGGGGGCAAGCCTACGGCGGCACGCTGCGCCAGCAATGGAGCGGCACGGTCAGCCCGAGCCTGGATGGCGACCTGTACGGTTTCAAGGTGGGCCAGGACCTGTATGCCAAGGTTGGCGAGAACGGTTACCGCCAGCATGTTGGTATCTACGTAAGCCATAGCCGCCTGGACGCCGACGTCAAAGGGTTTGCCCTGGCCGTTCACGACCGCAGCGTGGGCGACCTGAAGCTCGATGGCGATAGCGTGGGCACCTACTGGACGCTGGTCGGGCCACAGGGCGCGTACCTGGACGCGGTGTTGCAATACACCCGCCTGGATGGCCGCGCCCGCTCCGAGCGTGGCGACACGCTGAACCTCGACGGCCACGCCTGGACAGCTTCACTGGAATCGGGCTACCCCATCACCCTGTCCGAGCACTGGCGCGTGGAACCGCAAGCTCAGCTGATTGCGCAAAAGGTCGCGCTGGACAGCGCCAGCGACGGCGTCTCGCGCATCCGTCATGACGCCCAGGTCGAGCTGACCGGCCGCTTGGGCCTGCGCCTGGAGGGTGCGTTCACGGGGAGCAGCGGGCGCCTGTTGCAGCCCTATGCGCAGGTCAACCTGTGGCACGGCGACGGTGGGCGCGACACCTTGAGCTTCGATGACGCAGACAAGATCAAGACCGATTACCGCTATACCTCAGTGCAACTGGAAAGCGGTGTGGTCGCGCAGGTCAACGAAGCGCTGAGCCTGCATGGCGGCGTGCAGTACACCGCCAACCTGGACAGCCGCCAGCAGGAAGCCAGCGGCGTTAACCTGGGCGTGCGCTGGCAGTTCTAGCGGCGCGCAGCCAGCAGACCGAGGCCCGCGCAACCCAGCAAGGAAGCGCTGACCCGGTTGAACATCCGGCGTGGGCCGGGCTGGCTGAACCAGCGCTGCATGTAGGCGCCCAGGCCTGAGTAGATGGCAATGGCCGCCCATTCCAGCAGCAGGAACAACACACCCAGCCAAAGGAACTGCTCACTCACCGGGGTGCTGCTACCGACCGAGACGAACTGCGGCAGGAAGGCGGTGAAGATCAGGATGGCCTTGGGGTTACCGGCCGCAACCCAGAACTCCTGGCGCGCCAGGCGCCAAGTGCCGCCTGGGTGATCGCTTGCCACCACGGCCTCGCTCACGGGTGCGCGCCACAGTTGCCAGGCGATGTAGAACAGGTAGGCCGCGCCCACCACCTTGATGGCCAGGAACAGGTATTCGCTGGTATGCAACACCACTGCCAGGCCCATCGCTGCCAGGGCGATCATGCCGCAGAAGGCAAGGATACGGCCGGCGCCGGCCACACAGGCGGTGCGCAGGCCGTAACGGCTGGCGTTGTGCAGTGACAACAGGTTGTTGGGCCCTGGCGCCATGTTCAAGGCGAAGCAGGCGGGGATGAAGAGCAGCAGGCTTGAAAGGTCCATTCTCGTTTTCCTCTGACAACAGCCCTCTATTTCGGCGCGTTCCGGGCCCTGCGGTCAAGTAACAGCCAGCGATAAAAACTGTACGGGTTCACGGTACCTGTTACCCTGCCGGCAATACCGAGGAGCCTGTAATGCCCCGTTCCCACGCCGACCTGTGGCGCGACCCGGCCCTGGCACATGTCGAAAGCCGGCGCGCCTGCCACAGCCGGGCCTGCTACAAGGCCCACAGCCACCCGACGTTTTCCATCGGTGCGGTGGATGCTGGCCGCAGCCATTTCACCGGGGCTGCCGACGGGCAGCATCACTTGGCGCCCGGCACGCTGGTACTGGTCCCGGCCCACCGCGTGCATGCCTGCAACCCGGCCCCCGGCCTGGCGTGGAGCTATCAGATGCTGCATGTGGATGCCGACTGGCTGACGCAGTTACGCCTGGAGTCGGGCTTTGGCGGTATCGAAGCCGGCGAACCGGTGCGTATCTGCAGGGAGGCTGAGGTATATCGGCAGTTCTGCGCGCTGAACAGGTTACTGTTTTCCAGTGCCTGCAACGGCGAGAAAGATGCGGCGCTGATTGCCTTTCTGGGGGACCTGGACGTTGCCGCGCACCCACCGCTGGCAGCGGCCCCCGTCCTGAAAGCCGCCACCTTGAACGGGTTGCTTGCACGCATCGAACACCAGGACCCTGCGCAATTGAGCCTGGAGGTATTGGCGCGGGAGGCCGGGCTTGGGCGCTATCAACTGATCCGCGCGTTTCGAGCGGCTACCGGGTTTACCCCGCATGCCTACCTGCTCAATGCCCGGGTCAATCGCGGGCGGCAACTGTTGAGTGAAGGGCTGGCCCTGGCGGAAGTGGCCTACCAGCTTGGCTTTGCTGACCAAAGCCATTTCCAGCGGGTGTTCAAGGCCCATGTGGGGGTTACGCCGGGGCAGTACCGCGGAAACTGAAGGCCGCTGCAGGTGCAATATTGTTCAATACGCCAGAACGGGCCCGGCAGCAGACTGCGGTTTTTCCGCAGAGCCGCCCCCAATGCAACAATTCATGATCATCGCCCTGGCCCACTTTCTTGCCCTGCTCTCACCTGGCCCGGACTTTTTCCTGGTCGCACGCAACGCGATCAACAGCGGCTGGCGCATCGCCAGCGGCGCCTGCCTGGGCATAGCGCTGGCCAATGGCGCGTTCATTGTCATCGCCTTCACCGGGCTTTCGGTACTGCAGCAGGGCAGCCTGCTGTTCACCACCCTGCAACTGGCCGGCGCCAGCTACCTGCTGTACATCGGCGTGCTGTTCCTGCGCCACGCCGGGCAAACCAGCCTGGGCACAGTCACCGGTAGCCAGCGGGTTCATGGCTGGTGGCGCAGTTTGGGCATGGGCTTCTTGTCCGGCATCCTCAACCCCAAGAACGCGCTGTTCTATGCCAGCCTGGCCAGCATGGTCGCCAGCGTCAGCCCCGGCTGGAAAGCGGCCTACGCCCTATGGATGTTCAGCATCGTCCTGCTCTGGGACTTGCTGGTTGCCGTGGCCATCGGCAACCAGCGGGTACTGCGGCGATTCGCTCGCAGCCTGCCGTGGCTGGAGCGGGCCTCGGGGGTCATGCTGGTGATGTTGGCGGGGGCGTTGTTGCTGCATCTGGCGCGGGGCTGACCCGTTGCAAGGTGCGCATGTCGACCAAGGTGAAATGGCCGCTGGCCCAGCCCCCCGTGTCCAGGTGCCACACATTGCCCAGCAGCTTGGCCTCCAGCACCGGGGTGTGGCCGACCAGCAGGGCTCGCAGGCCCTGCACCGGTTGGGTGTCACCCTCTTTCAGGCGCCGACGCGACCACTGGCACACTTGGCGCACCTCAGGGTCGTCATCCAGCTCCAGCCAGGAGCGTAATACTGCCCAGTCGGCAAACGGGCTGTCGGCATGCAGCAGGCCTACCAGCCCGTCCGCACTCTCCACTTCCATGGCAATCGGCAACTGCTCGAACCGCTCCACGAAACGCAGTTGCTCGCGCCGCGGCAAGTCGAGGAACCAGCCTCCCCCGGCGGCGCGGTACATGCCCAGGTCGAGCCGCCCACCACGCACGCGGGTGATTGCCAAAGCCTCATGATTACCCTGGACGGCATGGAACCAAGGCTGGGCCAGCCAGTCCAGCGCTGCCTCGCTGTGCGGCCCACGGTCGACCAGGTCGCCCACGCTGAACAAGCGGTCCACCGCCGGATCGAACCCTACCGCCTCCAGGCATTGTTGCAGGCGCTGGAAGTGGCCATGGATATCGCCCACGGCCAGATCCCGTCCCCGGATATTGGCGATCAGCCGCCGAAACCGTGCCATTACAGTGTTCCTCCGCTGGTAGCACCCTGCCCACCTTCGCGCGGGCCGTGCTCATGGCGCTGTCACTGGACAGCATGGCACAAGGTACCGTGGCTGCGCAGGTCGGGGGGCGTTTTGCTGCGCATCCCAGGCTTCCTGAAAAACCCTTCACTGGAACAGGCGTTGGTGCCGGTAGTATGCTCGGCACGTCAATCTTCACCAGGGAATGGTTCTGATGAAACTGTGCGCCGTACAACTGGCGTCGCTCAAGGGCGATTTGCCAGGCAACCTCCAGCGCCATCTGGTTTGCATCGAGCAGGCTGCGGCTCTGGGTGCCGAACTGGTGGTGTTCCCCGAGCTGTCGCTGACCGGCTATGAGCCGAGTGTGGCGCGCCAGTCCGCCCTGCCCGTCACCTCCGCACGCCTGGACCCGCTGCAGGCAGCCTGCGACCGCTTGGGCATTACCGTTGCCGCGGGCCTGCCATTGCCAACGCCCGACGGCATACGTATCGGCATGC
The DNA here is from genome assembly GCF_019691255.1 of Pseudomonas sp. USTB-Z. Taxonomy (NCBI): domain Bacteria; kingdom Pseudomonadati; phylum Pseudomonadota; class Gammaproteobacteria; order Pseudomonadales; family Pseudomonadaceae; genus Pseudomonas; species Pseudomonas sp. USTB-Z. Next base: position 81,552 of record NZ_JAECZP010000002.1, read on the forward strand.
CCGTCTTCTGCCCTGATGCGCCGCGCCAGGCCTATGCCAAGCAGCGCTTGCATGATGATGAGCTGCCTTACTTCACCCCAGGTCATCAGGCATTGCTGCTGGAGGTGGGTGAGCACCGGGTGGCGCCAGCGATCTGCTACGAATCGATGTTCATGGCGCATGCCGCCGTGGCCCGCGAGCGCGGTGCAGACCTGTACCTGGTCAGCGTTGCGAAAACCGCCAAGGGTATCCGCGAGGGATATGCGCACTATCCAGAGGTGGCACGCGAGCTGGGCATGCCGGTGTTGATGGCCAACTGCGTGGGGCCGGCCGACACTTTCATCGGTGCCGGCGGTTCTGCAGCATGGGACAGCCAGGGGCACTTGCTGGCCAGCCTGGATGACCACAGTGAAGGGCTGATCGTACTCGACACCCGCAGTGCCAGCGCGATCACCCTGCCCTTGGCCCCGTACCTTGCATGATCTATCTGTTTCTAGCGTTACTGAGTTACGCCAGCACCTACTGCCTGGTCGGCTTGCTGATTCAGGGCCAACTTGCCGATGTGGCCGAGGGATTGCGCCATCGGCCCGATGCGCCTACGCCCGGCGAGTACCTGCGTGAGGTCGGCCCCCGCGCACGTCAGGCCCGGCGGCAATACACCCTGATCGCCGGTTCGGTGCTGGCTGTGCTGGCTTGCCTGATCGCCAGCGGGTTCGGTTGACGCCTTACAGGTCCAGTGCCAGGCTTTGCCGCCCTTCCAGCGCCAGCAAATACTGCTTGGCCGCCAGGCCACCGGCAAAGCCGGTCAGGCTGCCCGACGCGCCGATTACCCGGTGACAGGGAGCAATGATCGAAATCGGGTTGCGGCCATTGGCAGCGCCAACCGCGCGTACCGCCCTGGGGTTGCCGAGCTGCCGGGCAATGTCGCTGTAGCTGCGGGTTTCGCCGAACGGTATCGCCAGCAACGCGGCCCACACCTGGCGCTGGAACTCAGTACCGGCAAAGTCCAGCGCCAGCTCGAAACGCTGGCGCTTGCCGTCAAAGTACTCGCCCAGCTGACGAGCGGTTTCCCGCAGTACCGGGCACTGGTCGTCCCGGTGCAGTGCGCCCAGGCGAACGCGGTTTTCCCGCTCCTCTTCCCACAATACGGCTGCCAGGCAATTGCCACGGGCCACAAGGGTCAGCATGCCGACAGGCGATGGCATGATCGTGAATGCGCTGGACATAGCGGGCTCCTGCAAGTTGCGATCGGCCCACTGTACGCATCCACAGTCCTTGATGCACCCGCTTTCTTGCTCAGTTCATTGCGCAGCCGGCAATGTGCCGCGCCTGGCTGAGCGTGACCTTGGGGATCAGCTCAGCGGGAATGCGTGATGTTGCCGACAGGTTGTAGACGTGGAAATGCTCGCTGACCACTTCCCTGGCCATCAGCTTCAACGACGGCAGGATGCGGCTGTCCCAATGCTGGTCGAGCCCGCACGGCGAAGACGGGCCCTGGCCGTCCTCGTAAAAGCGCCCGACGCTCTGGTCCAGGTCTACCCCCACCAGCAACACGTCCTCGAAGCCCAGGTGATAGGCCAATTGCAAGGCCACATAAGCCACCGTGCGGGCATCGAAAAAGCCATGGGCGAGGTCTTTACTGAAGGCGATCGAGCGGCTGCGTTTGCTCCACAGTGCCCGGTTGCACACGCAACTGTCACCCTGGCCGCGCAAACCGTCCAGCAGGCTCGGCGTGTCGGCTTTGTGCAAGGCATAACACTGGGTGTGGGCTGGCACATCGGCACGCGCATACTGCTCTGGCCACAGGGCCAGGCGTTCGCTGTCGCGCATGGCAGTGGCGAACAAGGCCGGCTGTTGCTGGCAAAAGCTTTTGTCGGTGCACACGTAGAAGAAGGGTTTGATGCCGTGTTCGGCGGTCATGGCGACCGACCCATTCATGGCGATGATGGGCAAGTGCGCAAACTCGCCCAGCGGAAAATGTTTGGCAGAAGCGCCGGAGGCAAGGATCACCACGGGGCCCTGCTGGGAATTGCGACACGCCTCGAAACCGGAGAACGCCCCGCGTTCAGCGCTTGGCTGCGACAGAAGTGTGTTCATCAATGGCATCTTTAACTGGACAGTACAAACCACACTACTGATCCGTGTATATGCCGTGGCCGCTTTTACCTAACTTTACGTGGGTGAACTTAAGTCAACCGCCATTCCCTTGTTTGGCGGGGTTTTGGGGCTGCTGAACGCGCGGGCAAAGACCCCGCCAGCAACAAGATGGGGCGCAAGGCGCCCCCAAGCATCGCAAGCCACCTCTATATTGCAGTCTGGCGAATGCGTTTCTTGTCGATCTTGCCGACACTGGTCTTGGGCATCTCGTCCACACACCGCACCTGCCGCGGTACGGCCCATTTGGCCAGGTGCCCGCTGTCAACATACGGCTGCAGGTGCCTGGCCAATGCCGACTGGTCCAACTGCACACCGTCATGACAGACCACCAGAGCCAAAGGTTGTTCCCCCCACTGTGGATCAGGAATACCGATCACCGCGACCGAGGCGACGGACGGGTGCTGGCTGATCAGGTTTTCCAGCGCCACCGAACTGATCCACTCGCCACCGGTCTTGATCACATCCTTGATGCGATCGCGGATGCGCACCACGCCCAGCGAGTCGATACAGGCCAGGTCACCGGTGTGCATCCAGCCACCCAGCCACAGCGCCGCGCCTTGCTCCGGTTCGTGCAGGTAACCCTGGCTCAGCCAAGGCGCGCGCACCACGATTTCGCCCAGGCTTGCGCCATCGTGCGGTACTTCCCTGCCCTCGCTATCGACGATACGCAGGTCCACCAAGGCAATCGGCACACCGGCATCGATGCGCAGCGGCAGTTGCTGCGCCATGGGCTGTGCCAGCAAGTCGGTGCTCAGGTGGGTGATGCTGAGCAGCGGGCAGCTTTCCGACATGCCGTAACCACAGTGCACACTAATGCCGCGCCCGCTGGCACGCTGGGCCAGGCTCAGCGTCAGGGCGCTGCCACCCAGCAGCATCTTCCAGCCGGTCAGGTCGGTGCAGCGCCCTTGCTCGCTGTCGAGCATCATTTGCAGCACCGTCGGTACGCAATGGGAGAACGTCACCCCCTCGTCATGGAACAGGCGCACCAGGCGGTTGGGCTCGTAGCGCCCGGGGTAGACCTGCTTGATGCCCAGCGCCGTGGCCACATAGGGCACGCCCCAGGCATGCACGTGGAACATGGGCGTGATCGGCATGTACACATCGCCGGTGCGCAGCAACGGTACCTCCCCACACGCGGCCAAGGTGCCCTGCTCGACCAGGGTATGCAGCACCAGTTGCCGGTGGCTGAAGTACACCCCCTTGGGGTTGCCGGTGGTACCGCTGGTGTAGAACAGTGTGGCCAGCGAGTTTTCGTCGAAGTCGGCAAATTCGAACTGTGGCGCTGCAGCCGCCAGCATGGCTTCGTATTCGCCCAGCAAAGGCACTGTCTGCGCGGCGGCAGCGCCGTCGCTGAGGCGGATGATGCCCTCGACGGTCGGCAGGTCGCCACGCAGCTGCTGTATCAATGGCAGGAAGTCGTCATGCACCAGTACCCACCGATCCTCGGCGTGGTTCATGGTGTAGCGCACCTGCTCGCTGGACAGCCGCACGTTCACCGTATGCAAGACCGCGCCCAGCATTGGTACGGCAAAGAAACATTCCAGTGCCCGGTGGCTGTCCCAGTCGAGCAATGCCACCGTGTCGCCAGGCTTGACCCCGGCCGTGGTCAACACGTTGGCCAGCCGTTGGATGCGTTCCAGCAACGTGGTGTAGGTGTAGCGCAGCTTGTCGGCGTAGACGATTTCCTGGTTGGGCTGGTAGCGCACACCCGACAGCAGCAGGCGCTTGATCAGCAGCGGATAGGCATAGGCCTGCTCGGCCCGGGGCATGACGCGAGTGGTGAGCATGTTGGCGGCCATCACAGTTGCACGGCCTCGAGCAGGTACAGGCTATCGCTGCCGGCCCTGACACTGGCGCTGAGCGAGTGGATGCGTGGTAGCAGGCGTGCAAAGTAGAAGCGCGCGGTACCGAGCTTGCTCAGGTGGAACGGCTCAGGTGCCGCTTGGCCCTGGCACACCACGGCCATGCGCGCCCACAGGTAGGCGTAGAAGGTGTAGCCAAACACGTGCAAGTACTCCACCGCCGCCGCGCCAAGCTCGCGTGGGTTGCCTTGGCTGCGGTCCAGCAGCCACGCACTCAGTGCGTCAAGGTTGTGCACGGCCGCCAGCAGTGGCGCACTGAACTCGGCGTGCGCCACTGGCAGCGCCTGGGCAAAGCTGACGATTTCGTCAGACAGGCCACGGTAGGCCTTGCCGCCATCACCAAATAGCTTGCGCCCTACCAGGTCGAGCGCCTGGATGCCATTGGTGCCTTCGTAGATCTGGGTAATGCGGCAGTCACGAATCAACTGCTCCTGGCCCCACTCGCGGATATAGCCGTGGCCACCCAGCACCTGCTGGCCGTGCAGGGTAGTCTCCAGTCCCATGTCGGTGAGGAAGGCTTTGGCTACCGGCGTAAGCAACGCCACCTTGGCCTCGGCATTGGCGCGTGTAGCCGGGTCGTCGCTGTATTTGGCCAGGTCCAACTGCAACGCCACGTAGGTGGAAAATGCCCGCCCGCCTTCGTTCAGCGCTTTCATGGTCAGCAGCATGCGGCGTACGTCCGGGTGGACGATGATCGGGTCGGCAGACTGCGACGGCGCTTCGACACCCGACGGCGCGCGGCCTTGAAGACGATCACGGGCATAAGCAATGGCCCCCTGATAAGACCGCTCGCCCAGCGCCAGCCCCTGGATACCCACGCCCAGGCGCTCGTAGTTCATCATGGTGAACATGGCATTGAGGCCCTTGTTCGGCTCGCCGACCAAGTAGCCGATGGCGCCGTCGAAGTTCATCACGCAGGTGGCCGAGGCCTTGATGCCCATCTTGTGCTCGATCGAGCCGCAGCTCACTGCATTGGCCTCGCCAAGCACGCCGTCGACGTCGACCAGCACCTTGGGCACCAGGAACAGCGAGATGCCTTTGGGGCCGGCAGGTGCATCCGGTAACCGCGCCAGCACCAGGTGGATGATGTTCTCGGTCAGGTCCTGCTCGCCGCCAGTAATGAAGACCTTGGTGCCGCTGATGCGGTAGCCGCCGTCGGCGAGGGGTTGTGCCCGGGTGCGGATCAGGCCCAGGTCGGTGCCGGCGTGGGGCTCGGTCAGGCACATCGAACCGGCCCAACGCCCTTGGTACATGGGTGGCAGGTACAGCGCCTGCAAAGCCTCACTGGCATGGTTGAGCAGTGCCAGGCAGGCCCCGGCGGTCAGCATCGGGTACAGGCCAAACGACAGGTTGGCGGCATTGAGCATCTCTTCGAGTTGAGCGCCGATCACCTTCGGCATGCCCATGCCGCCGTAGGCCGGGTCGCCGGCCACACCGACCCAGCCGTCAGCGGCAAATGCCCGGTAGGCATCGGCGAAGCCGTCAGGCGTGCGTACCTGGGCAGCCTCCCAGCGGCAGCCCTGCTCGTCGCCACTGCGGTTGAGCGGCGCCACTCGCTCGGCAATCAGCTTGCCAGCCTGCTCGAGGATGGCCCGGGCAGTGTCACCATCGACCACCTCGGCCAGTTCGGGCGTTTGCGCCCACCAGGTGGGGATGTCGAACACTTCGTTGAACAGAAAATCCATGTCGCGCAGTGGCGCAAGGTAATCAGACATGAGGCGAGCACTCGGTTGCTTGGGTTTGCGAAAGCGCCGGCGCCTGGGCATCGGCAGCTGCCGGGGCGCCCTGGCCGCGCAGGAGGAAGTACGACAGCGCGGGTATCAGCACCAGCGCGCCGAGCATGTTCCACAGGAACATGAAGGTCAGCAGCAGGCCCATGTCGGCCTGGAACTTGATTGGCGACCAGGCCCAGCCGGCTACGCCAGCGGCCAAGGTGATACCGACCAGCCCCACCACCCGACCGGTGAAGGCCAGGGCTTTCTGGTAGGCGTGGGCCAGGCTCAGGCCGGCGCGCTGGTAGTGCAACTGCACGCTGAGCAGGTACAGCGCGTAGTCCACGCCAATGCCCACCCCCAGGGCGATCACCGGCAAGGTGGCCACCTTGACGCCGATGCCCATGGCCACCATCAACGCCTCGCACAGCACCGAGGTAAGCATCAGCGGCAGGATTGCCACCAGCGTCGCTCGCCAGCTGCGGAAGGTGACCAGGCAAAACAGGGTCACCGCCAGGTACACCAGCAACAGCATGCGGTGGTTGGCCTCGCGCACCACCTCGTTGGTGGCAGCCTCGATGCCGGCACTGCCGGCGGCCAGCAGGAATTGGTGGTCAGCATTGCTGTTGGCCTGGGCGAAACGCTCAGCCGCTACAGCCACCTGGGCCAGCGTGTCGGCGCGGTGGTCCTTGAGGTAGGCGATCACCGGCATCAGCGAACAGTCGTTGTTGAACAGCTCCGGGGCGTTGACCGAGGCTTGCTGGGCGGCGTAGTTGAGCACGTCCTGGTTGCGCTGCAGGCTGTTCAGGCGCGCGTTGCCTTCGTAGGTACCCGCAGTGATCTGGCGCACCGCGTTTGCCAGCGACACGGTGGTCTGCACACCCGGCAGTTGCTGCAGCTCCCAGGCCAGGCGGTCGGCGAGGATCAATGTCTGGTATTGCAGGCAGCCTTCGGGGGCCGTCTTGACCATGACCGCGAAGGTATCGCTGGACAGTGCGTAATGCTGGGTGATGTAAGCGTTGTCGAGGTTGTAGCGCGAGTCCGCACGCAGCTCGGGGGCGCCACTGTCGAGGTCACCGATTTTCAGCTGGAGGCTACCCCAGGTGCCAAGGGCGGCCAGCACCAGGGCAGCCAGCAATGCAGCGCTGGCCCACTTGCGTTCGGTGAATCGGTCAAGCAGGGCCCACAGCCGGCCGAAGCCACGGTGCTGATCCGCGCGGGCATCGATACGTAGCGCTCGCTCGGCCGCCTTACGGCCCACACCGACATAGGACAGTGCCACCGGCATCAACAGCAACGAGGTAAAAATCAGCACCGCCACACCAATGCTGGCGGTGATTGCCAGGTCCTGGATCACCGGAATATCGATCAGCATCAGCACCGCAAAGCCCACGGCATCGGCCAGCAGTGCGGTGACCCCGGCCACGAACAGGCGGCGGAAGGTGTAGCGGGCGGCAATCTGCCGGTGCGTACCGCGGCCTATGTCCTGAAGGATGCCGTTCATCTTCTGCGCCGCGTGCGACACGCCGATGGCAAAGATCAGGAACGGCACCAGGATCGAATACGGGTCGATGGCATAGCCCAGCCAGGCAACGATACCCAGCTGCCATACCACTGCAGTCAGCGAACACACCACCACCAGCAAGGTGCTGCGTACACAGCGGGTGTAGCAGTAGATGATCACCAGGCTGGTCAGCACAGCCAGCGCAAAGAACGCCATCACCTGGATCAGGCCGTCGATCAGGTCGCCCATCAGCTTGGCGAAGCCGATCACATGAATGCGGTACTGGCCGCTGGCCTGGTACTGACTGCGCAACTGTTCGAGCTTTTGCGAAAAGGCATGGTAGTCCAGGCCTGTGCCGGTGGCTGAGTCCTGGTCCAGCAGCGGCACCACCAGCATGCTCGACTTGAAGTCGCGCGCTACCAGGCTGCCGACGATGTTGGCACGCTCGATGTTCTGCCTTAGCTGTTCGATATCACCGGCTGCGCCTTGATACCCGTCAGGCATGACCGGGCCGCCCTGGAAACCCTCCTCGGTTACCTCGGTCCATCGCACCGCCGGGCTCCACAAGGACTTCACCCATGCCCGGTCCACGCCTTGGCTGAGGAACAGTTCGTCGTTGATATGGCGCAGCGTCTGCAGGTAACCCGGGTCGAAGATATCGCCGTGGGTGTTCTCTACCACCACCCGGACCGCATTGCCCAATCCGCGCAGCGAAGCGCGGTTTTCCAGGTAGTTCTGTATGTAGGGGTGGCTCTGCGGCAGCATCTTGTCAAAGCTGGGGCGCAGCTCCAGGCGCGTCGCCGCCATGAAGCCCAGCACCAACGTTGCCAGCAGCATGCACAGCAGAAATGGCCAGCGATGGTTGAACACCAGGCGTTCGAGGCAATTGCCTGAGCGTGGGTCGAAATCGGCGAGGTTGCGGATTACCGGAAGCGTATCTTGGCGGGTAGCGGCCATCAGGGTCTTCTCTTGTCAGGGGTGCTGCGTGGGGTTACCGGCCTGGTTGCGCACGCCACGCTCGCCCACCAGCACCAGGCCGTTACCGGCATCGCTGACGAGTGCGGTGACTGGGCTGCGGGGGCTGTGGGGTACAGGGCTGAAGCTGGCGCCGTCATCGCGGCTGAGCAGCAGGTCACCGGCCTGGCTGGCAAGCCAGAATTGCCCGTCACGGTCGATACCGGCGGCGGTGAGGCTGGCGTTGATCCCGGTGTCGATCAGTTGCCACTGCTGGCCGCCATCGGTACTGCGGTAGGCGTGGCCGCGCAGGCCGTATATCAGCAGCACGCCGGGCTTGCCGACAGCACCGAACAGGGTGCCGGCGTAGGGTGTGCCAACGCGAGCGAAGCGCTTGCCGTCCCACTTCAGCAACAGGCCCTGCTCGCCCGTGATGAACAACTCGTCGCCCACCGCGGCCAGGCTGGTCAGGTGCAGGCCTTGCGGGTTGTCGCTGTGGTCGAGCCACGGCTGCCAGTGCTTGCCGCCATCCGTGGTGCGAAGCAGCAGGTTGAACACCCCCACCGCGTAGCCCGTGCGGGCATCGCCGAACCACACGTCGAGCAAGGCATTGTCGGTGTCCGCGCCTGGCAGCTGTTCGGCCAGTACCCGGCCGTCCAGCTGTTTTTGCCAGTGCATGCCACCGTCACGGCTGTGCAGGACCACGCCGTCGTGGCCCACCGCCCAGCCCAGTTCGGGCGTGGCGAAGCTCACCGCATTCAGGTCGGCGCTGACCGGCACCTGGGCTTGCTGCCAGTGCCCGCCGTGGTCATCGGAATACAGAATGTGCCCGCGCGGGCCGACCGCGACCAGGCGCTGCCCGGCCAAGGTCACATCACGCAGGGCGCTGCTGCTGGCAAGGGCGCTGGGCATGGCGGGCACATCCAGCACATCGGTGAATGGCGCAGCCAAGGCTGCACCCTGCAGCGCAACCAGGGCCAGCATCACCACGCTGCATCGTTTGAAGACAGACATTGGAACCTCTGCTCCGTGCGTTCAGCGAATGCCGTTGCCGGCCAGCGAATCGGGCGACCATTGGGTTTTCGACAACGGGTCGATGTAACGGATGCCGCCGTAGGCACCGACCACGCCGTTGAGGTTGTAGGTGCCGCCGATGAGGTCGTAGATCATGAACGGCGTGGCGTCCGGGGTCTGCTTGTCATAGCTCTGGGTGAGGAAGGCGAACGAACCCCGGTACAGCTGGCCACGGGCGTCGTACTGGTCCGAGGCCAACGCGATCCAGCTGTCCTCATCGAGGTAGAAGCGGCGCTTGTGGTAGATGTGACGCGCGCCGTCCTTGAGCTTGCCTTCCACCACCCACACGCGGTGTTTTTCCCAACGTACAAACTGCGGCGCCAAGTGGTTGGGGGTGATCAACTGCTTGACATCGGTGTTGTAGGTCAGCTGGTAGGTGTTGTAAGGCACATACATCTCCTGCTTGCCGACCAGGGTCCAGTCGTAGCGGTCCAGGGCGCCGTTGAAGACGAACACGTCATCGTAGGTGCCAGAGCCGGAGGTGCCCGGGTTGGGCGTGTCGTAGGCCAGGTTAGGCGCCAGCTTGACCCGGCGCTGGCCCGGCAGGTACTGCCAGGCGCTGCGCGGCTGCACCAGCGGGTTGGCAGCGTCGCGCAGCATCATTGCTTCACCGGCACGGCGTGCGGGCCCGGTGTACACCAGTTTCATCTGGTAATAGGTGTCCTTGGCGCCGATCGGCTTGGTCATGTCCTCGTAGATCGGGTAACTGATGTGCGCCTGGCCGGTGGTCGACAAGGACGGTTTGCCGGCAGCATCGACGTTCCAGGAGTCGTACTTGGCGGTCATGCTCACGCCCTGGTAGCGCAGCAGGAAGTTCCACATGGCCTCGGCGCCGTTCTGCGGAATGGGGAACGGAATGCCCGGCAGCACATTGTCCACGGCAGTGCCGCCCTCCTGGCTTCTGGCGCCGGTGGCGTTCTTGCGGGTGTTGTCCAGCACCGCCTGCGGCAGCGCAACGCTGCGGTGCGTCGGGTACACGTCAACGTGGTAGCTGGGGTAGCGCTTGAGCAGTTCGAGGGTAGTGGCGGTCAGTTGCCCCTTGTACTGATCGGCATTCCTGCCATCGATGACCAGCAACGGCTTCTCGCTGGCAAACGGGTCGGGTCGCATGCTGGCACCGCTCTGATAGCTGGCCGGCGGGGTAAGCAGGCCGCCTTGGTAGGCCGGGATGGAGCCGTCGGCATTGCCGGCCTTTTCGGCGCCGAGGGTGGTCAGGTTGGTGCCCAGGTGTGCAGCCTGGTCAGGGGAAACGGCAGCCTGGGCAGCGTTGAGCGCGGTCAGCGACAGGCACGAGGCCAGCAGGGTACGTACGAAGGTCATGATGGTTGTCTTCCTGTGTAGGCGGTAGGAAACAGGGCTCAGAAGGTCGTCTTGACGGTCAGGTACAGCGCGCCACGGTCTTCGGTGGTGGCGCCACCGCCGGAGAAGGAGGCGTAGCCGCCGCCGTAGCAGGTGTAATTCTGTTCGCCGTCCAGGGCATTGGGGGTGCTGCCGTCGGTCTGGCCGTCCTTGCAGCCCTTGGTCTCACCGAAGCTGTCGACGTACTTGAGGTCGACGAAGTACTGGTTGTAGATCGCAGCGCTCAAGCCCACCGCGTAATTGCCGGTGTTTTCGGCGCCGCCGCCTTGCACCGGCGATACACCGTCCAGGCCGACGTTGACCGACAACGGCATGCTCAGGTCCATGCCCGGCAACACCTGGTACCAGGTGGGGGTGAAGTTGACGGCGATACCCCAGTTGTCGCGGGTCGCCTTGTCGATGCCGCGGTAGCTGCCCTTGCCTTTGTACAAAGCCTCGTTGTGGCCATCGAGCTTGAGCAGGTTGCTGTAGAACAGCTCACCCAGCAGGGTTGCCGAGTCGAACAGCGGCGTGTCACCCATCGTCATCAGGCCGTTGACGGTGAAATGCAGGGTGTCGCCAGTGGCGCTCAGGCTGTCACCATCCTTGGGCACGTCGTAGACCACCCCGCTGCTGGGCAGGCGCGCCGGCAGTAAACCGAAGCCCCCACCCAGGCCACCTTGGCCGGGGGCACTGACGATTGCCGGGATACTCGCCAGCGGCATGTTGTGGCGGATGTTGAGGTCGCTGCCGACGCTGATGCCGGCCACATCCTTGGACAGGCTCAGGCCATAGATGTCGATGTTGTCAGCGTAGGCGAACTGGTAAGTGGTGCTTTGCAGCGAGTTGTACAGGTTACCGACCGCCCCTTGGCGGCTGCCCGGGGGGTTGCCGAAAGGGCCACTGGCCACGGTCATGCCGCGCGCATCAAGCCAGGCCTGGGGCAGAATCTCGGACGTCTTGCGGTAGTAGAAACCGAGGGTGCCGCCCAGCCATTGCGGCGACCACCTGGCCATGATGCCCCAGTCGCCGCTCTTGCCGGGTGTCAGGTCATGACCGCGATGGAGAGTGGTCAGCGCTCCGCGCACCGGGATCAAGCCCGGGGTGCCGGTGTGGCCGAGCAGGAAGCTCTGCGCGCCCTCGCCTACCACATCGGCGCCGCCATAGTAGGTACCCGCTTCGGGCAAGCGGGCAGCATCCCAGTCGAAGAAGTACTGCGCCCCCAAGGTGAGTTCGGAGTTGACCAGGAACGAGGTCGACAGCTGGTTGCGAGGGACGAACAGCTCCTTGGCCTCGGTGCCTGGCGAGGCCGCCAGCTTGGCCAGGTCCAGGCCGGACTGGCCATAGCTCAGCGAATGCACGGGGTTGAGCAGGGTTTCCCCCCAGAACAGGTTGTGCTGGCCCAGCTTGGCACTGACCTGCGACGCTTCGCCCACGTCACGGCTCATGAATACGAACGCATCCAGCACTTCGCCCGATGGGCCGCTGTAGTATCGCTGGGCGTAGTTGCTCAGGTGCGGGCTGCCCAGGGGTATGCCAGTACCCGGCAGGCCATTGAGGCTGGGGCTGATGCCCGACTGATCACCGTTGCCATTGACGAACGGGTTGCTGTTGGAACCGGTGTTGTCGTAGGCCTTGTCGTACCAGCTGGCAGCGCTGACGCGAAAACCGGTATTGCCCTGATACACCACATCCAGCTCGGTCAGCAGGTCGACCCGGTTGGTGATGTTGGTGCCGGCCTTGCGGAAGTTGTAGTCACCGTCGTTGCTGTTGGGCGTGCCCAGCATGCGCTTGTCGGCGCTTTCCGTGCGCACGCCATAATTGTATTTGACGGTATTGTCCAAGCGCACGGCCCAGTCTTCATTGCCGGTCTGGACTTCGACGGCCTGGGCGGCGGGCAGCGTGAGCAGGGCGACGGCGCAGGCGAGCAGGCAGCGCTGTGGCTTCACGGCAGGGTGAATGCGGTGTTCTGGCATTACGATGGCTCCACGTATTGTTATTGTTTTTTACGCCGCCCGTCTGTTGCGGGCGTGGCTGGGGCGTCCATGCGTTACTACAGGGTTTCGGCGTCCAGACGGCGGATCAGGGCCTCGGCCAACGGCCAAGGGCCGAAACCGGAAGCCGGGTTGAGATGGCCGACGGCACCCAGGTTGACCAGTTCACTGCCCCAACGGTGGGCAAGTTCGCTAACGGCGGCGTAGCTGGCCAGGTAGTCATTGCTGCTGGCCGCGACAATGCTCGGGAACGGCAGCGCCGTGGTTGGCAACGGCGACCAGCCCTGAGCAGCCAGGCTGGCTGGGCTTGGGTAGTGCGCCGGCCATTGCGCGTTGAGGTCTGGCGGTGCAGCCAGCAAAGCCCCCTTGATCGGCCACCCGTAACGTGCGGCCCAGTGGGCGACCATCAGTACGCCGGCACTGTGCGCCACCAGCAGCACCTGGCCGTCGATCTGCTCCAGTTCGCGCTGGATCACCTCTACCCGGGCGTTGCAGCAAAGGCCGTCAACCTTCAGCGGCGGTACGCTGCGCACCTTCGTCAGGCGGCTGGCAAGCAGCGTCTGCCAATGATCGGCAACGTGGTCGCGCAGGCCAGGGACGATCAACACGGTGGCAGTGGTTTGCAGTTTTTCCACGGTGAACCTCGTGTGCGGTGTAGCTGTTGAGGTTCACAGTAAACAGCCCTCCCCCCGGGTGCTTCACATTGGGCGTCAGGTACTTTTCATTTGATGACAATGGCTCGAACAGGGCTTTGCTTTTCAATTGATGACACGCAGGCTATAAAACCCGTGCACCTGCAAGCCAAGTGCTTTTTGTAGCAACAGCCTAGTGCTGCTGCCTGAAAGCGCCAGGTTGCCTGAACAATAGGGATAACAATAAAAAATGCCTGCCCTCGTCCGCGCCGCCAGCTTGACCAACTACCTGGAGGTGTCTCGCCACCTGGGTCTGAACCCCCACAAACTGCTGGCACAGGTGGGCCTCAGCGCGGCGTTGCTTGACGACCCCAACCGGCGTATCCCGGTGGCCAGCGTGATCAACCTGCTGGAAGCTTCCGCCAGCGCCAGCCAATGCGAAAGCTTCGGCTTGCGCATGGCCGAACTGCGCCAGTTGTCGGACTTCGGCGAAATCAGCCTGCTGCTCAGCCACCAACGCAACCTGCGCGATGCGCTGCAGGTGATCGTGCAGTACCGCCATCTGCTCAATGACGCGCTGGCCATTCATATCGAAGAAGCTGGCAAGACCGTGGTCATTCGCGAAGAGGTGATCAGCGAGCGCGCGCCCTGTAGCCGCCAGGCCACCGAGCTGGCTATCGGCGTGATGATGCGCTTGTGCGCGGCGCTGCTAGGCACGCACTGGCACCCGATCAGCGCCAATTTCACCCATGCGGCCCCCGCCGACCCCGCCATTCACCGGCGCATTTTCGGCTGCACGCTGGTGTTTGGCAGCGAGTTCAACGGCATCGTCTGCCCTGCCGCCGACCTCGACAGTGCCAGCCCGCAAGCCAACGAAGCCATGGCCCGCCTGGCGCGGCGCTACCTGGACACGCTGCCAGCAGGCAGCGAACCATCGCTGGAGCTGGAGTTGCGCAAGACCATCTACCTGCTGCTGCCCATGGGGCGGGCCACCCTCGAGCAAGTGGCGCAAACCCAGGGCATGAACGTACGCACGCTGCAGCGGCGGCTGGAGGAAAGCGGGTTGACCTTCAAGGACCTGATCAACAGCGTGCGACGTGACCTGGTGATGCGCTACCTGGAGAACCCCAGCTATTCGCTGGGTCGCATTGCCGATATGCTCGGCTACTCGATGCCCAGTTCGTTCACCCGCTGGTTCATCGCCCAGTACGGCATGCCGCCGGCCAGCTGGCGGGCAAGCAGTGTCAGCCCTTCTCCCCAAACCCGTCACTATCGAGGGTGATGAATACCGCATCACCCTCCTGCTGCACCGGGTAGCAGGTAACTTTCAACGCCTTGGAATTGACCAGGTAGCCGCTGGCCAGGTCGAAGCGCAGGCCGTGGGCACAGCACTGGATCACCCGCCCTTCCAGGCGCCCACCACACAGCGACGCCCCTTGGTGCGGGCAGCTATCGTCGATGGCATAGAGCGCACCGGCGACATTGAACAACGCTACGCTGCGGCCCTCGCAAGCCAGCAGCACCCGGCCATTGCGCTCCGGCAGTTGGCTGGGGTTCAGGGCGATACGCAGGCTCATGCCTGCACCCCCTCTGACAAGGCGTCGGTCATCGCCGCAAACAGCGCCTCGGCTGGACGCACCCCGGCAATCAGAGGGCCCAGGTTGAAGCGATAACGTGGCACGGCACTGCCTGCACGCCCTGCACCGTCGAGGAACGGGCTGCCATCATCACGCAGACAATCGATTACCTGCGCGGCCTTTAGCCCGCAACTCTCGGCGATGCCGAGCAACGTGCGGCTATCACCGAGGTCGCGGCCTTGGTGGAAATAGGCAATGAACAGCCGCTCCAGCAACGCTTGCTGTCGCGACGCGCCAAGCAGACTGCCGGCCCGCTGCATCAACCGGTGGGCGTTGCCGGTGTTTGGCATGCGGCAGATGCGCGAGAAGTCGATGTCCTCGCCCACCACACGGGCAGCGGCGCGCACCTGAGCCTGGCGCTCGCGCACTGCCTGCTCGCTGCCCAGGCGTTGAAGGTAGAACTGCTTGAAGGGTACCCCATTGGCTGGCAACCCCGGCAGCAACTGCACGCCCTGCCTGTGAACCTGCACTTGCACGTGTGGCTGCTCACGCTGCAACAGCAACAGCGCAGCTTGCAAGTGCCGCTGGCCAATCAGGCACCAGGGGCAGACGAAATCGAAGAACACTTCGACGGACAATTGCTGTTTCACGGTTTCAACTCCTGCAGCGCAGACGATCCATGTCGCGGTGGTAGTGACGTTTGGCAACCCAGAACACAGCCGCCGCTGCAATGCTTATCAGTGGCACCCACTGCAGCGCCGCCTGAAGCCCGATCAGGTCAGACACCCGACCGGTGATCAGCGGCCCGGTGGCCAGGCCCAGCAGGTTGTTGGCCAAGGTCAGGGTGGCGAATGCCGTGCCATGCACAGCGGCGTGGGTCAGGTTGGCGACCATGGCACTGGACGGGCCATTGGTGCCGGCGGCGATCATCATGCCCAGGCAGATCAGCACCAGTTGTGCGGTACCGGCAGGCAACGCAAAGGCTATGCTCAGCAGCGCGCAACTGCCCAGGCAATAGCCGATGGCCAGGCTGATCTTGCGGTCCGGGCGCTGCCGCCCAAGGCGATCGCAGAGCATGGCGCAGAGAATCATGCCGATACCACTGCACAGCACGATGACGGCGGCGATCGCCCCCGCGCGGTCGGTGCCCATGGCGTAATAGCGGTTCAGGTAACTGGGCATCCACACGATCAGGGTGCCGCCGACAAACAACTGCAGGCCACTGCCGACATAGGCGGCGATGACCGAACGGCTGCTATACAGGGTGCGCAGCGGGTGGCTGGCCTTGTCCAGCGCCTGCTGCGCGCACTTGGGCGCAATGCGCCCCTCTTTGACGATGAGGGGGTAGAGCATCGCCAGCACCAGGCCGAACAATGCCATGCCGGCAAATGCCCAGCGCCAGCCCAGGTGCTGAGCCAACACCCCGCCCAAGGCCATGCCCAGCACCGAGCCGAACATGCCGCCCGCCATGAACGCCCCGGCCAGCGTCGACCGCATGTCGCGGGGGAATACCGCGACCACCACGGCAATGCCGACACTGCCATAGGCGGCCTCGCCGACCCCGACCAGAAAGCGCGCAATGAACATTTGCGGGTAGTTTTCCGCCAGGGCACAGCCGAGCGTGGCCAGGCTCCACAGCACGGCCATCAGCACCAGGCTGCGTACCCTGCCGAAACGGTCGGCCAGCAGCGACAACGGGAAGGTCAGCAGGCCGACCATCAGCGCGACGATGCCGCTGAGCAAGCCCAACTGGCTGTCGGTCAATGCCCATTCACCCTTGAGCAGCGGAAACACCGCATTGAGCACCTGGCGCGACATGTAGTCGGAGATCAACAGGCCGAAGGTCAAGGCGAAGACGACCCAGGCATAGCGCCGGGGGATGCTGTTGGCAGTGTCGGTGCCGGAGTCTTCGGCGCTGACGAGATAGGTGGCCATGTTGCCTCCTTGGGTGTGAAGCGTGGGTGTTGTTTTTGTTGTTATGGGTAACCGCCAGAACTCACGTTGCTTTTTGTGGCCTCTTCGCAGGTACGCCCGCGAAGAGACCGGGCCTGCCATAACCGCATCAAGTGCGCTGCGGCACGCCCTTCTCACCCGCCTGGCGGTTCGGCGCCATGCCATTGGCTTTCAGCGTCTGCTCGATGCTGTCGTACTGCTGCCCGATGCGGTAAATGGCGCGGGCCTCCTTGCCGCTGGCAATCTCGCGCCCCAGCTCATGGGCCACGCGCACGGTCTGCTGGATCTGCTGCACCGAGGTGAAGCGTTTGCCGTGCTGGTCGATGAGGGTGTCTTCATTGCCGCAGCGCGGGTGCAGGCCCATGGCCAGCGCCATGGTGTTGAACGGCAGCACGTTCTTGAGCAACGATTCGGCAGTCAGGGTGCAGCCGTCCGGGGCGCGGTGGATGAAGTTGAAGAAGTTGAACGGGTTAGGGCCGTCGAAACCGCCGCCAATGCCGATCCAGGTCAAATTCAGCGGCCCCATGTAGTCACCCCGGCGCACGAGGCGTTCGAGGGTTTCCAGGGCATGCATGCCGGTCAGCTGGAAATGCGGCTGGATATGGCTGGCCTGCAGGCGACGCAAGTGCTCGCGGACCCAGGCCGGGCCGGCCGGCACGGTCATTTCGCTGTAGGCAGCATGGATTGCGGGGCTGGCCAGCGAGGTGCCTTCAAGGTACTCGGGGTACAGCAACTCCATGATGTTCATCTGCGTGGTGTTGATGGCCACGGTCACCTGATCGGGGCGCGGCGTCAGCTCGGCAAGCATGTGCCGGGTGTCATCCGACAGCCATTTGGCCGCCTCGCCTTCACCTTCCGGGGCGAAGGAAATCGAACCGCCAACTTGAATGATCATCTCCGGCACAGCTTCACGTACCCCGGCGATCAGCTCGTTGAACTTGGACAGGCGCTTGGAGCCTTTGCCGTCCAGCTCACGCACATGCAAGTGCAGCACGGTGGCGCCTGCCTCGTAGCAGTCGACGGCCTTCTGCACCTGCTCGTCCATGGTCAGCGGAATGTCTTCAGGGAAGTCTTCGGGCATCCACTCCGGGCCATAAGGGGCGACGGTGATGACCACCTTGTCCATGTTTTCCGGGTGCAACGAATCGTCGAAGAATTGCATGCTGTAGTCCTCGCTATTGTTATTGTGCGGTTACCGCCAGGGACGGCGGCAGGCTTAGAACGTGCGGCTGCCCTTGATCCCGGCACGCTCCATCTTGCGATGGCATGGCGGGTAGTCCATGACGGCGTAATGCTGGGTGCTGCGGTTGTCCCAAATCGCCACGCTGTTTGGCTTCCAGCGCCAGCGCACCTGGTATTCGGGCAGGTAGGCCTGGCTGATCAGGTAACGCAGCAGGTCGCCGGCGCCCGGGTTTGCATCCTGGCCGAAACGCACCCGCTGCGGGGTGTGGTAGTTGCTGAAGTGGGTGGTGAAGGCGTTGACGAACAGCACCTGCTCCCCCGTTTCCGGGTGGGTGCGTACGACCGGGTGCTCGGCATCGGGGAACTGCGCCTTGAGTGCCAGCCGTTTGTCCAGCGGCATTGCAGCGCCGAAGCTGGCCTCGATGCTGTGGCGGGCGCGCAGGTCTTCGATTCTGGCCTTTACATCGTTTGGCAGGTTCTCATAGGCCAGCACCATGTTCGCCCACAAGGTGTCGCCGCCTACCGGCGGGCATTCCACACAGCGCAGCACACACCCCATGGGCGGAGCCTCACGCCAGGTGGCATCGGTGTGCCAGGCATTTTCATAGCGGTCGTTGGGCTGGTCCGGGCGCTTGTAGATCTGCACCAGCCCCGGGTGCTCCGGGTCGCTCCCGGCCACCGGGTGGTCCTCCAGCTCGCCGAAGCGACGGGCGAAGGCCACGTGCTCGGCACGGCTGAAGTGCTGGTCGCGCAGGAACAGCACACGGTGCTGGAGCAACTGCTGGCGCAACTGGGCGAACAGTTCGTCATCGTGAATCGCATCGGCCAGGTTGACGCCACTCACCTCGGCACCGATCGCGCAGGTCAGTTGTTCAATGTGCATGCTGTTGCCCTCTTCAGATGACGAAGATCGACGAGCCCGTGGTTTTGCGGGCTTCCAGGTCACGGTGGGCCTGTACCGCGTCCTGCAGGGCGTAGTGCTGATTGATTTCGATACGAATGCGCCCGCTGCTGACGTGGTCGAACAATTCGCCGGCCAGGTCAGCCTTTTCTGCCGGATCGGCGATGAAGTCGGCCAGTGCCGGGCGGGTAAGCTGCAGCGAACCCTTGATTGCCAGCAACTGAGGGTCGAACGGCGGGATGGTGCCCGACGCCGTGCCGACGCAAACCATCAGCCCGCGGCGCTTGAGCGAATCGAGCGAGCCGGTGAAGGTGGTCTTGCCGACACTGTCGAACACGACGTTCACCCCTACCCCGTCGGTCAGTTCGCGCACGCGGCTGGCGACGTCTTCGACGCTGTAGTTGATGATGTGGTTGCAGCCATGGGCGCGGGCTACCTCGGCCTTGGCCTCGGTGGATACTGTGCCGATCACGTTCAGCCCAAGCAGCCGCGCCCACTGCGCGACAATCAGGCCCACCCCGCCAGCAGCCGCATGCAGAAGCACGCTGTCTCCGGGTTTGAAGTCATAGAGCCGGCGTAACAGGTAGGCCGAGGTCAGGCCGCGCATGGTCATGGCGGCAGCAGTCTCGAAGGCAATGGTTTCCGGCAGCTTGATCAGCGCCGCAGCGGGGATCAGGCGCTCGGTGCAATAGGCTCCCAGGGTATTGAGGAAACCGGTATAGGTGACCCGGTCACCGACCACCACCTGGGTCACGCCTTCGCCCACCGCCTCCACCACCCCGGCAGCTTCGACGCCGATGCCATTGGGCAGCGCGATCGGGTAAGTGCCGTTGCGAAAGTAGGTGTCGGCATAGTTCAGGCCCACCGCCACCTGGCGCAAACGAACCTGCCCGGGGCCGGGCTCGCCAACCTCGGCGTCCTCGTAGCGCAATACCTCGGGGCCACCGGTCTGATGGAAACGTACCACTTTGGACATGCTTGTCTCTCCAATCATCGATCTGGACGTCAGGCGTCAGTGTTGGGTGATTGGACTGTATGCCCTTGGCTTGCGGGGTGCTTCGCATCGGACGACAGCGGGTTTTCATTTGATGACAGCAGGTGTCGACGCACCGGTGTTCGGACCAGCGCCTTAATTCATGAGGCTGCTTGATGGTTACCTCTTGCGAGACTAATACTTAAATCTCTGCCTGGGGAGGCACGAAAAATGCAACCAAGATTCGTTATCGTTCCCGCTGTGCCGATCGAAAAGGAATCGTTCCGCGTTGGCAGCCGCTACTACGCCGCTACCGTGTGTGGAGGGTTCGACATTTATGACAATCAGGCAAAGGAGCGGCTCAAGCCGAGCTATCCGAGCCGCACGGAGGCGCAGGTGAAATGCGAGCATTTGAACAAGCGGGATGAGTTGGGGTAACTGCAGGAGATCGGGGCGGCTCAACCCGCTCGGGGCACGGGTTCAATCCAGGCATTGCTTGGCAGCCTGGCGTAATTTGTCGCCAGACAGAAAGCTGCCCTTGTAGAAGGTCGCGCGGCTGCCCTCGTGAGCGTCAACCACATCAAGCACATCGTCGCTTGCCACGGCGCTTGGCGCCGTGAGCCGGTAGCCATGGGCTATCGACTTCTGCGTGGCCTGTGGGGCCAGCGCCTGCCATTTTGGCAGGACACAGGCGGCGTACTGCTGCGGCGATTTTTGGGTCAGTTTGCTGGCAGTGGGTTTGCCGGGGGTAGCGCAACCGGCGAGGCTGGCAACCAACACAGTGGCGATAAAAATACGAATGTCAGGCATTTGCAATCGACCGTTATGGATACGCTGCATTCTAACGGGCGTGACGCCGCGTTACTAATCAACCAAAGTCTTGCTGCAGGACGACGCCAAAGCGGGATCCGTTCAGCGCACCTGATATTTCTGCCAGTAGCAGGGTCACGCTGCAACAGTGAAACTACCCATGGCACATCACACCATGACTCGGCAGGGGCTTCATACCATGCAAACGAACGCCAACCACACTCAGTTCTTCTATCAAAACGGCAAACTCGTCACCCTTAAAACCGGTGAACAGGGCCATAGTATCTTTCGCTCGCCGGACGTACCCCTTGCCGAGCGACAATCAGACGACACCGACGCCGGCGGATTGCTGGCAACTGACGACAAGGGGTCGGTGCTGCAGGTACAGGAGAAAAGCTGAAGCCCTGAGGACACTCCGGCGCCATTGCGAGCCAAACCCGGGGTCAGGGCTTGGCTCCCCTGTACAACACGATGGCTGCTATATCCAGGGCCAACACACTGCCGACAACCAGGAACATGATGTACAGATCTTCAGAGAGCATTGCCGTTTCCCCCAGATGCGCTGGTTTCAATGGGGTATGCAATTACTGATCCCGTCAGCGCATCAGGTAGCGAGCTGCGACTCAGCTGAACTTCAACTTGACCACTTTGCTCAGCGCCCAGCCACTGAAGACATAGAACGCATCCAGGTAGAAGCGCCCTGCATAGTTGGGCAACGGCGTTTGATTCAACAGCACATCTGGCTCGGGCGCAGGAGGAAACAGTGCATAAAAGCCGTTGGGCAGCACTGCCAGTGCCAGCAGTAACAGGTATGTCGAGGCTTGTAGCAGGGTGGCACGATTACTGGATCTGGCGGACCACTTCAGCCCGTAGTAGGCAACCAGGCCGGCAACAGGCAAAACCCAGAAATGCGTCGGCATCCCAATGAACATTTCGGCGACTACGCTTCTTGCTTCCACCTGCGACTCTCCATCCAAATACAACGATTATTACGGGCGGGGCCGGCAAATGCAAAGCAACGCTGCTCAGGCCATACCGGCTCCACCCGCCCTTTTTGAACGTTGCCGGGCAGGCGATCGGCAGACAAAAAGCCCGCTCTCGACGGCGGGCTATTGGTGTTGGGTTGGATGATTACGCTTTTGAACACATCAGTGCAGCATCCAGCAACCTGCCATGGTCGTACCAGGCATCACGTTGATAGGCCGTGAAGTGGCGCTCGCTTCCCGTGCCCCGCAACTCTACAAGACCCTCTGCCTTGTCGGGGTCAGTGCTTTCGACGAAAAGCCTGACCGCGTTATCACCCTCGACTTCATAGGTTTTCACATTCCCTTGTAGCTCGCCTTTGACGCAGCCCAGATAGGCGGGTGGGCTTTTCACGGTAGTGCCAGCGGTATAATCGTGGCTGTCACGCACATCCGGGTTTTGTGCGCAGCCTGCGACGAACAACGAGGCTGCCCCGATTACCAGTATTGCACCTGCTCGCGAACTTGAGTTTTTCACGCGACACGCTCCTGCAGCCCCCTCGAAAACTGGGAAATGTTGCCAAGCAGCCTGCCCTTTTTTGGTTTTTGTCCTGCCCATGTTACTGCTCAACGACAACAGGGCATCAGGTTTGTTTGCTATATAGGGTTCGGGGCGTTTTCCTCACACCCTGCGTTAGCCCCGATTACGCGTAAGGCCTGACCCATAACCGGGGTCAGGGAATGGCATTGAGAAACACATAAGTCGCCGCCAGATCCAGTACCAGCACAGCAACCACGCTGAAAATCATGTAATAGCGGTCATCCTGAGTCATCTCTGCGTACTCCGCATGATCAATGTCTCAGGGGTCACAGCAATTCTCGTTCCAGCGCCCAGGTGCAGCCCGCTGACACCGCGCCAGCCAAACAGCGCAATCGCGCAGTCAGTCCTTGATCTGGCATACGCCATTGGCTTTGTTCTTACCGGTATACGAGACGTCAGGCGAGCCGTCCGGGTTGATCGACAACGATACCGTTACCCCGCCACCTTTGGCCTCGAAATAGTTGTCATTGAATTTTTTCAGCGTGGCTTCCTTGCCATTGATATAGACAGGCCCACCTTTATCGGCATGGACCTCGATATTGCCGGGGCATGTTGCGTTCAACAGCGGAATACCGGCGTGGGCAGCGCCCGATGCGGCGAGCAACAGGCCCAGTAACAAACGCTTCATTTGCAGTGTCCTCGTGGGGTTGTCGGGGGTGCGCGCGTTAAAGCAGTCCTGCGATAGCAAAGAGGCTCATCGCGCGTTCGAGAGGGTAGGCAAGCACATGCAGGCTCATCTCGCTACGCATTTTTTTTCATTCAGTGCATCCAGTCCGCCCGTTGGCGGGTATTGCTAGTGGGCGGCCTTTGACTGCCCAGCCCAATGACTTTCAGGAGCACTGCCCATGAACTTCAAATACTCCGCCTGCCTGCTCGCCTGCAGCCTCGCCCTTGCGCTGCCGCCCGCCCACGCCCAGACCACGCTGCCAGAAGCGGTCAAAGTCCCTGATGGCCATCGCGTCCTGCTCGAAACCGTCGGCGTCGGCGAGATCACCTACGAGTGCCGCGACAAGGCCAACACCCCCGGTCAGACCGAATGGACTTTCGTCGGCCCCAAGGCAGTGCTCAATGACCGTGGCGGTAAACAGGTGGGCGACTACTTTGGCCCACCCGCTACCTGGCAGGCCAAGGATGGCTCGAAAGTCACCGGCACCCAGTTGGCAGTGGCACCGGCGGACAAAGGCGCCATCCCCTATCAACTGGTCAAGGCCAACCCGGCCGAAGGCAAAGGCGCCATGCAGGGGGTCAGCTACATCCAGCGCCTGGCCACCCGCGGCGGTGTGGCGCCTTCAGTCGACTGCACGGCGCAGAACAAAGGTGCCAGGCAGGTCGTCCAGTACCAGGCTGACTATGTGTTCTGGACAGCCAAGTGACACGCACCTGACCCAACGCCCTGCGAGTGATGATCTACGCTCGATGGCAAGCCCCCCGGCTGGATGGCCGGGGTACTTGCCTTACACAAGGAAGCCACACACGTTGAACTCGCCGGCCACTCCCTTCGACTTCCACCGCTGCCTGTTAGCCTGTGCACAGGGTGACCGGCGGGCCCTGCAGGCGCTCTACGATCACGAAAGCGCGCGCCTGCTGGGCGTTGCCCGGCGTATCGCACGTGACGACGCCACCGCAGAAGACATCGTCCACGATGCGATCATCCGCATCTGGACCCGCGCTGCCAGCTACGACCCGGCGCGCGGCTCGGCTCGAGGCTGGATCTACAGCATTACCCGCCACCTGGCGCTGAATTCGATACGTGATACCCGCCGTGAAACTGTACTGACCGATGCCGACACCGAAACTGCGTCAACATTGCACGGGAGGATTGATGACCTTGAGCTCTGGTCCGGCTCAGCAAAGATTTACCGCTGCCTTGAACAACTGCAGCCCGCACCGCAACGCTGCATCCTGCACGCCTACGTGGACGGCTGCAGCCACGCCGAGATAGCCGGTTTATTGGGCGCGCCATTGGGCACTGTCAAGGCCTGGATCAAACGCAGCCTCAAAGCGCTACGGGAGTGCCTGGAATGAAGCCCGATTCTGCCGAAGAACTGGACAGCCTCGCCGGGGAATATGTGCTGGGGACCTTGTCGCCGGAGCAATATGCCGCGGCGGCCGAACGCCTGCGTACCGACCCCGCGCTTCGCGCCGCCGTGGATGCCTGGGAGGCCCGGCTGCTGGAGCTGACCGCGCTGTCTACCCCGCAGCCCCCAAGCCCCCGCCTGTGGCGCCGTATCCAGCGCAGCCTCGACGAGCTGCCCGCACCGCACACGCAGGCTCGCTGGTGGCAACGCCTCGGCCTGTGGCAAGGGCTCAGCGCCGCAGGGCTGGCTGCAAGCCTGCTGCTGGCGTTTACCTTGCTGACAACGCCCCCCTCTAACACGCAATACCTGGTGGTGCTGGTGGCGCCGAACAGCCAGGCCCCCGGCTGGGTGGTGCAGGCCAGCGACAGCCACATGATCGAACTGCTGCCGCTGGGCCGGGACACGGTCCCCGACGGCATGGCCCTGCAGTTCTGGACCAAGGGCGAGCAATGGCGTGCTCCGGTTTCGCTTGGCCTGGTCAAACCGGGCGAACCCTATCGAGTTCCGCTGGAAAGTTTGCCACCCTTGGAGGCCAATCAACTGTTCGAGCTGACGCTGGAGAAAGCCGGTGGCTCGCCGACCGGTCTGCCGACAGGGCCGGTGAAGTTCATTGGTCGCGCGGTGAAAGTGATATGACACGAAAGGGCCGCAGAACATGACTGCGGCCTTCGCAAGGCTGGAAGCCAGGGTCAGCCGCGGATCACCTCAAGGCGATCCCGCCCAGCCTCTGTGATGGCGTTCTCCCCTTCATCGCTGATGCGATAACGTCCTGACACCATTTTGGTAATTGAGAACCGGACCAGCCCGCTTTGGGACAAGGCTTGGCCTGCTTCGAAGCGCATTGCCTGCTCCAGGTCGAAGATCTTGATCTCTCCGATTTTGTAGCGTGCAAACGCGACCAAGGCGTTATCCAGTTCTTGTTGACTGATCGTTGTAGCGACTTCCATTCGACCTCCCAGGTCATGAGAGCCCCGGTCCGTGGGGGGGTGAAGGCAACGAACCGGGTGGCTTGTTGAAGGCGGACCGTACTATGCAGTCACGGAAGTCGCTACTGGCTTTCCATCCATGCTGGATGGGTAGGCAGCACGACAGCCGTCACACCTACGGTCACTTCAAGAGCCGTCGCTGGCGGCGGAACGCTTACGGCCTTGATCTGCGTCGTCCTGTTCAGTGCCCGCTGCCCTTTACGCCCGTGCGCTTTGGGGCGAAAAGCTGCCGATCGTGAATGACCGCTATCGACCCGTTATCGGTTGTCCGTTCGCTGTAGGTCGTTAATGGCCCAAAGGATCCCGATCCCAACACCTGTCCCCCTGATGACGTGGCCGTGAACCCAACACAGCTAAGTACGCAATACCTGTTCACCAGCATTGGCCGGCAGGCGTACTGCATCAACCAACGCGGCGCAAGCAATCAGGCCGATACCGACAAGCGCCCAGCGAAAGTCGCCCACCGTCATCTCGCTTTCACCCCCACGCAGCATCGTCGAGACCCTCAGCAGCAGGGCCGCAATCGCAACCCCGAGCGCCATCGCCAGTTGGAAGAACATGCTGAACAGCGTCGACGCCTGGCCCATCTGTGCTTTTGGCACCTCGGCAAAACCGATGGCGTTGTAGGTGGTGAACTGCATGGAACGAGACAGCCCGCCGATGAACAGCACCAGCGCCACCCAGTACCACGGCATGTCTTGCTGAAGGAGTAAGCACGCGAGAATGCAACCGACGCCGATCAAGCCATTGACCAGCAGCACTCGACGAAAGCCGTGGCGGCGCAGCAGCCCGGTGGTAAACGGTTTCATCGCGAGGTTGCCGACGAAGATCGCCAGCACCAGCAACCCTGCATCCACCGGCGAATAGCCGAAACCGATCTGCAGCAACAGCGGAATCAGGAACGGCAAGGCGCTGATCGACAGGCGGAACAACGTGCCGCCGATGATGCTGGCGCGGAACGTGGCGATGCCTAGGGTAGCCAGCGGTAGCAGTGGCGCCGGGTGACGCTGGCAATGGCGGATCGACAGCCAGGTCAGCAGAGCCCCCACGGCCACCAGTGTAGCGCCTGTGCCGAGGCTGCCGCCCGACAGCGAGCCGAGTATCTCCAGGCCCAGCAACCAGGTCGCGCAGGCCGAAGCGAGGAAGACGAAGCCGAGCCAATCGAAACGGCGCGCTTCACTGGCACGCCTATTGGGGACCAGCCACCACGCCGCTGCGATGGCCAGCAGGCCGAGCGGGATGTTCAGGTAGAAGATCCACGGCCACGACAGGTGGGTGACGATCAGCCCGCCAATCGGTGGGCCGAGCACCGGCGCCACCAACCCGGGCCAGGTGATCACCGCAAGCACCTTCACCAGGTCCTGCTTCTCGGTGGTGCGCAGCACCACCAGACGCCCGACCGGTACCATCAGCGCGCCACCGATGCCTTGCAGCACCCGTGCGGCGACGAAGGTTTCCAAGGTTTGTGCCAATCCGCACAGCCACGAGGCCAGGGTGAACAGGCCAATGGCCCCGGCGAACACCTGGCGCGCGCCGAAGCGGTCGGCGACCCAGCCGCTGAGCGGGATGAACACCGCCACCGCCAGCAGGTAGGCGCTGATGCCGATATTCAGGCTGACCGGGTTCTCGGCGAAGTCACGGGCCATCTGCGGCAGCGCGGTGGCGATGACGGTGGCGTCGAGGTTTTCCATGAAGAAGGTGACGGCGACCAGCAAGGCGATGCCGGTGTTGGGGACTGCGGGGGTGGCCAAGGGTTCAGTTCCTTCTGCAAAAGGAGAGTCTCGATTGTAGGAGCGGGTTTACCCGCGAACACCGGCGCAGCCGGTGCCATGCCCCGCGTCACCTGCTTCGCGGGTAAACCCGCTCCCCTGCTCAGACCATGCTCATCGCCGCACGCAGCGCCAGCAGGTAGGTTTCGACACCAAACCCGCAGATCTGCCCGCGCACCACCTCGGCAAATACCGAGTGATGGCGGAACGGCTCCCTGGCATGGATGTTGGACATGTGCACTTCTACCACCGGCACTTCGATAATGGCCAATGCATCACGAATGCCGTAGCTGTAATGCGTCCAGGCACCGGCATTGATCAGCACCGCATCCACCCGGTCCTCATAGGCCTGATGGATGCGTTCGCACAGGGCGCCCTCGAAGTTGCTCTGGAAGCTCACGACCTGCGCCCCCAGTTCTTCGCCCAGGGCTTGCAACGCCTGGTCGATGTCGGCCAGGGTCGCTGTGCCGTACTGGCGCGGGTCGCGCTTGCCGAACATGTTGTGGTTGATGCCATGCAGCATCAGTACATTGGCGACCATCGACCTACTCCAGGGGAATCGTCAGCTGATTGATCACGGCACGTGTGTCGGGCCGCACCCCGCGCCACCAGGCGAACGCCTCGGCGGCCTGCTCCACCAGCATGCCGACGCCATCGGCCAGGCGCGCCTGGCCCTGCTCGCGGGCCAGGCGCAGGAAAGGCGTGAGGCCTTTGCCATAGGCCAGCTCGTAGGCCAAGGCCGCCTCACCCAGCACATCAGCCGGCAGTGGCGGCAAGTCAGCGGTCAGGCTCGCCGAGGTGGCGTTGACCACGATGTCGAACGATTGCCCTTCCAGCGCTTCGTAGCGGCTGATGCGCAGACGCGGGTGATCGAGTTCGTTACGCAGCGCCAGCGCCTTGGCCATGTCCCGGTTGGCGATCACCAGCTCGCGTGGGCCCGCCTGCAGGAACGGCAGCAACGCCCCGCGCACCGCGCCGCCAGCGCCCAGCAGCAGCACACGGCGGTTGCGCAGCGGCTCGCCAAGGTTCTCCTCGATGTCCCGCAGCAAACCGATGCCATCGAAGTTCTCGGCGACGATGCAGCCATCCTCGAACTTCAGCGCATTGGCCGCCCGCGCCAATTGCGCCCGCTCGCTGCGCCGGTCGGCCAGCTCGAAGGCACGCAGCTTGAACGGGGCAGTGATGTTCATGCCCTTCCCGCCTTCGCTACGAAACTGCAGTACCTGGGCTTCGAAGTCGTCCAGCGAGCCCTCGATAGCCCCGTATTCCAGCTGCTGGTTGCTGGCCTGGGCGAACAGGCCATGAATCAGCGGGGACTTGGTGTGGTTGATCGGTCGGCCGATCACTGCGTAGCGGTCGCTCATCGTGCATCTCCGTGGGTAAACAACACGCCATCCGCCTGCAAGGCAATGATTTCTTCAGTACTGAAGCCAAGCCCGGCGGCCACTTCGGCGTTGTGCTGACCAAGGTCCGGGGCTACTTGGTGAATCGTGGTATCGCAGTCGGAAAAGCGGAACGGCAGGTTGGCCAGGCGCAGCGTGCCGTAGCGTGGGTGCTGCTGCTCGATGACCATGTTGCGTGCCTGGATCTGCGGGTCGGCCAGCACTTCGTCGATGCGTTGAACCTTGGCACTGGGGATGTCGATGCCATCGAGCAACGCGAGGATCTCGGCCACCCGACGCGCGCCAACCCAGTCGCGGACCACCGCCAGGATCGCCTCGCGGTGGGCATTGCGGCCGTTGAGGCTGTGGTAGCGGCGGTCGCTGCCGAACCCGGGCGGGCCGCCGTTGGCTTCGAGCATGGCCGCGAAGCGCTGCCAGGCATCGTCGACCTGGGCGGCGATCACCAGGTCGCCGTCGGTGGCGCGGAACACGCCGTACAGGGTCGAAGTGGGCATGTCGTGTCCGGTCTGCTGGGACAACACAGTGCCACCGGACAGCGTGTAACACTGCACCGCGTATTCGTGCATCGACACCAGGGTGTCGTACAGCGCCATGTCGATGTGCTGGCCTCGGCCACTGCTCACCCGGCCGAGCAGCGCGGCATTGATCGCCGCCACCGCGTGGATGCCGGTGTACATGTCGCCCAGGGAAATACGCAGCAGCGGCGGTGCCTCGCCCGGCACGCCCACCATCTGCATGATCCCGCTCTTGGCCTCGGCGATCAGGCCGAAGCCGGCGCGGTGGGCGTCCGGCCCGGTATGGCCGTAGGCGGAAATCGAGCAGTACACCAGGCGCGGGTTGCGCGCCGACAGCTCGGCGTAGCCCAGGCCCAGCTTGTCCAGGGCGCCGGGGCGGTAGTTCTCGATGAACACGTCGGCCGAATCGGTCAGGCGCTGCATGAACGCCTTGCCGCGCGGGTCTTTCATGTTGACGCTGACGCCCTGCTTGCCCATGTTCAGCTGCAGGAAATAGCCGCTCTGCTGGTCGTCCAGGGTGAACGCATGCTGGCGGCCAGCGTCGCCGCTACCCGGCCGCTCGACCTTGATCACCTCTGCGCCGAGCGCCGCCAGGCAACGGCCGACATAGGGGCCGGCGAGGAAGTGGCTGTAGTCAATGACGCGGATACCCGCCAATGGCAATGCCTGGCTCATGCTGCTGCCCTCCGCGGCACCATCAATCGGTGCTCGCCACGTTGCACGACTTCGCCGTGCTGGTTGATCAGTTCCGAAGGCAGCACCACGATGCCCCAGCCAGGTCGGCTGTTGCTCGGGCGCATCGCCCCCACCCGCATGCGCACGTGGAGCACGTCGTTGACCTTGATCGGCAGCACGAAGTCCCAGGTCCAGCCCAGCGACATGCCCGGTAGGAAGCGGTACTCGCACTGGGTCTTCAGGCCGTCGGCGATCGACAGCCCGAACAGGCCGTGGGCAACCAGGCAGCCAAAGTGGCTGGCGTTGGCGTAGGCCTCGTCGACATGCACCGGGGTGTGGTCGCCGGTGAGGTCGGCGTAGGCCAGGATGCGTTCGCGGGTCACGGTGTAGGTCGGGCTGATGCACTCATCGCCTTCGCGGGCATCGTCCCAGTACTTTTCAATCACGCTCATGCCTGCACCTCCGCGCGCGGGTCGATGGCCAGTGCCTGGGCTACGCATTTGGCCGGCAGCGCCTGGATGAACTCCACCGCCAGGCCATCAGGCAGGCGTAACCAGTTACGGCCCTGGGGCATTTCGCTGACGCCAAAGCGCTGGGCAGCGGCCAGTGCCGCTTCCAGGTCTTCGCACATGATGCCCAGGTGCGCCAGGCGCCCTTCCGGGCCAGCGAAGTCCGGCTGGTGAATGAACTGCAGGCCGCCGAGGGTCCAGTACTGTGCCGGCTGCTCGACGTCACCCTGCACTTCACGCATGGTCATGCCGCACACCTCGCTGAAAAAGCGGATATGCCATTGAATGTCCTGCACCCAGAACGCCACGTGTTCGAGGTAGGCTTTTGACTGGCTCATGGGGTTTCCCTCTTCTGCTGATCGGCCATGGCGCGCTCGATACCCTTGATGCAGGCCACCAGGGTCGCGTTGACCGGCGTGGCCACGCCATGGCGCTGGCCCCAGCGCACGACGGAGCCGTTGATGAAGTCGATTTCGGTGATCGAGTTTTTTTCCAGGCTCTGCAGCATCGAGGTGCGGAAGCTCGCCGGCAGGCCCTCGGCGGCCAGTGACCAGGCAGCCTCGGGGCTGGTCAGGCTCAAGCGGATGCCGGCGCGCTCGGCCACGGCAATGGCCTCGGCCACGGCGGCCTTGGCGGTGCTTTCCAGCAGCGGCTCGCTGTACAGCTGGCCGTAACTGAGCATGGTGATGCCGCTCAATGCACCGGTGGCGACGTTGACCAGCAGCTTGTCCCACATGGTGCCGAGGATGTTGTCGCTGACCGTGGTGGCCAGCCCGGCATTGTTGAACGCTTCGGCGATGGCCTGCACGCGGGGCGTCAGCTGGCCGTCGAGCTCACCGATGAAAGTCTGTTTGCCGGCCACACCGGCGCGGATCGAGCCCGGTGCGAGTAGCACGCCGCCGACATAGGTCTTGCCAGCCAGCACCCGCTCGCGACCCACCACTTCGGCCAGGATATCCTCGTGGCCGAGGCCATTCTGCAGCGACAGCACCAACGTCTGTGGGCCTATCAGCGCGAGGGCACCGGCGATGGCCTCGGCAGTGTGAAACGACTTCACCAGCACCACCACCAAATCGGTCACGCCAACGTCTTCGGCTTCGATGGCCGCGTTGACCGGTACATAGCGCTCGCCCCGTTCGTCCTGCACCCGCAGCCCATGCTGGTTCATCGCCTCGACATGCGCGCGGCCGCGGTTCAGCAGCCAGGTTTCATGCCCTGCCTCGCTCAGGGCTGCGCCAATGGCGCACCCCAGTGCACCGGCGCCCAGAATGCAGATTTTCACGTCGCAGACCTCCTGTGATTTGCGATCACCTTATGCAGCGGGGTTTATCTGCGCTATACAATGACCTCAATACAGCTATTGAGAATTTCAATAATGACTACCCTGGAGGCCCTGCCCGAACCCAAGCTGCTGCAGCTGTTCGACGTGCTGTACCAATGCCGCAGCGTGACCCGTGCCGCCGAACAGTTAGGGCAGAGCCAGCCGACCATCAGCATCTGGCTGGCGCGCCTGCGCGAGCAATTGAACGACCCGCTGTTCGTGCGTACGCCGGGCGGCATGGCCCCTACCCCCCGCGCCGATCAGCTGATAGGGCCGTGCCGTGAGGTGCTGGAATCGCTGCGCCGGCTGACCGCCTGGGAGCCACAGTTCATCGCCGCCACAGCGCAGCGGCGTTTTCGCCTGTGTGTCAGCGATGCCAGCCACATCACCTTGCTGCCAAGCATCCTCAACCATCTGCGCAGCCATGCGCCGGGCATCCGCCTGGAGGCGGCGCGGATCGACGGCAATACCGAGAGCGCGCTGGAATCGGGCGAAGCGGACCTGGCCATCGGCTTCGTGCCCTGGCTGGGAGGGGGGATGTATCAGCAGGTGCTGTTCGAGCAGGACTGGGTGTGCCTGAGCAACCCGCAGCATCCGCGCCTGGGCGATGGCATGAGCCTGGAGCGGTATCGGGCCGAGGGGCATGTGCAGATCAGTTTCGGCACCGGGCAGAAGCTGCTGGAAGCAGGGTTGGCGCGGGCCGGGATCGAACGGCGGATCATGCTCGAGCTGCCAGCGTTTCTCGGGTTAGGGATGATAATCGGGACTACCGATCTCCTGGGCACCTTGCCGCGGCATATCGGGCAGACACTGGCCGATATGCATGGGCTACAGGTCCATGACTGCCCGTTCGAAGTGGAGGGGTTCACGGTCAAACAGCATTGGCATGCCCGCTATCATCAGGACAATGGAAATCGATGGTTGAGGGAAGTCGTGCGCGGATTGTTTCAGTAAGCCCGCCAAGCAGGCTCCCGTTTCGACTTAAGCAGGGGTTAAAATCAATGCCATTATCCAAGGTGGGGAATTCTTGATCACGGCTATTTGCATATCGCTAAGGCCATTGCTCTACAGCGTGATCATGAATCAAGGAGTTTCGATGACCTTTGCAAAGCGTGTCAGGGATAACCAAGTCGCCCGCCCAAATCAGAGAAGTTTCAATCTGGCTGAATGGAAAGCGGCTTTTGAACTCGACGGGATGGATCAAGCGTCCAAAAATTTATACGAAGCCGGTGTCTGGTTTTTCCGGGCCTTCTCAACCATCAGGGGCGAGTTGAGCTTCGCGGCTGACAAGAAAATCAGCCGGAATGACAAGCTGTTAGCGTTCGTCAGCCATGCTAACTTGAACGCCATCGGCTACCAGTTATCAATTGCCGACATTGTTCGCGAGTCCAGGTCGCAGAATCCTGCGCAGCGAAGTGCAAGCCATATCCTGCCCAGCGTGCATGACCGTGATGGTGTAGCCCATTCGTTGGATCAGATCGCGCAATCGGATATCGACGGGCTACAACTCCCGCTTCGAATGATCCTTAGCCAGAAGCCGTCGCACGCCAAAGAAGCGCAATCGAGAACAGCATCACAAAGCGATATCGCAGTGGATTACGCAATCGGAACTTTCTACAAAATTATCGAAGACTTATGGGAAGAGTGTCTGTGGAATAACTACGTTTTCACCGAGTCCGCTGAAGGCGTCAAGTTGTCGCCAGCACGGCCCTCTGACGCAAATTGGAAGTGGATAACCTTAAGTCGTCGCAGTGCCGTTCATCACGCCAGTAGCCTTCACCATCACTCGATGTTTGAGCAAGCCCGCCGCTCAAACAGCCATGCCGCGCTCGGCATACCTAGACCCATCGTTGCAGTGACTGCCGTCGACGGAAATTACACATTCGTGCTGGCAGCGGATGAAACAATCGGTGAGCGGTCCCGCGAAAGCTACGTTCTCATGCAAGAAGCCTTGCAGCCGTACTACGCAGAACTTGCCCGATTTCAAAGCCCTCGGCTCGCAGGAGGCACGATAATCGACGTGATCAAGTGCTGGACCGTGCTGCAAAGCTTGGTGGCACTTTTGAAGAAGGGGTCTCACGTATCCAACAACCCGCAAACCCCCACCCAAGCATTGGCCGAACTCACCACGCCCAGAATCCCACGAGGTGCGTTAATAGAAGCCATCCGTGACTCACTGTGCGTCACCGCCGACATCAGCCACAAGCTGCTCGAGTTCTTCACCTATTCACCCTCAGCAGCACAGCGGCATGAAGAAAATGAACTGTGGACACAGCCCCTTATCGCCTTGAACGACAGCGAGCTGCTGGTGCTCTTTACCCCCTCACTGGGCACAACCCAGCGCAACGTAGACATCTGGATCCGCCAACTCGGTGCGAAGTTTGATACCCGTGGGCTGTCATTTGAAAACTATCTGCGCGACGTGTTGAATTACACCATCAGCGCCTCCCCGATAAAGCGGGACGTTGCTCTGATGCCCCACGCGTTGAAATTCAATTTACCGGGAGACGTTGAGGAAGAACCTCTCTTCGAAGACATCGACATCGTGTTGCGCATCGGTAATGTCGTTGTCATTGGCGAAGCAAAATGCTTTCTGCAACCGGTCGACCCCGATGAAGTATTCAAGCATCGGGAAAAGATCATTGAGGCCCAGACCCAACTTCAACGCAAAACAGACTACATCCAAAAATACAGAAAACAGTTCCGTGAAGAGTGCGCGAGACGTGATTTCCGTCTGCCCGAAGACTTCAAAATCCAACCACTCATTTTGCTCAACGGGCAGACCCACTGCGGCATTCCCTACGCCGGCACGCCCATTGTCGACATCATGATTCTGGCGACTTTCCTAAGAGGCGTACTACGGCATAACATTGTAGTCACCAAAGCAAACGGGGTGGAATCTGCGGACGCGTACCCTCTCTACAGTGACATCATCGAAGCGCAAACCCTGCTAGAAGCGTATTTGATGAGCCCCCCACAGCTCCAACGTTACACCACTGCATTGGTCGAACGTCAGGTTATCTACCGCGACATCGTCAAGGCGCTTGAACCGGTGACCTACGATTACTTCGAGGTAGACCTGTCCAGAATCTTGGGGTGACATCGGCGAGTATCCTATCACCCTCGCAAAGTACTTATGCAAAGGCTTCAGACGCGGATAGAGGGGATCGACTCTGGGCCTGCCCCGTGACAGCGGACGCCAAGAAGCTGGCTACAGATGCCTATGCTATCCGTCCGGCGTATGAGCGAGTCGGTGAAACAGCGTGGCTCTTCTGCTCCACCGAAACACGCTAAACCTAAGTCAGATTCAACCCACCGTCTGAAAGGAGTATCTCGCCGGTCAAGTAGTCCGACTCGACCAGCATGACAACAGCTTTTGCGATGTCGTCTGGGCTGGCGGCCCTGCGCATGGGTGCGCGAGTTCGCCACAATTCTTGGGCCTCTGTCCACTCTGCGGTCAGAGGCGTGTCGACCAAGCCAGGCGCCACAGCGTTTACGCGAATGTCTGGCCCCAGCGATAGCGCGAGCAAGCGGGTCATGTGATTTAGCGCAGCTTTGCTTACCGCATAGGGAATCGATGCGCCCTTAGGACGGGTACCGGCATGCGAACTGATGTTTACGACGCAACCTGCTCGACGGTAACGGGCAGCATCGCGCAGTGCCGACTCGGCCAAAGCAACCAGATGGAACGGTGCCACGACATTAACCTCGTTAAGCTCGTGCCACACCGTCGAACTGGCAGAGGCAAGGTCGCCGTGCGCAATGACTCTGCTAATACCGGCGTTATTGACCAGTACGTCGAGCTGCCCCCACGCGGCGATAGCCTCGTTAACAAGCCTGACCCTGTCAGCTTCGACAGCAAGATCAGCTTGCAAGTAAATAGCCTGCTTCATTTCGGCAACCATCGCGCGTCCCGTATCCGCAGAATTTCGCGAATGGAGCACCACCGCATAGCCTGCCCGGCTAAGGACACGTGCAATGGCTGCACCAATACCGGACGTTGATCCTGTCACCAACGCAACGCGTAATGCGTTATCGGTTGTCGGATTGGGTGTCATATGGATATCTCGAATGAAGTGCTAAAGAGTAAGCGGCCAGCGTACACACCTCGCACAGATCAGTCAGCCATCCACAGATGCGGAAGCAATTGCTCGGTCTCACTGGCTCACTGCGTAGCACATCGTTTAGCTACGCGCATAGGTCATGACCCTTCAGCCGCGCAGAAGCTGACAACGGGGACACGCGAACGTATCCGCTACCGGGAAACTCCACCTCCCCGTCTGCTTGGCCATCTACCAACGTCTGGATCTCTGCGAAGACATCTGAAGCCAGGCTAGCCGGGACAACCCAATAATCAAAAATCCCGCCCTCCTCTCGATTCTGGCCACAAGTCACAAAATGCCGGTCCCAAACTTCTGCTTCAGGCGCATTGCCAAACAGCCAACGAGCCCTCTACAGCGATCGTCATCTTGCGTCTCCCAGGCCCTTGTCATGCGCAGACGTTTCAATCCATTTTCGATACTGGCGCGTGCGATAAGCCATGAAGAGCTGTTGCACGATCAGCGCGCGCAACGGCGAAACGCTCGGGTCAGGCTTTTTAGCCCGGCTGAGTTTGCGCAGTTGAAACTTCACTACTGCCATGTTTGCCAAGGATGCGATGGCTTTGTTTTTCCAGGTGATCGCCGGCAATTGAGGGGCGTTGTCTTTGCCCTGCAACCAGTCACGAGGCAAGTGCGGATCGATGGCTAACGCCGTGCCGATACCCACCATGTCCACACCGCTCTGCACAACGCTTTCGGCCACCGCGCGGCGACGTATACCGCCAGTGACCATCACCGGCATTTTGGCGACGGTTTGGAGATCACGGGCGAACTCGACGAAATAAGCTTCGCGAGCCAGGGTGCGACCATCGCGCGCGTCACCCTGCATGGCGGGGACTTCGTAGCTGCCTCCCGATAATTCCACCATGTCTACGCCCAGGTCGTTGAGCCACTCAACGACCTTTTTCGCGTCTTCGGTAGTGAACCCTCCACGCTGGAAATCGGCGGAGTTGAGTTTGACCGCCACTGCAAAATCCACAGAAACCACTGCCCTGACTGCCTTGACGATTTCGAGCAACAGGCGCGCCCGGTTTTCCAGAGAGCCACCCCACTCGTCCTTCCTTTGGTTGGTCAGTGGCGAAAGGAACTGGCTCAACAAATAGCCGTGGGCCGCGTGGATCTCCACACCTGTGAATCCGGCTTGTTCGCCCAGGCGTGCGGTGTTCGCAAAGCGCTGAATAACCTGTTCGATCACGCCGGGGGGCATCGCGTGAGGCGTGGCAAAACGCTTGGACATTGTGCCCAGTTCCAGCGGCACGGCTGACGGTGCCCAGGTTTTTTGCCCAAGATTGGACTGCATCTGCCGCCCTGGGTGGTTTATCTGCAACCAGAACTGCGCGCCGCCGGATCGACCAATACGCGCCCAGCGCTTGAACTTGTCCAGTTGCTGATCGTCCTGTAACACCACACCACCCGGTCCGGTCATGGCGCGGCCGTCGACCATCACATTGCCGGTGATAATCAGGCCGGCACCACCGTCGGCCCACGCTTGATAGAGACGCATGAGTGCTTCAGAAGGCGCCTGGTGGGCATCCGCCATGTTCTCTTCCATGGCGGCTTTGGCGATACGGTTCTTGACGGTCGAACCGTTGGGAAGCATCAGGGTGTCGAACACATTCATGGAGCAGTCCTCAATTGGATATGCGGCCACCTTAAGTTTGAAGTCGACTTTAAGGTCAATACCTTTTTCAAGGTCAGTCGATTTTCAACGCGCCAGGTCCTGGCAAGTGTGTCACCCGATGGGCGCCCGACAACCGAGTGGGGTGTTCAATCGAAGTCTTGGCAGCACCGACAGCCAGACCGGAAAAGTCGACGTGTCCTTCAAAGCGAAGAAACTCGACAAGCTCTCTCGCGAAGTCGATATCGTCACCAGCAGCTTCACCAATCTCGATCATCAGGGCCAGTTGGCATACGGTTATGCGGTTTCCCGCCAACTGCGTCACGGCTCGAGCCACGACGCAGATTCAGCCACCCTCACACTAGGCGACGGCGCTCTGTCGAATTACCTCCGCCCCCTGAAGCTTGGGAAAATGATGAAGTACGAATACGTGCCAGCGTTTCAGAGTGCGCTCTATGCCCCCAAACCGCTCGCCGGCCTGATTGGCGAGCGCTGAGACTTTTTGCGCCTGTCAGGCCCCGGAAGCCTGGCGGGCGTTTTTTCTCGTTGAAGACGTTACCGCACGCTTGCCGGACGCTTGGCCAACCCCTTCTTCACGCAAACGATTTATCAGCATTTGCGCATTGTCCGCGCACGCCATGCCTTCGGGCTTACCCTCGATGCCTTCGATGACGCGCAGAAGTTGCGCTTTGTTTTGTGCTAGCCGTTCCTCCAGCGCACTGATTTCCTCAACCTTTTGCTTGAGCCCAGTGAGCAACTCGTCGTGCCGCCAGCCACTGGCGTCCATCGGCATCAATTGCCGGATCTCCTCCAAAGAAAAACCTGCCGCCTGTGCGCTGGTTATAAGTTGCAGCACCCATTCGGTATCAGGCGCATAGTCCCGGTATCCATTGGCCTTGCGCTCGACGGCGCTAATCAAGCCACTGGCTTCATAGAAACGGATGCGTGACGGAGCCAGCCCACTGATTTTTGCCAGTTCGCCTATTCTCATACCTCACCCTGAAAAACCTATTGACCTTAAAGTTGACTTTAAGTCTAAAGTCATCGGGCGGCCAAGCACAACGTGTGACTTGGTCGCCTTGGTTTCATAGGGAAGCGGAGGCCGCGAATTCGATCATTCGTACACAATCACGCGTTCAGTGGGCGCTGATATCGTTCAGCCGCGTGGGTTTGTCGAATGTCAGACATCAGCCCTTGACGTGCACCTTCCAGTGCATCCCAGCGCTCGGCAACATGAAGTGGCGGGATGGTTACCAACTCGCGACGGTCGAAACCGACAAGTGCAGCATCGACCAGCTCAGCGACCTCCATCACCTCCGGGAGTGTGTTGACGTCAATGCCGGCCCGCGCCCAGATCTCGGTACGGGTCGCTGCTGGCAGCACCGCTTGCACGTACACGCCCTTGGGTGACAGCTCCTGACTCAGCCCCTGAGACAGAAACAGCACGAAG
Source organism: Pseudomonas sp. USTB-Z (assembly GCF_019691255.1). Taxonomy (NCBI): domain Bacteria; kingdom Pseudomonadati; phylum Pseudomonadota; class Gammaproteobacteria; order Pseudomonadales; family Pseudomonadaceae; genus Pseudomonas; species Pseudomonas sp. USTB-Z. Next base: position 120,141 of record NZ_JAECZP010000002.1, read on the forward strand.
GCTTTGGTAGCGCCGTAGATAGACATGCCGAACTCGGGCAATTTCCAGGCGTGACGCTTACCACGGCGGTCAGTGTTTCCTTGCTTCCCCCCATAGAGGAGAACTGCCTGAGGGCCGACGCCGATGACTACTACCGCAGCAAGATCCTCGCTGACCGTGTCGTATTGTCGTTCCTGGAGAGCCACCCCCAGATGCATCCCTGTATGGTCTTGCCTGGCTGGATGTGGGGGCCTGGCGACATTGGCCCAACCTCGTCGGGGCAATTGGTCAACGATGTGGTTCAGGGCAAGTTGCCCGGGTTGATCCCTGGCAGTTTTTCCATTGTCGATGCCCGTGATGTGGCATTGGCACACATTGCCGCAGCCAGACATGGGCGCCGAGGTGAGCGCTATCTCGCGGCGGGTCGACATATGACAATGCGCGAACTGATGCCTGTTTTAGGATGCATCGCGGGCGTCAAGACACCCGCTCGACAAATACCGCTGCCCTTTCTATACACCTTGGCGGCTGTGCAGGAGATCTATGCGCGCCTGACCGGCAGACCCATTCTGCTGAGCATGGCCACGTTGCGTCTACTGGTACGAGAGCAGGACCGCACCCGTTTCGACCACCGCAAGAGTGAACAGGAGCTTGGACTGAGTTTCCGGGCACTCGAGCTGACAATCGCCGACACCTTGGCGTGGTACCGTGATCATGGCGGGTTTGAAAAAGGCAGCCTGCTGTGAGCGGGGAAATAATCCTGATGCGCCACGGCCAGCCAAAACGAGTCACAGCCATTGTTCGGTAATGGTTTCATGAATCGGATGATCTCCAAGCACCTGATGGCAGACGGATGGAAACACCAAACGCGTAACGGCAGCCAGTATTGGAGTGCGACGGTCTATCGATATGCGGGTGTTGAAGCGTGAATCGCCCGGATTCCGAAGACACATCTCGGCGACAGTGATTGACCTGTAAGTCGGTGGCAAAAGCACACGCCTTGGTGGACAATCCGGCGCCTCGAGGATTTATCGCCAAGGAACGGACATGGCACTGACCAGCAAGATTGCCCCCTACGATCCCACATGGCCCGCCCGCTTCCTGACAGACAAGCCACTCATTGCCTCGGCATTTGACGCTGAACTGATTGCTGTCCACCACGTTGGAAGCACGTCTGTCCCAGGGCTGGCGGCGAAGCCCGAACTCGATGTGCTCATTGAGGTTCACGCGCATCGCAATACCTCGACGCGGGACGAGGTGTTGATGGCTCTGGGGTATGTACGGGGAAGTGATCTGTCAGAGGGCCATCATTTCTACCGGCGCAATGTGGATGGGATTCGCACGCACAAGCTCCATGTTTGTACCCGCGACCACCTGACGATCACTCAGATGCTGGGGTTCAGAGATTTGCTTAGGCGCGATGCCTCGATCCGCCAACAGTATGAAACGCTGAAGCTTCAGTTGGAGTCGATCAATACGGGTGGGATGGCTGAGTATCTAGAGAAAAAGGCGCCTTTCATTATCGCGGCGCTGCTTCATGCCGGTATAACCACGCGTGAATGATCGATTCTTCTGGCACTCCCCTTCCTCCCGACAGTAGCGACAAAGTCACCACTTCGATTGCGGCCAGCTTGACCGGCCGCCGGCACCGCCTGGAACAAAGCCCCTCACATCAAGGAACAACTTTCATGATCACTTGCCATGTCCCCCTTTGGCAGTTGTTTGTGAAGGCCAGCCAAGGCTGGAAACGGGCATTTCTGGCAGGTAATTGCTGATTAATAAAGCTCGGGAGACTATTCACATACCAACTGGATAACCGTCTTGCCCCTGCCGCGACCTTCCGCGACCTGTCGGAATGCGTCGTTGACCTCATCCAATGCAAACTGTTGCGGGTCCACCCGGATCGCCAGTTGCCCGGCATTGGCCAGAACGGCAGCCTCGCGCAGGATACTTCCATGGTGTTCGCGTCCCTTGCCGGTTAGCAGCGGTGCCAGGGTAAATACGCCCGAGTAGGTGGCACTTTTGAAGGATAAAGGCGCGAGACTGTGCTGGCCCCAACCGAGGCAGCTGAGTACGTGCCCGGTATAAGGCTTTACTGCCTTGAATGACGCGTCCAACGTGCTGCCGCCGACGGTGTCATAAACGATGTCGAAACCTTCCCCGGCCGTATATTGTTCGACATAGGCCTCTACACGCTGCGTCTGATAGTCAATCGCCGTGGCCCCCAGCGCGCGAATGAAGTCGAGATTGCCCGCCGAACCGGTGGCGTAGACCTCGGCACCGCGAGCCTTGGCCAATTGCACCGCAACTTGGCCGACGCCACCTGCGCCGCCATGGATCAACACACGCTGACCACTACGAACATTGGCGTGATCTACCAGACCTTCCCAAGCGGTGATGAATACCAACGGCAGCGCGGCAGCCTCACGCATGCCGAGTGCATGCGGCTTTGATGCAATCAGCCTGGCATCCACGGCGATGTATTCGGCCAGGGTGCCTTGGGCGCCGCCGATGCCGCCGGCCATACCGAAGACCTCCTGGCCAGGCGTGAAACCAGCAACCGCCTCGCCCAGTTCGACGACGGTCCCGGCGAGATCCAGGCCAAGCACGGCCGGCAACTCCTGGCGGGCGTGAGCACCTGCACCGATCGCAATCTTGGTGTCGAGCGGGTTGACCCCGGCGGCGTGAATCCGCACCAAAACCTGTCCCTTACCGGGCACAGGGCGGGCGATGTGGCGCACGACCAGCGGGGTCTGGGCGGATTCGGCGATAGCGGCAAGCATGGTCTGATTCATGACGGGAACCTCTGAATGAGTGGACGCTTACAGGTTGCACCGTCGTCCTCATTCCGATAAGAAACTAAATTTGGATATTACTTATTCCCCAAAGAGGCCCAATAGCGATGGACCTGTTCGACAGCATGCGCATCTTCGTGCGCGTCGTGGAGCGTGGCTCGTTTTCCGCAGTGGCTCGGGAGCTGAACATGGGGCAGCCGGCAATCAGCAAGCAGGTCCGTGCGTTGGAGCAGTACCTGGGCGGAGCCGTGTTCGCCCGCAGCACCCGGCACCTCGCCCTCACCGATCAAGGGCAACGCTTCTACAGCCACTGCCAGGAGATTCTCAGCCAGCTGGAGCATGCAACACGCAGCTTCGCCAGCGGCCAGGAGCAGATCGCCGGCCCCCTGCGAATAGCCGCACCGGTCAGCTATGGGAGGCTGTGCATAGCGCCCCTGATCGGGGCTTTTCTACAGCGCCACCCCGATGTGCAGATCGACCTGCGCCTGAACGATTACAACGAAGACCTGCTCATGGAAAACATCGACCTGGCTATCCGCATTGGCGTGGTGAAGAGCGAGGGGCTGGTGGCCGTGCCCCTGGGCACCAGCACACGGCGAGTCTATGCTGCACCGGCCTATCTCGATCGCCATGGCCAGCCACGCGAGCCCGCCGAACTGGCAGGCCACAACTGCATCGCCTTCACCTTGCTTGAGCATTACGACCGCTGGCACTTCACCCATCGTGGCGAAGCACTTGAGGTTGCAATCAAAGGCAACGTCACCAGCAACAACAGCGAGGCCATTCGTGAAATGGTCCTCGGAGGCCTGGGCATCTCCCTGTCTCCGCAGTGGCTGTTTGCTGCGGACTTCGAGCAGGGTGGCGTGTGTAGCCTGCTCGACGAATACCAGACGACCGCGCTGCCGGTCAGCGCCGTGTTCAGCCGTGAGCGGCGCCGCTCGGCAAGGACGATGGCGTTCATCGATTTTCTTCGGGAGAACGTGTAGGCCACCCCGATGAGGCGCAGGACCTTGCTCATTCCCTGGCGTGCAAGTCGGTCGACCAGGCGTCACACCGTTCCCTGCTGCAGCCATTGTTTCGGGCTCGCGCCCACCTTGCGGCGAAAGGTTCGGGCTAACGCAGAAGGACTTTCGTAGCCGACCTCATCGGCGATCAGGGCAATGGGGCGCCCTTCGCGAAGACGTTTTTGCGTCAAACTGATGCGCCAGTTCGCCAGGTAGTCCGCAGGCGTAATACCCACGATCTCGCGAAAGTGCGAAGCGAAGCTTGCCCGCGACATGCCCGAAAGATTCGCCAGTTCCGCCACGGACCAATTGCGCTGCGGCTCATCGTGGATCCCCACAAGCGCGCGAGACAGCTGAGCGTTGGCCAGACCCGCCATCATTCCCGAGGCGATGCTGCGGCTGGCGATGAGGTGGCGAAGCAGCTGAATGATCATCAGCTCGAACAAGCGATTGAGAATGACATCACGACCACACTCATCTCCAAAGGCTTCTTCGAACAGCCAGTCAAGGGTGCCATCAAGGCCTTGCAATTCGCCAAGGGGCTTGATGATGAAGTCCGGCAAAGCCAGGGTCAGCGGATTGTTGGCGCCGCCATCGAACTGCAGGGTGGCGCACACTAACTCCGCTTCATCGGCGTCGGTGGCCAGCAAGTGATGCTCCTGCGGGCGCACCGCCAGAATCAGGGTGGGTTCGGTCAACTCGATTCGCTGGCCACGCTTGTCCTTGAGGGCCAGACGCCCCGAGCGCAACAGATGGGCGTGGCCGACACTGTGTTGCCCAAGGTGGGTCGTTCCACAGAACCCACCTTGGTGAAACGCGCTAGCGTGCAGGTTGAAGTGCTTAAGCAGTGTCGACAATCGGTCCATAGCGCACTCAGGTTTAGACGATCTGTTGCATAACTTCGACGATCTGAAGCCGAAAGAAAAGTCTGCCTCTCTAGTATGGACTCCACGCTTGATAGACAAGCCGGTTAATACACCTATTGGAGAACGACCATGACTCGAATTACCGCTCTCTCGCTGGACCAGGCCCCTACTGGCTCGCGCGCAGCTCTCGAAGGCATTCAAAAAGGTCTCGGCTTCATTCCCAACGCATTCAGGACCCTGGCGCACGCTCCGGTCGCGCTCAATGGTTACCTGGGCCTCGCCCAAGCGTTGGGTAAAAGCTCACTGAGCGCCGCCGAGCGTGAAGTCGTTGCCCTCGCCACCTCGGAAATCAACGGGTGCGACTACTGCCTGGCCGCACACACCTTCTTCGGCGGCAAGGCGGGTTTGAACGATGAGGCCGTAAGCCAAGCCCGAGCCGGCACACTCAGCGCGGTTGCCGCACTGGCGCAGCAGATCACGGCAAGGCGCGGCCAGTTGAGTGACGAGCAGATCGCTGCCGCGCGTGAGGCAGGTCTTACTGATAGCAAGATCGTGGAGGTGGTGGCACAGGTCACGCTGTTAACCCTGACCAACTACCTGAACAACATCGCCGCTACCGATATCGACTTTCCGCCATCGGCAAACTAGGAGGGTAACCGCCATGAGCCCTGTGACTATCTATACCACCCCGCACTGCCCATACTGCCTGAGCGCCAAGCGACTGCTGTCGAGCAAGGGCATCACCCCTGACGAAATCAACGTTGAAACGTCACCCCTGCACCTGGCGGAAATGATGCAGCGATCCCAGCGCCGAACTGTCCCACAGATATTTGTTGGCAAGGTGCATGTCGGCGGCTTCGATGACTTGGCCCGTCTTGACCGCAAGGGCCAGCTCGAGGCATTGCTTCACGCTTGAAGCGCAAAGTGCTCCGGCATGCGATCCCATCCGGAGCACTATTCATGTTCACTCCATGCCCATGCCATACATACCCACCTGCACAGCCGTTCTATCGCCCGCGCAACAGCACAGCGGCCCTTACCCGCTGCCTGCCGAAACTGCTCATGCGCTGAAATTCGGCATGGCTTACTGGCAGATGCTGGCAGTCCAGGATGCGTTTTTGGCGGCTGTGATCCACATCAGGATCATGCAGGTACACGAATTCGTCATCGCAACCCGTGACCAAGATCCAGTGCGGGGCTTTCAGACGAGTGAAACGGTAGCTGCTAATCAGCACCACCGGCCTGAACCCGTCTTGCAACGCTGACCGCACATCAAGGCCGGGCGCCAGCACCTGATGCACGTCGGTTTCGGCCAACGCCCCGGCAAAGCCGTCCTCGACCAATTGCATTACGTCTTTTTTCTGAGCACTGCGTACTCCATCGAGGAACAGCGATCCAGGCTGGCTGACCACCATGCACACCTCGAACCCGCGGCGCCAGGCCGCCAGTGCAAGCCCCTGCGGACTGCAACCGCCGTGCCCCGCCGTCATGAAGATGGTGGTCGCTTCTCGCCACAGTTGAATTTCCTCGCTGCGGTGCATGGCCCGCCCCCGTTCGACCGCAGCCATGGCCATCAAAAGGCAGGCCGCTCCGCAGGTGAACTCGGTCGTTTGCGCGTAGTACGGCACTTGCCGTGCAGGGGGCGGAGCGCTGCGCAGGATACGCTTCTCGAAACGCAGCGCCTGGCTGTGGTCTTCGTAGTAGTTCTCAACCACAGCGAAGCGTTGATAGCCATTGCTTTCGTACAAGCTGATGGCCGCAGGGTTGTCCGCGCGCACCTCCAGGCGCAGCCAGGCGCAATTACGCTCCAGCGCACTTGCCTGGGCCTGCTCCAGCAACTGCTGGCCCAACCCATGGCCGCGCCAGGCCGGGCTTACGGCAATTGAATACAGACGGGCAAGTGACGTGCCGCGATGGAACAGCAGCAGCGCGTAGCCCGCCAGATGCCCCTGTTGTTCAGCGACAATAAGGCTGGCATTGGCGCGTCGCACCATCCAGTTGAAATTACGCGGGCTCAGGCGGTCGAGGGTGAAACAGTCCTGCTCCAGGGCAACCAGCGCATCGATATCGGCCACCGATGCAAAGCGAAAATCAAAAGCCATGGCAACACCGTAATGTTTGAGTAACGAACCGGGACAGGTCGGGAAACCCGTGATTTATTGAAGGGGCGTCTTCTTCAACAGGGATCGAATACTCATGTCAGCGGTGCAAGCCAACGTGGCCGAAGTATTGGCCAAAACCGACGTTTCCACAATAACCCTCTCCGAGGAGCCGCCCAGTAAGCGGAGCGCCGGTAACCGCTTGTTGATCGTGGTGGAGCGCAAGGAAGACTGGGCCAGCTACTTTCCCAGCGAGAGCCTGATGCTGGCCCAGGATTACTTTGAACACAGCGACGACGTTGCGAGGCGTACGCAGGTAATCAACCTGTGCCGCAGCTACAAGTATCTGGGGCAAGGCTACTACTGCTCGCTGCTCGCCGAGGCACGGGGCCACAAGGTGTTCCCGTCGGTGCGAACCATCAGCGAGCTTACCCGCAAGGCGCTCTATGGCGTGGGGCTGGATGACCTGGAACGCACGCTGGAGCGAGCCCTGGCCGATCACCCCTATGGCAGCACCGAGGCCTTCACCCTCACCTTGTATTTCGGGCGGACCGCCATTGAACCCCTTCAGGATATCGGCCGACAGCTGTTCGAGTCGTTCCCCTGCCCTGTCTTGCTGGTGGAGTTTCGCAGGCGTGACACCTGGCAGATCGACGGGATCAAGGCCGGCGCGCTGCACAAACTGCGGGATGAGCAGCAGCATTTGTTTGCCGACGCGCTGGATGCCTTCAACCGCCGGACGTGGCGCCAGCCCGCCTCCAAACGCCTGGCCCGGTTCGACCTGGCCATTCTGCATGACCCGGCCGAGGCGCTGCCACCTTCCAATCCTGAGGCGCTGGAGCAGTTCATCGAAAACGGCAAACAGCTGGGCATCGATGTAGAGCTGATCGAAAAGAAGGACTATGCACGCCTGGCCGAATTTGACGCCTTGTTCATTCGGGAGACCACGCGGGTGGACGACCATACCTACCGTTTTGCCAAAAAGGCCGAAAGCGAAGGCTTGGTGGTGATCGACGACCCTTCCTCCATCCTGCGCTGCACCAACAAGGTGTATCTCGCCGATCTGCTCAAACGCCACAACCTCGGCGCACCGGCCACGGAAATCCTGTACAAGGACCGCCCGCAGGAGCTCGAGCTTGTGGGCCGGCGCCTCGGTTTTCCACTGGTGTTGAAGATTCCCGACGGCTGCTTTTCGAAAGGCGTGATCAAGGTCGCCGACGCCCAGGCACTGGCCTCGGCGGCACAGGAGTTGTTCGAACACTCGGTACTGTTGCTGGCCCAGGAGTACTGCTACACCGAATACGACTGGCGTATCGGCGTACTCAACGGTGAGGCGCTGTACGCCTGCCAGTACTTCATGTCCAAGGGCCACTGGCAGATCTACAACCACAAGGCCCAGGCCGGCGAAGTCAACGGCCTGTGCCGCGCGGTCCCGGTGGAACAGGCACCGCCCGAAGTCGTAAAGCTGGCCGTCGACACTGCCAGGCTGATCGGGCAAGGGCTGTACGGTGTGGACCTGAAGCAGACCGGCGACCGCGTACTGGTGATCGAAGTCAACGACAACCCCAACCTCGATGCTGGCACCGAAGACGCCGTGCTGGGTAACGCGCTTTACCAGCGAGTGCTGCAGGCTTTCGTGCAGCGGCTTGAACGTAAACACCTCGGCCAGGCCTGGTAAACGATGATCGAACACTACCTCGCCGTAGACGGTGCGCTTCTTGAAGCCCCCGAGGAACGAGCCAGCGTATGGTTGTGTGTCGCGCCAGACGCCGCGGAGCAAACCCGGTTGTGCAAGTGCCTGGGGGTCAGCGCCCAGTCGCTGGAGTCCTCCCTGGACCCGGATGAAGTGGCGCGTATCGAGATCAAGCCCGATCACCTGTTCCTGATCTGGAAGCGCCCGGAAAGCTTTGATGGCCGGGTATTCAATGTCTCGTCATTCGGCGTTGTACTCAGCGAAAAGCGCCTGGTGGTGATCTGCGCCGCCAACTCGCTACTCGCCGGGGTAGACCGGCAGGCCGGCATGAGCACCCCGCTGGATGTGCTGATGGCGATGCTGGCTGAGAGCGTGCATCACTACCTGGGCCACCTGCGGGTGGTAAAGCAGGTGGCCCGCGAAATCCAGCTGCAGTTCGATCGGTCCATGGACAACCAGCACCTGGTGCAGATGTACAGCCTGAGCGAAAGCCTGGTGTATTACGTCAACGCCATTCAAAGCAATGGCGCCGTGCTAGCCCTGCTGCGCAGCCATGGCCAGAAACACGGCTTCGGGCCCGAACAACTGGAAATGCTGAATGACCTGATCATCGAAAACGAGCAAAGCTACCAGCAGGCGAAGATCCATGCCCAGGTCTTTACCAACCTGATCGAGGCCCGCGGCAACCTGGCCAACAACGGCATGAACCACGCGCTGCGCAACCTGACCATGATCAATGTGGTGTTCCTGCCCTTGAACCTGCTCGCCAGCATCGGCGGCATGTCGGAGTTCAGCATGATGACCGTCGGCCTGCCCTGGTGGTTGACGTTCCCCGCGCTGCTGCTGGCCATGGCGGTACTTGGCGGGGCCATGGCCGTGGCTTTACGGCGTATGGCATGACCCGCCGTGCCAAGAAATAGTGTCAACCTGTACCTATCAACCCGCAGGACGAGACCATGGAAAATTTGGACATCGGATTATTCATGCTGGCGCTGATTGCAATTACAGGCACCCCTGATAAGTCTGTTTGAACACCGCGCCGTACGCTCAGAAAAACCCAGCATCAATCAGCCGGCAACGAAAGTTCAGCGGCGTCCTTGAAAGTGAAATGGCGACCCACTCGCAAACTGGCGCCAACGTCCTCGAGAACAGCCATCCACATCGGTCGAGGTAACAGTGCCCCAGGGCGGGTCGCATTGCCTGGCCTGCCTCAGGGACTGGGCACAACGGCAGATGACACCGGGTCAAGGAAGATCAGTTGCAAGGGCTCTGCCAGCAGCTGTTCAGCCTGCTCGGCAAACCGCTGGAAATGAGCAGTGGTCAGGTGCGCATCCAGGGCCTGCTGGTTATCGAACGCCTCGCGCATGTAGAACGTCCCTGGCTCGTCACGACGTTCGAACAGCATGTAGTCGCGGTTACCGGGCTCCGCCCGAGTCGGTTCGATCAACGCCAGCAAGGCCGCTTTGAGCGTTGGTGCCTGGGCTGGTTTGGCCTTGAGGATGGCGAGGGAAACGAGGGGGTAATCTTGTCGGTTCACATCAAGCTCCTGGTCAGTTGCAAAGAGCAGGCACGGTAGTGCCTGCTTCAATGTGTGCATGCGTTTCACCGGGCGTAGCGCCGGGAATCTGCGCGGCGCAGAGAAACACGGTTCGTTCAAGCATGCATGCGCCTGGCAGACCGGATCGACCAGTCCGCCGTTGTCGGTCAAACAGGTTTCAGAAGCCTTCCAGGACGATCTTGCCGCGCGCCTTGCCACTCTCGACCAGCGCATGGGCACGGCGCATGTTGGCGGCATTGATGGCGCCGAAATGCTCGCCCAGGGTGGTCCGCAGGATGCCTTGGTCGATCAGCCCGGCCACGCGCTCGAGCAGCTCGTGCTGGCGCACCATGTCGTCGGTTTCGTAAAGCGAGCGGGTGAACATCAGCTCCCAGTGCAGCGACAGCGACTTGCGCTTGAGCGGCATGACGTCCAGGGTCTGCGGGTCGTCGATCACCCCCAGGCGACCTTGTGGTCGCAGCACTTCAACCAGTTGCGCAAAGTGTTGATCAGTATGGGTAAGGCTGGCGACATGGCTGACTGACTCGATCCCCAAGGCCTGCAGCTGCCCTTGCAGCGGCGCACTGTGATCGATGACGTGATGGGCGCCCAGTTCGCGTACCCAGCTGCTGGTCTCGGCGCGGGAGGCCGTGCCGATAACCGTCAGGCGGGTCAGTTGCCGGGCCAACTGCACCAGCATTGAACCGACGCCGCCGGCAGCGCCAACGATCAGCAGGGCATCGCCCTCCCCGCCGCCCTCCACGATGCCCAAGCGATCGAACAGCAGTTCCCAGGCGGTGATGGCCGTCAGCGGCAGCGCGGCTGCCTGTGCTGCACCCAGGCTACGCGGTTGATGCCCGACGATACGTTCGTCAACCAGGTGATATTCGCTGTAGCTGCCGGGCCTGGCGATGGAGCCGGCGTAGTACACCTGGTCTCCGGGCTTGAACAGGGTCACCTGGGCCCCGACTTCGCGGACGATACCGGCCGCGTCCCAGCCGAGTATTTTCGGCTCACGCGTGAAAGTGCCGGCGCGCACCTTGGTGTCGACGGGGTTGACCGACACGGCGTTGACCTCGACCAGAAGGTCCCTGGGCCCAGGGCTGGGCTTGGGCATGAAGATGTCTTGAAGAGACGCAGGGTCTTCGATAGGCAAACCTTTGTGGATGAAACTGATCGCTTTCATGGGCACTCGCTGCTGAATGTGGTTTGATTTGGCATTGAGTCTGGCGTGCCAGGCGTCCGGGAAAAACGGGCCCTGCCCATCAACACTTTCATTGCAGGAGTGATAATGATCCGTCTCGACGACCTGGGCATCTTCGTTCGCAGCGCCGCGCTGGGCAGCTTTACCGCGGCGGCCCGCGAGGCCGACCTGCTACCCGGCCAGGCGGCCGAAGCAGTCAAGCGCCTGGAGCGTGAGCTGGATGTGCGATTGTTTGCCCGCACCACGCGCAGCTTGCGCCTCACGGCCGAAGGCGAGCAGTACCTGCCCTCGGCCCTGATTGCCCTGGAAGCCCTCAGGCACGGGCGCGACAACCTGCGTCAGGAAAGCGCCCAGCTCAGCGGAACGTTGCAGGTAGCCGCGCCCTCCGATCTGGGGCGCAACGTGCTGCTGCCCTGGCTCACGGCGTTTCGCCGAGAGCATCCCCAGTTGAACCTGCGCTTCTTCCTCTCCGACCAGATCGCCGATCTGTTCCGCGATCCGGTGGATATCGCCATCCGCTATGGCCTGAACGCCGACGCCAACTATGTAGCCCTGCCACTGGCACCTTGGAACCGCAAGGTACTGGTGGCCTCGCCCGAGTACCTTGCGCGCGAAGGCACCGTGCAAGCCCCCGAAGATCTGCTCGAACACCAGTGCCTGCTGTACATGCAACAGGGCCGGGTCTACGACAAGTGGCAACTGGGAACGCAGACCGTCCAGGTGCGTGGTGCCCTGCTCTGCGACGACGCCGATATTGCCCGGCGCTGGGCCGTGGGCGGCGAAGGGATAACCTACAAGTCGTGGCTGGATGTGAGCGACGATGTGCTGGCGGGAAGACTTGTCGTGCTATTGCAGGACTACCCCGGGCCGACCATGCCTTTGAGCCTGGTGTGCCCGCACCGCAAGCAGTTGTCGCCTGCGGTAAGGCACCTGCACGCCTGGTTGTCCAGCCGCTTCGCCGAACTGGAGCGCGACTGATCAGCGGGAAGCCAGCGGCCCTGATCGAAAGCACGCCGGCACCCCGCTTGCACGCAATCGAATAATTTCAAGCGCTGCTTGACCAGGGAGAACGATCGTTCTACTCTGGCTACATGGATAAGCCAATGACTGACACACGCGAAAAAATCCTGGCGACTGCCGAGAAGCTGATTTACGAAAACGGGATTCACGCCACGGGCATGGACCTGTTGGTAAAGACCTCGGGCGTCGCACGTAAAAGTATTTATCGCTATTTTGCGAATAAAGACGAGGTCGCAGCAGCGGCACTCAATGCACGCGATATACGTTGGATGACGTGGTTCAGAAGTGAATGCGAAAAAGCGCAAACGCCAGAAGCGCGCATCCTTGGCATTTTTGATGCACTCAAAAGTTGGTTCGCGTCTGACGGTTTTCGTGGATGTGCTTTTATCAACACCGCCGGAGAGGTGGGTGACGCAGACGACCCTGTTCGACAGATCGCAAAACTGCATAAACAAAAGCTGCTGGACTACACGCTAGAACTGACCAGCGCATTAGGTGTTAACGATCCGACTGGCTTGGCCAAGCAACTTCTTTTGATTATAGAGGGCACGATAACCGTGGCCCACGTCATGGGTGATCACAGCGCGCTCGACAGTGCACGAGAAATCGCAAAGGTCTTGCTCAAAGATGTGCAGCGCGCAAGCGCTTTAAGTTAAAGAAATACCCACTCAACTGAACCATCCAAACGATTGGAGGCACCACCATGTCCAACGAACACGCTCGTCCGCCACTTCCTCCTTTCACTCGCGAATCGGCCATCGAAAAGGTCCGACTTGCCGAAGATGGTTGGAATACCCGTGAGCCGGAAAAGATTGCGCTGGCCTATACGGTGGACACCCAATGGCGTAACCGTGCCGAGTTTGCAAACAACCGTGAAGAAGCTCGGAACTTCCTCACTCGCAAGTGGAAGAAAGAACTGGACTACCGCTTGATCAAAGAGCTCTGGGCCTTCACCGACAACCGCATCGCCGTCCGTTACGCCTACGAGTGGCACGACGATTCGGGCAACTGGTTCCGCTCCTACGGCAACGAAAACTGGGAATTTGAAGCCGACGGCTTGATGCATCGCCGCTTTGCCTGCATTAACGACATGCCCATCAAGGAAAGCGAGCGAAAGTTCCACTGGCCACTGGGTCGCCGTCCGGATGATCACCCAGGGCTGACCGAACTGGGCCTGTAAGTCAGGCTAAACCTGATCCTTTACATAGGGATCAGGTTTTTTGTTTGAGGGGCACAGAGCGTGGCCAAGCGCAGGTTTCAATTCTCACCCCCTACTGCGCGGTAACAACGAATGCGGCGCCACTCCAAACGCCTTGCGAAACGCATGGCTAAAATGCGAAAAGTCTGAAAAACCAAACTCCAACGCCGCCTGCGAAACACTCTTTACCTGCCCACACTCAATCGCCGCGCGGCTAGCATTCAGCCGTTCCCTCCAGATCTCGGCAACCGGTGACTTCTGATGCCGGGCAAACGCCCGTGTCACCGTCCGTGTCGACACGTGATGTGCCAGGGCAATCGACTCGATCGACAGCTCCGGCTCAGTCAAATGGCGTTGAATGTAATTCATGATTCGCCCATAAAGATCCAGTTCTCGATGGGTAGTCTTCAGGTCCTGCAACTCAAGGCTGAGCACCAGCAGGTCGACGATGGTGTTGGAGTACCGTCGGGAGACGCCTTCGTCCCGCAGCAACGGCGCAGAACTGGCCGCTTGGCCAATCATCTGCCGCAGCGGGATCACTCCGGGGCGCCCCTCTTCCAGCACCAGCGCGGTGATGTCAGCAATGTGCGGGACGCGCTGTGCGAGCAGCGGCCGGGGGATGCGGATAAGGTGGTTTTCGGTACCACCCAGGCTGAATCGAAACGGTTGGGTTGCGTCGTAAAGAAACACATTGCCGGCCGTGAGCCTGGCCTTGCGGTTGTGTTGTTCAATTTCGCCGTAGCCGTCGAGGGTGACTCCCAACCATATGTCTTCGGCGGGGTCGCTGCGCAGGTGTTGCTCGGAGCGCACCCAGTGGTGCAGCGGCGACGACAGCGTCGTGACATCCAACGGGCCGATGCCGTTGACCTGCAGCGCTCCCTCGAAGTTGCTCTGCGACGAGGGTTTGCTGTCTGCCGACAAACAATGGCGGCAGACCACCTCCCGCCAGTAATCAAAGCGACGGGATGGCGAAACGGCAAGGGTCGAATAGTGGTTGGTCTCAGCCATGATGGCGCTCACCTTCATGTGGCAACTTGAAAAAGGGGCACTGTTACAGAAGTTCGCGTAGGCAATATTCACGCCAGCGGTATTCGCTGGTACATGCTGCGGCCATCTCAGCCTTCGTCCTTATAGCGCCAACAGGCGCTTTCCAAAACCTCCCATATCGCTCCCCATTTCGGGGCAAAAATGCTGCTTTTCCCTGGACGCTGCACCATCGCGGTTCGTGCTCAAGCGGGTGTTACGGCGCTGTCGTTTCCAACCAAACGATTGTCCTTGCGAACAAAGCGACGTTGCCCAGTCCTCCCTAATTTTGACCTCACGTTGTTTCCAGCAACTGCGCTGATGAGGTAGCCCATGCAATTACAACAACAGCGAATCGCCGACGAGTTCAGGTGGCTGCATAGGCGCGACCTGGCGCCCGAAGAGTTTTTATCGTGGGTGCTCGAGTGGGCGGCGTGTGCACTGCGCGCCCGGCTGGCAAACGCACCAGGCAAAGCTGAGCGTGTTCTGAACATAAAATAACAAGGAGCCTGTGATGGAATCTGCAATCGATAAACACCTCATGTGCCCGCGCACGTTATCGCGCCGGGTGCCTGATGATTACCAGCCGCCCTTCCCGATGTGGGTCGGCCGCGCTGATGAGCAGCTGAAGCAAGTAGTGATGGCCTATCTGGGGGTGCAGTACCGGGGAGATGGCCAGCGTGAGCGGGCCTTGCAGGCGATGCGCGAGATTCTCGACAGCTTTAGCTTGAGTGGCGGCCCGCTGACTCACGACCTGACGCACCACACCGACAGCAGTGGCTACGACAACCTGATGATCGTCGGCTACTGGAAAGATACCGGTGCTTACTGCCGCTGGTTACGCTCGCCTGAGGTGGATGGCTGGTGGAGTTCGCCGCAACGCTTGAATGATGGCCTTGGTTACTACCGCGAAATCACCGCGCCGCGGGCCGAGCAGTTCGAGACGCTGTATGCGTTCCAGAGCGATTTGCCCGGGGTCGGGGCGATCATGGACACCACCAGTGGCGAGATCGAGGAACACGGTTACTGGGGCTCGATGCGCGACCGTTTCCCGGTGTCGCAAACGGACTGGATGAACCCGAACGGCGAACTGCGAGTCGTGGCTGGCGACCCGGCCAAAGGCGGTCGGGTAGTGGTGATCGGCCATGACAATATCGCCTTGATTCGCTCAGGCCAGGACTGGGCAGCGGCAGAAGCGGCTGAGCGCTCGCTGTACCTGGATGAAATCTTGCCGACCTTGCAGGATGGTATGGATTTTCTGCGCGATAACGGCCAGCCGCTGGGCTGTTACAGCAATCGCTTTGTACGCAATATCGACGCTGACGGCAATCTACTCGACATGAGTTACAACATCGGCCACTGGCGTTCACTGGAGAAACTCGAACGCTGGGCGGAATCGCACCCCACCCATCTGCGTATTTTCGTCACCTTCTTTCGGGTAGCGGCAGGGCTCGAGAAGTTGCGGCTCTATCACGAAGTCTCCGTGTCGGATGCAAGCAGCCAGGTGTTCGAATACATCAACTGCCACCCACACACCGGCATGTTGCGCGACGCAAAAGTCAGTTCCAACTAGCCCCCAACTCCACGTTTAGCCCCTCACCTGCCGTCCCTGCGGCAGTGGGGCTCTTTTTGCCCAGAATAAAGGACCTCTGTCCATGAAACAGCTCCGTTACCTGATGCTCGCGGCAGCCGTGCCAAGCGTGTGTGTGCAAGCGTTCGAAGTTGATCCGGGTGATTATGAAGCGCTGCCGGTGGGTGCAACGATCGGTGTGGTCTATTACCAACACTCCACCACCGACAGCGCTTACGCCAACGGCCACAAAGTCAGCTCCGATTTCAAACTGACCTCCAACGTCGGCATCCTGCGGCTGCTGCACGTCTATCAATTGACTGATCGACTGACCCTGGAGCCGCAATTTCTGCTGCCGTTCGGCCGCGTATCGAGCAGCGGCGATGCCTCAGCCCTGGGCGACACCAGCGGCGTCGGTGACCTCACCCTGACGGCGCCGCTCAAGTACCGCTTGAACGATGCCAACGACATCCTTGGCGCCACCGTTTACCTCACCGCACCCACTGGCAATTACAACCGCGACGACGCGCTCAACCTTGGCGAGAACCGCTGGAAGGTCGATCTGCAGGCCGCCTACGTCAAACATTTGGGCGAAAAATGGGCTGTCGACCTGGTCGGTGATGCCATCTGGTACAGCGACAACGACGACTTCGGCTCCAGCTCTGCGCGCCGTGAACAGGAGGTTTCCTACGGGGCGCAACTGATGGGGCGCTACATCGTCGACCCAGGCACTTCACTGGCAATTGGCCTCGGTCACACCTGGGGCGGGGAAAACCAGATTGACGGAACGGCGCAGGACGACCGCGCCGAAACCACCAACTTCCGCGTCACCGCGAACAAGTTCTTCACCGCCAAGGACCAGTTGCAAGTGCAACTGGGGCGTGACCTCGCGGTAGAAAACGGCCCCAAGGAAAACTTCCGCCTCAACCTCAGGTACGTGCGGGTCTTTTAACCCCAGGCCCGACGGCACCAGCAAGCCCCCCCAGCAGATACGGAGCACCAGTACATGACTGATCAACAGGCAACCACTGAGCAGCAGCCCTCGTTGTATACCCGCCTTGGCGGCTACGACGCTATCTACCAGTTCGCCGGCGCTGTACTGCGCAAGACCATGGCCCACCCGGCGATCGGTCATATCTGGGCACATATGTCCGAGTCGACCTTCCAGAAGGAACACATCAACTTCGTCGACTTCCTCTCGCAACACTGGGGTGGCAACGCCAAGTACCGCGGCCGGGACATGGTTACCGCACACCGCGGCATGGGGCTTACCGAGGTTCATTGGCAAGCCACGCTGGATTGCCTGGAGGAGTGCTACAACGACTACAACCTGCCACCGGAGCTGCGCAAGGAGGTCAACGAGTTCATGGTCAAGTTCAAACCTGCCGTGATCGGCAGCCCTTCCTACCGCGATGTGGTACTGGCCAACCCCACGATGGACCCGGCCAAAGGTATGAAAAGCGTCGGCGTAGTGTGGCCCGGACGCACCGATTCGGCTGAGCAGGCAGCCGTGCCCAAGCTGGAACCGTAAACCCACCCGGCCACATTCAGGACGCACCCCACTTGGCGCAACGCAGTCCTGCTCAACAAAGCGACTGTCCTGCTCAACCAAGTGCCGCTCGCGCGCTGACGCTAGCTTGTTACCAGGGCCAGCCGCGGCGAGCCTCTCGAACAGTCATTTATCGGCCCCTGCGGCCTGCCACCGGAAACAGGACACCCCATGGCCATCATCCGCCCGACGCTCGAACAGTTGCAGGCCCTCGCCAGCCGCCTCCACATGCAACTGACCCCCGAACAAGCCAGCGAATACCTGGCGCTTATGCAGGCAAGCCTCGACGCCTATGACCTGGTTGACGAACTGCCGGACTTCATCCCCTTGGTGCGCTACGAGCGCACTGCGGGTTACCGACCCTCCAGCCGGGAGAACCCGTTGAACGCCTGGTACTACCGTACCGAGGTAATGGGCGCCAGCACCGGCAAACTGCTCGGCAAAACGGTCGCACTCAAGGACAACATCTCGCTGGCGGGCGTCCCGATGATGAACGGTGCCGCGCCACTGGCCGGTTTTGTACCGTCATTCGATGCCACCGTGGTTACGCGTTTGCTCGACGCCGGGGTGACCATCCTCGGCAAGGCCACTTGCGAGCACTACTGCCTGTCCGGCGCCAGCCACACCTCGGACCCGGCACCCGTGCACAACCCATTGCGCCCTGGTTTCAGCACCGGCGGCTCTTCGTCGGGCAGCGCCGCCCTGGTGGCTGCGGGCGAAGTTGACCTGGCGGTGGGCGGCGATCAGGGCGGTTCAGCGCGTATTCCCGCAGCGTGGTGCGGCATCTATGGCATGAAGCCGACTTTCGGGCTGGTGCCGTATACCGGGGTGATGGCGATCGAGGCCACCTTCGACCATGTCGGCCCGATGACCAGCAACGTGCGCGACAACGCGCTCATGCTCGAAGTCATGGCCGGTGCCGACGGCCTTGACCCACGCCAGGGCGTGCCCGAGGTTGATACCTATGCCAACTACCTTGAGCGCGGTGTACGCGGGCTGCGTATCGGCATCCTCCAGCAAGGGTTCCAGCTCGCTAACCTTGATCAGCGCGTTGGCGAAACGGTGCGCAGCGCCATCGCTCGCTTCGAGGCGTTGGGCGCAGTGGTCGAGGAAGTATCGGTTCCCGAGCATACGCTGGCGGGCTCGCTATGGAGCCCGATCGGCTGCGAAGGCCTGACCATGCAGATGATGCACGGCAACGGCGCGGGCTTTAACTGGAAGGGCCTGTATGACGTCGCCTTGCTCGACAAGCAGGCCGGCTGGCGAACCCAGGCCGACGCCCTGTCGCCCTCGCTCAAGCTGTGCATGCTGGTCGGCCAGTTTGGCCTGGAGCACTACCACGGCCGTTACTACGCAAAGGCGCAGAACCTCGCCCGTTTCGCTCGCGCGGGCTACGACAAGGCGCTGGAGCGCTACGACCTGCTGGTAATGCCAACCGTGCCCATCACCGCCCAGCCGCTGCCTGCGCCAGGTTGCTCGATCACCGAGAGTGTCGCGCGCGCGCTGGAGATGCTCGGCAATACCGCCGCACAAGACATCACCGGTCACCCGGCCATGTCCATCCCTTGCGGCCTGGTCGATGGCCTGCCGGTCGGGCTGATGCTGGTCGGCAAGCACTATGCCGAAGGCACGATCTATCAGGCAGCGGCAGCGTTCGAGGCCGCGGTGGACTGGCGCACGCTGTGACCCAGGCAGCAGGCGCTGCGCCCCTGCAAAAAAACAACTGGCACAACAACAGATTTCAACAACCGTGTTGGACGAGAGGAGTAATCCCATGACGGCAACTTCAACTCCTGGAGAGCGGGCGCGCGCATTGTTTGCAGTGCTCAAGCGCAAAGACCTCATCCCCGAGGGTTACATCGAACAGCTCACCCAGCTGATGGAACACGGCTGGAGCCCGGAAAACGGCGCGCGCATCGTCGCCAAGGCCTGGGTCGATCCGCAGTTTCGCGAGCTGCTGCTCAAGGACGCTACGGCCGCCTGCGCCCAGTTCGGCTTCACCGGTCCACAGGGCGAATACATCGTCGCCCTGGAAGACACTCCGCAGCTGAAAAACGTGATCGTCTGCAGCCTGTGCTCCTGCACGAACTGGCCGGTGCTGGGCCTGCCGCCTGAGTGGTACAAGGGCTTCGAGTTCCGTGCGCGGTTGGTCCGGGAGGGGCGCACGGTATTGCGCGAGCTGGGCACCGAGTTGCCCGGCGACATGGTGGTCAAGGTCTGGGACACCAGCGCTGAAAGCCGCTACCTGGTGCTGCCGCAACGGCCAGCGGGCTCAGAGCATATGAGCGAAGAGCAGTTGCGGCAACTGGTCACCAAGGACGTGCTGATCGGCGTCGCCCTGCCCCGCGTTGGCTGAGCAAGACCGCCCAACCCCATTCACCTTCCGGAGTGTTCAATATGGATGGCTTTCACGATCTCGGCGGTTTCCAGGGCTTTGGCAAAGTGCCCCACCGCATCAACAGCCTGAGCTACAAGCAGGTATTCAAGCAAGACTGGGAACACCTGGCCTACAGCCTGATGTTCATCGGCGTCGACCACCTGAACAAGTTCAGCGTCGACGAAATACGTCATGCCGTCGAACGCATTGACGTGCGCCAGCATGTCGGCACCGAATACTACGAACGTTATGTGATCGCCACTGCCACGCTGCTGGTCGAAACAGGCGTGATTACCCAGGCCGAACTGGATGAAACACTCGGCTCGCACTTCAAGCTGGCCAACCCCGCTCATGCGCAAGGGCGTGCTGCAATTACCGGCCGAGCGCCTTTTGAAGTGGGCGACCGGGTCATCGTACGCGATGAGTACGTGGCCGGGCATGTGCGCATGCCTGCGTACGTGCGCGGCAAACAAGGCGTAGTGCTGCACCGTACCACTGAACAGTGGCCATTTCCGGACGCGATTGGCCATGGCGACCAGAGCGCTGCGCATCAACCGACCTACCATGTCGAGTTCCGCGTGCGGGACCTGTGGGGCGATGCCGCAGACGACGGCCTGGTGGTGGTAGACCTGTTCGAAAGCTATCTGGACAGGGTCGAAAGCCCGCGAGTGGTGCGCGCATGAGTGCCGGCGCCCAGGCAGGCCGGCTGCCGGTGACGGTCCTTTCAGGCTTCCTCGGCGCAGGCAAGACCACCCTGCTCAACCACATCCTGCGCAACCGCCAGGGCCTGAAGGTGGCGGTTATCGTCAATGACATGAGCGAGGTCAACATCGATGCCGCCCAGGTCCAGCGCGACGTTGCGCTGTATCGTGGCCAAGATGAATTGATAGAGATGAGCAACGGCTGCATCTGCTGCACCCTGCGCGCCGACCTGCTTGAGCAGATCAGCGCGCTGGCGCGCCAGCAGCGTTTCGATTACCTGTTGATCGAGTCCACCGGGATTTCCGAGCCGATGCCAGTCGCCGAGACCTTTGCCTTTCTCGACGCCAACGGCTTCAGCCTCAGCGAACTGGCGCGGCTGGATACGCTGGTGACGGTGGTCGATGCCAGCCAGTTCATGGCCATGCTCGACTCACCCGAAACCGTCGCGCGGGCCGACGTCGCCACGGATGACAGCAGGCGCCCGCTGGCCGATCTGCTGATCGAGCAGGTCGAGTATGCCAACGTGATTCTGGTCAACAAACGCGACCTGGTCGACGAGGCGCAGTACCAGGCCCTGCAGGCAGTTCTCGCCGGGCTCAATCCAGGCGCACAGATCCTGCCGATGGTGGCCGGCAACGTCGCCCTGTCGAGCATCCTTGGCACTCAGCTGTTCGATTTGCCCAGCCTTGCCGCAGCGCCCGGCTGGATGAAACAGATGGACACGCACGACACCCCGGCCGGCGAGTCGCAGACCTATGGCGTGACGTCATGGGTCTACCGAGCGCGTGCCCCATTCCATCCGCAACGCTTGCTTGATTTTCTCGCACGGCCCTGGCGCAACGGCCGTCTTCTGCGCAGCAAAGGTTATTTCTGGCTTGCCAGCCACCACCGCGAGATCGCCTTGCTGGTGCACAGCGGCCAGCAGTTTCAATGGGACTACGTTGGCCATTGGTGGAACTTCATCGACCCGTCACAGTGGCCGCAGGACAAGTATCGCTTGCAGGGCATCATGGCCAAGTGGGACAGCATCGTCGGCGATTGCCGTCAGGAGCTGGTGTTCATTGGCCAGGACCTGGATACCCAGACACTGCAACGCGAACTCGACCATTGCCTGCTGAGTGCAGAAGAAATCGCCATCGGTCCGTTGGCCTGGGCAAGGTTGCCAGGGGCGAGCGCGTTTGACAGCCGGGCCTTGTCGGCCAGCAAAACGCAGTCATTACCGGCTGATGCCGTTTTCTAGTTGGAGGTATTGCATGCTGTTCTTCAACCGCACCAGCCGCTGGGTACTGGCGCCGCTCGCCGACCGCCTCGACCGGCCCGATCAACCTAGCGCACCGTTGTCGTCGAGTCACCCGCTCTTGCGCCGCATTCTGGCGGGCGTTGATCAGTTGTTGCACGAGCGGCGAACACTCAAGGAACAGGCCGGTGCGCTAGCCTCGCAGGTGAGCGAGCTTGAACAGCGACTGGCTGAGCGCGAGGACGTCGTGCGGCAACTGCAGACGCGCTGGACCGAGGTTACCCAGGGGGCCGATCAACTGTTCTGGCAACTGCACACCCTTGTCGCCACCCCACCGGCAGCGGAGTGCGCGATGGAGTGGACCGGCTCTGCCTCGCTGCAGGCACCCCGGCTGGCCCAGTTGGGTCAATGGAGCGAGCAACTGCATCCGGCTGATCGACCACTTCATCTGCAGGCACTGGCCCGGCACCTTGCCGACCGCAGCGGGCGCACACCGTTCGCGCTGGACGTGCGGATGAAGCTTGCCGCTGGCGGTGACTATCGTTGGTGTCGGGTCAGCGGCAATTCGCTGCGCGATGCACAAGGCGTCGCGATCACTATGACGGGCACGCTGCGCGACATCCATGCACAACACTTGCACATCCAGCAGGTGGAGTTGGCCGCCAAACGCTTCGAGATTGCCCGTGAGATGCTCCACGACGGCCTGTGGGATATCGAAGTGGTGGCCGGCGACCCGGCCAACCCGAACAACACCATCTGGTGGTCGTCACAAATGCGCAGGTTACTGGGCTGCAGCACCGTTGAAGAATTCCCGAACACCCTGGAAAGCTGGACCTCTCGCCTGCACCCCGATGACAGTGCCCGTGCTATCGCGGCATTTGTCGCCCATGTTGACGATCGCAGCGGTAGCACACCATTCGATGTGGAGTACCGGCTCAAGCACCAAAGCGGCGCCTACCGCTGGTTCCGCGGCCGTGGGCAGACCCGCCGTGCCCAGGATGGTGCGCCGCTGCGGGTAGTCGGGGCGATAACTGACATTCATGCCCGCCACGAAGAAAGCACCCTCCGCGAGGAGCAGGCCCAACAGCACCAGGTGATGCAGCAGACCCTGGGTAAGCTGACCCATATCGTCGCCACCATCCAGGGCATCGCCAGCCAGACCAACCTGCTTGCCTTGAACGCTGCCATCGAGGCTGCGCGCGCCGGTGAAGCCGGGCGGGGCTTTGCAGTGGTCGCCGATGAAGTGCGCAAGCTGGCCACGCGCACCAGCCAGGCAACCCGGCAAGCGGCGCAGATGATCGACAGCTGACCAAGCCCTGGCACGGTGTGGAAGGACTCAATAAGCATTGCGCTCTGCGTGGCTGTTCATTTAATGGGCATATTTCCTGGCCCCGTAAACACAGATGACAGCACCCAGCGTCACGAGAAGCATCGTCCAGCTGACATGCTCGTGCAAAAGCAACGCTGCCAGCCCAAGCCCCATGAACGGCTGAAAGAGTTGCAGTTGGCCCACAGCCGCAATCCCCCCCTGGACGAGCCCTCGGTACCAGAACACAAACCCGATCAGCATGCTGAACAGTGAAACGTAGCCAAAGCTGAGCCATGCAGGAGCACTTACCCTGGCAAAGTCATCAGGGGCTGGAAGATTGACCACCGTCAGCAGCAGCATGACCGGTAACGCTACAAGCAATGCCCAACTGATTACCTGCCAACCACCCAATGTCCGCGAGAGGCGCGCCCCTTCGGCATAGCCCAAACCACAGACCACAACCGCAGCCAACATCAGCAGATCGCCCACCGCCGATGCCTCGCCTCCGTTCATCAAGGCATAGCCAACGACCAGCCCGGCACCTGTCAACGAGCACAACCAGAACAGTGGCCGAGGTCGCTCACCGCCCCGCAGAACCGCAAATGCTGCGGTACACAATGGCAGGAGCCCGACAAAAACAATGGAATGAGCAGAGGTGATGTGCTGGAGGGCGAATGCTGTCAGTAGCGGGAAACCGATAACGACGCCGAGCGCTGTTACGGCCAATGGCGACAAATCACCCCGTTTGGGGCGAGGCTGCCGTAGCACGATCAGGAAAAGCGCACCCAGCATGGCGGCAATTGTTGCCCTGGCACAGGTCAGGAACGTAGGTTCGAAAGCCGTGACTGCCACTCGGGTGGCCGGCAACGAGCCTGCAAAGATGGCGACGCCTATGAAACCATTGAGCCATCCGCTTGCTGATTTTTCCATCGGTAAGTCCTCGATAAGCCAAGGTTCAGTACATCACCGACAGGCTCGCCCAGGCCATGTACAATCCAATACACTTAAACCGAACTGTTAGGCATATGTATCCAGCACAGTTGAGGGTGTGATGAAACGGAGCGCAACGCGAATTCGAACTGTCATGGGTGAGATCCAGTCGCGGATAGCCTCTCGAACCTACACCCCGGGCGCGAGAATCCCCTCGGTCCGCGCGATGGCTCAGGCCATGCAAGTGTCGGTTTCTACGGTGCTTGAGGCCTATGAAAGGTTGATGGCAGAGGGTGTACTCAACTCTCGCCCTGGCTCCGGCTTTTACGTAGCCGGGCCAGTGGCACCTCTGGTGCTCACCGAACTCGGCCCAAGGCTTGATCGTGAAGTGGACCCGCTGTGGATCTCGCGCCAGTCTCTAGACACCGCTAGCGATGCGTTGAAACCGGGGTGCGGGTGGCTACCTGCCTCCTGGATGTTCGAAGCCGGCTTGCGCAAGGCGCTTCGCACCGTTGCCCGTTCTGACACGTCGAAACTGACGGAGTACGCCTCGCCACTTGGGCATCTGCCGCTCAGGCAATTCTTGTCACGCAAGCTGACAGGCATCGGGATCGAAGCCCCTCTTGAACAGATCATGCTCACTGAGTCCGGCACCCACGCCATCGACCTGATCTGCCGTTTTCTGCTGGAGCCGGGGGACACTGTGCTGGTCGACGACCCCTGCTATTTCAATTTTCACGCATTGCTGAAAGCGCACAGGGTGAACATCGTAGGCGTTCCCTACACCGCGACGGGCCCGGACATCGATGCTTTCGGCGCAGCGCTGCTCGCGCATTCTCCCCGGTTGTACATAACCAATTCAGGCATCCACAACCCGACCGGCGCTACCCTGTCTCCGGTCACGGCACACAGGTTGCTGAAGCTGGCCGACAACTCCAGCCTGGTGATTGTAGAGGACGACATCTTCGGGGATTTCGAGAGTGCGCCAGCGCCACGGCTGTCTGCCTTCGATGGCCTCTCTCGTGTCATCCAGATCGGTAGCTTCTCCAAGACCATCTCCGCTTCGATTCGATGCGGCTACATCGCGGCTCGCAGTGACTGGATCGAGAGCCTGGTCGATCTCAAGATTGCGACCACATTCGGGGGTGGCCGCCTGGCCGCGGACATCATCCATCTGGCGATTACCGATAGCGGGTACCGGAAACACATGGAGAGTGTTCGCCTCAGGCTGGCCGAGGCTATGGACAGAACGGTAGCGAGGCTTCGGGCCATTGGCATCAAGCCCTGGATAACGCCCCAGTCAGGCATGTACGTCTGGTGCCAACTCCCTCAAGGCAAGGATGCAGCAACGCTGGCTCGGGCTTGCTTGAATGAAGGTGTAGTGCTGGCGCCTGGTAATGCGTTCAGCCAGTCGATGGCTGCGGGTGATTTCCTCCGTTTCAACGTTGCCCAATCAGGTGATGGCAAAATTTACGACGTGTTGAAACGGGCGCTGAGTGCTTAGTCGCGTGACCATCCCCGTTCTGCCTGAGCAAGGATCGTTAGATGCAGGCCTTCATCTCCTTACATTCAACCTGGCCGAGGCTCGGGTATCAGGAAAGCACTGTTGAACGTGGTGAGTTCCAGGGTCTTTCAGGATGGGGCAAGCGGTAACCAGATGCAGACTTCAAACCCATCGCGTCGACCTGTTGCCGGGGAGAACAATGCCATACGCGCGTTTACCCCCTGCACGATGGTTTTGGCAATCGCCAAGCCCAGCCCTGAACCACTGATCTCACTGTGACCGCGCACAAAACGCTCGGTCAGGTGCTCTAATACAGACTGCGGCACTGCCGGGCCGCTGTTGACTACCCGCAGCTGTGCCTGATCGGTGAGACTGACTTCGACCGGTTGGTCCGTTGCACCATACTTCAGCGCATTCTCAATCAGGTTGCGCAGCAGGATGCCAAACGCGTCCGGGTCAATGATCGAGTACACGCCGGCCTGACTTGGCAACTGCAACTCGATGCGCTGCCCGCTGCGCTGGTTCCACTCGTCGACGCCGTGGGCAAGCAACGGAATCAGGTCTTGTGGCGTTTCGGACAACAGCCCGCCGCCCTCCGCTTTGGCCAACTGCATGAGCTTTTCTGAAAGCCTTGAAAGCTCGCGCAACGCCTGCTCGATCTTCTGCGCACGCAGTCGCAGCGGACCTTCCGGCGCTTCGTGGTGTAACCGCTGGATCTGCGCCAGGGTCGAGGCCAATGGTGTGCGCAGCTCGTGAGCGCTGTTGGCGGTAAAGCTGCGCTCGGCCTCAAGGGCGTTGCGTAAGCGCTCCAGCAGGTGATTGACCGCCTCCGCCAACGGATCGATTTCTGCTGGCAGGTGCGCCACCTTGATCGGCGACAAGTCACCCACACCGCGCGTTTCAATGGCACGACGATAAGCCCGCACGCTGCGCAGGCTGAAACGTACAAACAACCAAGTGCCCGCCAGGCTGACAGGAATCAACACCATTAGAGGCAACAACAACGCAAACAAGGCCTCCCGCGCGGCTTCACGACGATGACCAAGCGGTTCGGCCATCTCGATGAACAGTGTCTGGCGCAATGCGCTAGCGCCATACAATCGGTATTTTTCAGAAGTGGAAAAGCCTTCAGACGGTTGTCGGTTGAAAATCTCCGGGTTGGCGTCGTGAGATTGCATCAGGATCTTGCCCTTGGCGTCGCGCACCAGGTAAGTCAGGTACTCCTTGTGCATCTTCAGCGTCGCGACGTGTTGTGCAGTCCGGGATTCTTCCCGATTGCTGATTTCCAGCACAGCCAAGGGCAGGATGCGTTGTGCTGTCTCTTCCAAGGCGCTATCGAACGCTTCGTTCAACTCATGCCGCACCACGAGCCAGGCCCCCACTGTCGCTACCAGCCAGAGTAAGGTCATACCAAGCGTCAGCCCCAGGCCGAGACGTATCTGCAGGCTCGAAGACGGCTTCATGCGGACATTAACCGGTAGCCCATGCCTCGCACGGTTTCGATCAGTTCGCGTCCGAGTTTTTTACGTAGACGGCTGATGTATACCTCGATGGTATTGCTCTCGATTTCAGCGCCGAACGCATACAGCCGCTCTTCGAGCTGCGACTTTGACAGCAGTGCGCTGGGGCGCTGCACAAACGCTTCGAACAGCGCCCATTCCCGCGCCGTGAGGTCCACCGTCGCACTGCCCCGCTGCACCGTGCGGGCACTCATGTCGACCTGCAAATCACCGAGTTTGATCTGTGGATTGGGGTTGCCGCTATAACGGCGGCCCACCGCTGCCACGCGGGCCGAGAGTTCAAACAGGTCGAACGGTTTGACCAGGTAGTCATCGGCGCCAGCGTTCAGGCCGGCGATACGATCGGAAATCTGATCCTGGGCGGTCAGGATAATCACGGGGGTCACGTCTCCTGCCGCGCGTTGTTGACGCAGAAAGTCCAACCCGCGCCCGTCCGGAAGCATCAGGTCCAGCAAGATCAGGTCGTAAGGCGTGGTGCGGACGCTGTTGCGCGCGTGGTCCAGGCGCTGTACCCAATCGACGGCGTGGCCGTCATCGGCAATTTGTTCGCGCACCGCCTCACCCAGGCCTGGAGCGTCCTCAACCAATAGAACCCGCATCTGACATCTCCTGAGATGGTTGCCTTGCAGCACCTTAATCGCCTTGCCTGATGTGAATCTGAAGATTCAGCTGGCTGTCAGGTAGGCACTTTAGGTTATGCCACAGACGCCGCCCTCGACAGGAGACAAGTCATGAAATCCGGTTTTATTGCCA
This sequence comes from Pseudomonas sp. USTB-Z, assembly GCF_019691255.1. Classification (NCBI taxonomy): domain Bacteria; kingdom Pseudomonadati; phylum Pseudomonadota; class Gammaproteobacteria; order Pseudomonadales; family Pseudomonadaceae; genus Pseudomonas; species Pseudomonas sp. USTB-Z. The sequence continues at coordinate 148,010 of NZ_JAECZP010000002.1, forward strand.
ATGCCACGCTGTTGGGCTTGCTGGTCAGCGGTTACACCCTGGCCGGTGACGACTGCAGCGACCCAGTAAGCGACTGGCAGCCTCGCGAAACCTTGCGTCAGCAGGTAGAGCGGCAATACGGCTGGCGCGTGCAGCGCATCAAGGTCGACGACGGCTGTTACGAACTCAAGGGCCTGGACCGCAAGGGCAATGACATCGAAGCCAGCTACTCCCCGGCATCGCTGCGCCTGAAGACACTCGAGGTCCATTTGCGCAATGACGGCGATGCCAATGACTATCTCGGCAGCCCGCTCGCCGAATGACAACTCACCTGTCTATGAATGTTCCTGCCGTTCAGGTTGCTGTCAGCCGGCAGGTCCAGGCTCTCGACCTGACGATCAAGAGGACACGCTCATGAAGAAGATCATCGCAGCAACCTGCCTCATCGGCGCCATTACCCTACCGGCGCTGGCCCAGGCCCGTGAAGTGACCCTGACCACGCAGCTCAAGGACTACAGCGGCAATGATGCCTACCTGGCGATCTACGTCACCGACGCCAATGGCCAGTACCAGAAAACCCTCTGGGTGGCCGGCAAGAAGGCCAAATATTACAAGCACCTGGCCGACTGGGCCCGTGGCAGCGGGATGAACCCGAGCGAGTTCGACGGGGTCAGCGGCGCCAGCGTCGGCAGTGGGGGCACGCTGAAAGTCAGCGTAGAACTCGCGGACACGCTGATTGATGCCGGGTATCAGATCCGCATCGACAGCGCCGTCGAGGACAAACGCGACGCCCGCGGCGATGTCAGCGTGCCGCTGACCTCCAAGGGCGCAGGCAAGCCCGCGACCGGCAATGCCTACGTCGACGCCTTTACTTACGACCTGTAGCACCCGCCACCTCCGGAGGCTGAACATGCTTCGTCAGTTCCATTCCCTTCCTGGCCTGATCGCCGCCCTGTTGGTCATGGTATTGGCCATCAGCGGCGCGATTCTGTCTGTCGAGCCGGCGCTGGAGCGTCTGCACAGCACGTCCACTTCTGCCGGGCAACTCAACGTCGGCCAACTTGCCGGGCGCGTGGCCAACCACTTTACGGGGGTGGAGCAGATCCAGCGCTCAGCGTCCGGCATGGTGACCGTCTACTACAACCAGAACGGCAAGGCCGGGGCGGAGAAGGTCGACCCACTGACCGGCCAAGGGCTCGCCCCTTACGAGCCATCCGCGTTCACCCGCTGGGTGAAAGACCTGCACCGCTCGCTGTTCCTTGGCACGCCGGGCCATGGGGTGTCGGGTGTTGGTGCCCTGCTCATGCTGGCGCTGTCAGTGTCCGGCGCGCTATTGCTGGCCCGACGCCTGGGTGGCTGGCGCAACCTGCTACGGCCGCTGCGGGGCACTTTCAGCCAGCGCTGGCATGCTGAAGTCGGGCGACTGGCCTTGCTCGGACTGTTGTTGTCGGCACTGAGCGGGGCCTACCTGTCCGCCACCACGTTTGGTTTTATCGCCGACGGCAGTCAAGCTGAACCCGCCTTCCCTGCCCACGTCAGCGCCGGCCCGGCCTTGCCGGTGGCAAAACTGCAGGCCTTGCAAGCCACCGACCTGAACGACCTGCGCGAGCTGGTCTACCCGAGCCCCGGCAACCCTCGCGATGTGTTTTCCCTGCGCACAGCACAGGGCGATGGCTACGTGGACCAAGCCAGCGGCGCCTTGCTGTCCTATCAAGCCCACGACCCAATGCTCAACCTCTATGAATTGATCTACCAGTTGCACACTGGCGAAGGCCTCTGGTGGCTGGGCCTGCTGCTCGGGCTCTGCGCCCTCTGCGTGCCGTTGATGAGCGTGACCGGCATTCTGTTATGGTGGCGCCGCCGCAAAGCTGGCCCGCGCCTCCGCCACAACAGCCCTGCTTATGCCGCCGACAGCGTGATTCTGGTGGGCAGTGAAAACAACAGCACCTGGGGTTTTGCCAAAACCTTGCATGACGCCTTGCACCAAAGCGGCCATCAGGTGCACAGCGCGGCGATGAATGACTGGTTGGGCGATTACCCTAATGCCAAACGAGTGTTCATCCTTACCGCGACCCACGGTGACGGCGATGCGCCGGCCTCGGCTTCGCAGTTCCTGACGCGGCTGGCCAAAACCGGCGTCAAGCCCGGCCTCCCCTTTGCGGTGCTGGGCCTGGGCGACCGCCAATTTGCGCGATTCTGTCGGTACGCCCATCAAGTGCAGCATGCGATGTTGCAGGCCGGTGGCTCGCCATTGCTGGGGCTGGAGACCGTCAACCGCCAGTGCCCTCAGGCGTTTGCGCGTTGGGGCCACGCGCTGGGCGACGTGTTGGGGCAGGCGCTGGCGCTGGTTCACACCCCGCAGCAGCCGCGCACCCATTCATTGGAGCTGACAGAGCGGATTGCCTATGGCGAACAGGTCAATGCACCGACCCATGTCCTGCGCTTCAACGCTCGCGGCGGACTGCCGAATTTTCTGGCCGGCGACCTGGTCGGGATTCTGCCCCCGGGCAGCCCAATCCCGCGCTTCTACTCGCTGGCCAGCGGTTCCCAGGACGGCGTGCTGGAGATCTGTGTGCGTAAACATAGCGGGGGCATGTGCTCGGAATTTCTTCACGGCCTGGACATTGGCGCGCAGATTGACGCCTTCATTCAGCCCAACCCGCAATTTCGTCCGGCATCGGGCACGCACCCGGTAATTCTGATCGGCGCCGGTACCGGTATTGGTCCTTTGGCCGGTTTTATCCGCAACAACAAGGCCCGACACCCGATGCACCTGTATTGGGGCGGGCGCAACCCGGCCTCGGACTTTCTCTACGAACCGGAGCTCAACCAATACTTGTCGGACCGCCGCCTGACGCAATTGCACGCCGCCTTTTCTCAAGTCCAGGAACGCAGCTACGTACAAGACCGGCTGATCAGTGATGCCCTCGCCTTGCGCCGGCTGATTGAAAAAGGTGCCCAAGTGCTGGTGTGTGGCAGTCGCGAAATGGCCAAAGGCGTGATGCAGGCCCTGGATGAAGTCTTGGCGCCCCTCCACCTCAGCGTGCTGATCCTCAAGGCACAAGGACGCTACCGTGAAGATGTCTACTGAGTTGCAGCGTTATAGCCTGAACGGCGAAACCATGGGCACCCGCTACACCGCCCTGTTTTATGCCGGGGCCGGGATGGATACCGACGAACTTGGCCAGCAGCTGGCCCGCGCCGTGGCCCGGGTGGACCAGCAAATGTCCACCTGGAAACCCGAGTCGGACCTCAACCGCCTCAATGCCGCCCCCGAGCAGGAATGGGTATCGGTGCCCAAGGAACTGGTCACGGTGCTGTCTGCTGCATTGCGCGTCAGCCGGCAATCCGGCGGCGCCTTCGACATCGCTGTCGGTGACCTGGTGAGCGCGTGGGGCTTCGGCCCAGCGGCGCGGCAGGTCACAACGCAGGTGATCGATTCCCCTGCGCCGCGCACCCGGCTGTTAGCCAGCGGCGCATTGGAGGTTGAGCCACAACGCAACCAGGTGCGCAAGCGCGTGCCGCTGAGCCTTGACTTGAGTGGGATTGCCAAAGGGTTTGGCGTGGATGAACTGGCCCGTTGCCTGGAAGGTTCAGGTATCACGCGGTACTTGGTCGGTATCGATGGCGAGATGCGCGCCCGGGGCGTCAAACCTGACGGACAATGCTGGGTCGTGGCGCTGGAAAAGCCCAAAAGGGGCGTGCGGGAAGTCATGGGCGTCATGGCGCTTAGCGATATGTCAATCGCGACCTCCGGGGACTACCGGCAGTGGGTCGACATAGCCGGTCAGTCCTATGCTCACACCATGAACCCGGCCACCGGCGCACCACTGTGCAACGCGCTCGCCGCCGTTACCGTGATGGCGACCTCGTGCATGCTCGCCGATGCCTGGGCCACGGCGCTGATGGTCCTGGGCGAAACCGAGGGCCCTCGTCTGGCTCAGGAACGCGGGATGGACGCACTGTTCGTGCTGCGCGAAGGTGAGCTGTTCAGGGAAATATCCATTGTCGGCGGACAGCTGCAGGTGCAAATTGAAGCCCGCTGACGCCGGCTGCCGGCCCGCTCGGCAGCCGTGCAACGTGAACCGCCTGATGACAGGGAGCCGCGTCAAACAATGAAATTCATACACAGGCACACCGAGGCACACAGAAGTGATCGTATCGGCTGGCTACGCGCCGCTGTCCTGGGTGCCAACGACGGCATTGTCTCTACCGCCAGCCTGCTGATTGGGGTCGCGGCGGCCAACGCCAGCCACGCCACGTTGCTGGTCACCGGAATGGCGGGGCTGATGGCCGGGGCCATGTCCATGGCCGCTGGCGAGTACATTTCGGTGCACTCCCAGGCCGATACCGAGCGGGCGGACCTGTCCCGCGAACGGGCAGAACTGGCCAGCGACCCGAAAGCTGAGCACGCCGAACTCGCCAACATCTACATGCAGCGTGGGGTAGCACCCGAGCTGGCACATCAAGTGGCCGATCAATTGATGGCCCATGACGCATTGGGCTCCCACGCCCGCGACGAACTGGGCATCAGCGCCACGCTCACCGCCAAACCGTTGCAGGCCGCCCTGGCGTCCGCCGCGAGCTTCGTGGTGGGCGCCGCCTTGCCGCTGGCGGTGACGTTTGTCGCACCGGAGCACAGCGTGGGCCCCTGGATATCGGGCATGTCATTGGTATTTCTCGGGGCGTTGGGGGCTATTGCCGCCAAGGCTGGCGGGGCCAGCATCATGACGGGCGCCTGGCGGGTGACCTTCTGGGGGGCGTTGGCCATGGGCGTCACGGCACTGGTGGGACACTTGTTTGGCGCGGTGGTCTAGCGCGAGAATCGGGCTTCAGGCCGCGCCATTGGCGGCCTATGCATCGATCCTGCCTAATACCGTTCGGCCAGGGCGCAGAACTCAGCGTCGGAGTATTCGGCCCAGTTTCTTCGATGTCATGAATTGTCTCAGCTGGTACGAATCTGAAGATTGAAAAGGGGCAATGGCAGGCGCTATAAATCAGGTTTAAAGCCGTTCGACAAGGCACATCATGCAGCTGCATTTCCGGCGTCTGAGCGACGCCCCCATCGCCGACATCATCGCACTCAATAACAACCCCGATGTCTTGCGCCAAATGCCTTTGGGTCGTCCCGACTTTGACGAACGCAAATGCAAGGTGTGGGTTGCCCAAAAAGAGGCCCAATGGGCACTGAATGGCTATGGTCCCTGGGCTTTTTTCGTTGACGGTCAATTCGCCGGCTGGGGTGGCCTGCAGCAGGAAGACGGCGACGCTGATCTTGCCTTGGTGCTTCATCCAGACTACTGGGGGCTCGGCAGAGTGATTTTCGATGAGATCGTACGGCGCGCTTTCCAGGAGATGGGGCTAGCGTCCATTACCCTATTGCTTCCATCAACCAGAACTCGAATCAAAGGTATTCTTCGCCTGGGGTTTTGCCTTGACGCAGAGGTGGATATCGACGGCACGCCCTTCTCACGCTATCGGCTACTCGCCACCGCAAAACATTGACTGGTTGGCGGGATCGCCGGGGCACGCATCCCCTGCCCTTTGGGGGTTGTGGCATACCCACCCCGCGTGCGCTATCACAGCGTTGCGCTCTGCTTTACCGGCAGTTGCACGCGAAATGTTGTTCCTACTCCGACCTGGCTTGATACGGATATCTCTCCACCGTGTTTCTTTACAATGCCGTAGGAAAGGGACAGGCCTAGCCCGGTTCCTTGGCCGACGGGCTTGGTGGTGAAAAAAGGATCGAAGATTTTCTTGATGTTCTCCGGTGCTATCCCAGCGCCTGTATCCGCAACGTCGATGCACACCCAGCCGCCTTGATGAACAGTGCCCAATGTGATGGTGCCCCGCTCGGGGCCCATGGCTTGGACGGCATTGAGCACAAGGTTCATTATCACTTGGTTGATCTGCGACGGCAGGCATTCGACAGGGGGTAACGGCTGGTACCGTTTTACCACGTCGGCTTTATGTTTCAGCTCGCTCGCGACGATGTTGAGCGTGGAGTCAATGCCCTGCTGCAAATCGGCTAATTGCCACTGCTGAGCGTTGTCAACGCGCGAGAAGTCTTTGAGGTCCTTGACGATATGCGCCACTCGACCGATTCCCTCCTTGGACTCCTTGATGAGGATCGGGATGTCTTCCATGAGGAATTCCAGCTCAGTCTGCTCACGAAGCCTTTGCAAACGCCCCGTGGTTTCGTTTTCGCCGAGCATCAGTTCGGCCTCGCGATAGGCGTCGAGCATCGCTAACAGTTGTTGAAAGTACCCTCCCAGAGTGCCCAGGTTGGAGGACACGAAACCGATCGGATTGTTGATCTCGTGCGCCACGCCGGCGGCCATCTGCCCCAACGAGGCGAGCTTCTCCGATTGCACCAGCTGGCTTTCCAGCTGCTTGCGCTCCTCGATCTCCTGCTGCAGCGCCTCGCTGGCCTGGGTCAGTTGCTGGGTACGCCGCTCTACCCGCTGTTCGAGCTGGTGCATTTTCAGCGAGGCTCGTTGGGTCATTTCCCACTTGGTCAGCAAGGTGCTGGCCATTTGCTGGACCTCGATGTTGTCGAACGGTTTTTTCAGGATCAGCAGGCGATCGTGGGCCTGCAGCCGGTCGAGCAACTCATCCCAGGAATAGTCCGAGTAGGCGGTGCAGACGACTACCTGCAACAGCGGGTCCTCTTCCCACAGGTGCTCAATGGTTTGAGCGCCATCCCATCCGCCTGGCATTCGCATGTCGACGAAGGCTAACGCGTAAGGCTTGCTGGCCTGCAGCGCACGCTTCAGCAGGCCGAGCCCTTCCTCACCGCCATAGGCTGAATCGAGTTCGAATACCGGTCGGTCGTTCTTGATCTGCTCGCCAAACAACAACCCTTCCATCTCGTCCAGTTCTGTGTTCTGCGCTTTGGCCGGGGCAAGGATCTTGCGAAAATCCTCGTGGATAGTCGGCATGTCATCGATCAGCAGGATCCGGCGATTGGTCAGGTCACTCATGCAGGCTCCGTCACCGCGATCAGCGGGATCCTCAGGGTAAAGACAGCACCCAGGCCAGGGCCGTCGCTGTGTGCGGTCAGGTGACCATTCATCTCGATGGCGGCCAAGGCGCAACTGTGCAAGCCGAAGCCATGCCCGTCCTTGCGCGTGGTGAAGCCATGGGCAAAGATCTTCTGCAGGTTTTCGGGCGCAATGCCTTCGCCCTCATCCAGCACGCTCATTTCCAGCAAGCCCCCCTCAATGATGCGCGTCCTGAGGATCATCGTCCGTGGGTCGCTGCCGGGGCCGGACATGGCGTACTTGGCGTTGCTGATCAGGTTGATCAGTATCAGCAACAGCCGATGCCGGTCGCCCATCACCAGAGGCAGATCTGCGAAGTCGCGCACTACCCTCACCTGATGCCGGATCAACGCGCCTGCGTTCATGCGCAGCGCGTCCTCGACCAGGTCGTTGACCGACAGCGGCACTGGCACATTTTTAGCCCCGGCGTAGGATTGCTGGGTGGCCACCACTTCCTTGATGTGGTCGATGCTCTTGTTCATCCGCTCCAGCTCGATCACCATCTCCTTCTGCTCCTCGGCGATCGCCTCGGTCAGTTGGTGGAGGTAGCCGGGAAGCAACCGGCCTCTGGGATCCTCGTCGAGAAACCGACCGATGTCAGTGGCATGCTCGCGGAACAGTTGCATGGCCTTGCCCAAACCCTGGGTTTTGCTGCTGCGCAACGTTCGAGCGATCAGATCAGAGGATGTGTTCACGCTGTTGAGCACGTTGCCCACGTTGTGCAACACATTGGTAGCGATCTCCGCCATGCCTGCTTGGCGCGCCGCGTTAAGCAATTCGCTTTGAGCGTTTCTGAGTTCCAGGGTGCGATCCTCGACCCGCTGTTCCAGGACGTCATTGGCGCTTTGCAATGCGTTGTTGACCCGTCTCACCTCGGCGAAGCTGCGCACCAGCAGCGCAGCCAGGCAAATGACCGAGAACATCAGCAAGCCGGATAGCCATAACGTGTAGAGATGGTTTTTACGGTTGATCCTTTCAACCTGCTGTTGATCCCTGTCCAGGAGGCTGGTGATCGTATCCAGGCGTTCGGCAACCGGGATCGCCTCGATCTGTTCGAGCAGGCGGTTGACGACAGGTTGCTCGCGCAGGATCAACGCCACGTGATTGCTCAACAAATAAAGGGACGTGTGGAATTCTTTGGGCAGGTTCTCCGCGTTAACAGCCAGGTTACCTAACCCCACCTCTATCTCGGCAGCCCTTTCCACAGAGGTAACCTGCGCAAACTCCAGGGCACTTAGCAACAGGTCATAAGTGTCAGTGACGAATACGTGTACCTCCGGCTGATTCGGGGCCAGCATGGTGTTGATCTGGGCCTGAATGCCGTCTTCGGCTGTGGGTAGAAATGCCAACGAATTTCGCAGCAAGGCATTGTGCGATTTGAATTGCTCCACGAGCCGAGCCTTTTCCCCAAACGCAGAGAGAAAACCGTCATAGGCATCGCGCCACTGGTCTGAGTCAACGCGCCCTTGTTCGGCTTCCCGGCTGTCGAATCGTGCCCACAGCCGCTTCATCTCCTTGAGGGGGGTCACGAGTGGATCATAGTTATGAGAGACGGCTACCCGGGCCTTGAGCACCTCGTTTTCCCATACAGCATCCTGTTGCTTGAGCTGACGAATGAGATCTCGGGATTCGTTGTAGGTCTGGGTCTGCTCTGACCCGGAATTCAGGTACAGGTACAGCAGCATCGACGCCAGTACAAGGACCAACCCACTGAATAGAATCAGGCTTGTGCGCCGGGAAATCACCCTCATGGCTGACCCACCTTTCCAGCAGTAAGGGTTTTGAGGAACAGCATGATGAGCCTGCGGTCCTCATCACTTGGGATTCGTCCAAGCTGATACTGAAACATCACGTCAATCGCACGCTCCAGCGTAGGCGCCGAGCCATCGTGAAAATAGGGCGCGGTCACCGCCACATTGCGCAGGCTCGGCACTTTGAACACGCCCCGGTCGGCCTCCTCTCCGGTCACGTTGAAGCGGCCCTGATCCGCCTCGGTAGGGTGGCCGCGGTCCGCGATGTAGTCGCCGAACACGCCAAATTTCTGGAACATGTTGCCCCCAATATTCACCCCTTGGTGGCAGGCGATGCAGCCATAGTCCTTGAAGCGCTGGTAGCCGTATTTTTCCTCCAGGGTAAGCGCCTCGGTATCGCCCTGCAGGTAACGATCGAAGCGCGCGCCAGGGGTAAGAAGCGTCCTTTGGTAATCGGCCAACGCGCTGAGGATGTTGTCCTTTGTCACCGCGTCCGGGTAGGCATCCTTGAACGCCTGGCGGTAATGCACGTCTGCGGCGATGCGCTGCTCGATCACGCGCCAGTCTCCGCCCATCTCGTGAGCGCTGGTGATCACGGCCTCCCCCTGCTCCTCGAGTGACTCGACCCGGCCATTCCAGAACTGTCGGAAATTAAGGCTGGCATTGAGTACCGTTGGCGTATTGAGCGTAAGCGGCAGGCCATCTGCCCCCATGGAAAACGCCCGGTCATCGGCCCCGTACTTGTCCAGACGGTGACAGCTGGCGCAGGACCGTGTGCCGTTGCGCGACAACCGCGGATCGTTGAACAACTGGCGGCCCAACTCGACACGCCCAGGTGTCAGAGTGGGTATCGGAGGCAGCGGCTTGAGCGGCTCGTCCAGCGGCTCCGCACCGCTGCCTCCGCTCAGAACGAGCAGCACCCACAGGCACAGACAACGGCGCAAGCGCTGCAGGTGAAGAGCGGAACGATAACGACAGGTTGTGCGCGCTGACATCCGGGAGAATCCTTTTCCCTGGGCTGACGGACATACAGAAGGGTGGTGCCATGCCGTCAGGTTAGATGCCTTCCAGACAATTTGCCTGCCACCCGCCACACCTTGCCCGGCACCTGTCACGGAAAAATGAACTAGCCTTTGACCTAAGCGCTCGTTGAGCTCGAGTGCCTCCATCGATCGACCACGTGAGGCCTGCCATGGACGTGCAACCGCCCCTGAATTCACCCTATCGGCCGACCGTGTTGCTGGTAGACGACGAGGAGTCGATCCTTAACAGTCTGCGTCGGCTATTGCGTGGGCAACCCTATGACGTGAAGCTGGCGACCAGCGGTGAACAGGCACTGGCGCAGATGGCCGAGGGCCCGGTTGATCTGGTGATGAGCGATGCGCGCATGCCCGGGATGGACGGCGCCACCTTGTTGGCACAGATCAATCAGCATCACCCATCGACCGTCAGGATCTTGCTGACCGGCTATGCCGACCCAAGCGCAATCATCAAGGCCGTCAATGACGGTCAAATCCACCGTTACATCAGCAAGCCCTGGAACGACGACGAATTGCTGATGACCTTGCGCCAGGCCCTGGACCACCAGCATTCCGAACGCGAGCGCCAACGCCTGGAGCTGCTGGCACGTCGGCAGAACGCCCAGTTGAGACTGCTCAATAACGACTTGGAGAAACGCGTTGCAGCCCGTACCGCGGAGCTGCAGCAGACCGCTGACATGCTCGATCTGGCCTACGAAGAACTGAAACACAGCTATGTGACCGGGACCGAGGTGTTCTCGATGTTGGCTAATCTGCGGCTGCCTCCAGCCAAGCAGACCAATCGACAGATCATCGAACTGGTGCGTTGCTACTGTCGGGTCCACGCCTTGGACGAGGCGATAAGCCGCGATCTGGCCATGGCTGCGGCGCTGTACAACATAGGCAAACTGAGTTGGCCGGATAGCATGATCGTTGCCCCTTCGGACCAGCTGATGCACGGCGACCGCGACCGCTATCGCGACTACCCACGCCAGAGTGAAGCGCTGCTTATGACCCTTGAGCCCATGAAAGATGCCGCGCGCCTGATCCTGCATCATCAGGAGCACTGGGACGGCAGCGGTTTCCCCGACCGGCTCAAGGGTGAAGCTATCCCGTTCGGCGCTCGCTTGCTCAAGCTGGCCGTGGACTTCGTTGAGCTGCAACGGGGTTTGATTCTTGAACGGCAGATGAACAGCGATGAGGCCTTGCTCTACCTGCGCAAGTACGCCGGCCGGTTGTATGACCCGGCGCTCCTTGAGGATTTCGTCCAGGTTTGCGCCTCGTTCCACAGCGATATGACCCTGGTGGACCCTGAAGTCCAGGTGTGTACCACCCGTGACCTGGCGCCGGGAATGGTGCTTGCGCGCAACCTGAACGCCGACAACGGCATGTTGCTGCTTAACGCCGGCAAGGTTTTGAGCGCCGCGCTGGTGGAAAAGCTGGTGGCCTTTGAATCGATGGAAGGTGGTAAGTACTGCATTTTTGTAAGGGTCCCTTCGAACGACCCTATAACGCCTGGAAGATCAGACTTGGCGCCGTGTTGAAGGAGGTGGGGCGCTCATTCAGCCCGGCACCATCAGAACTGCGCGTACAGCACCACGTCGGCGTCATCCACACCGGCAATACACCCAAGCGCTATGCTTGCTCTGGCAGGAGGGTTGCGCATGTGTGGAAGGTTGAGTCAGTACCGAGGCATACACGACTTTGTCGAAACCCTGAGCCTGCCAGAGGCCTGGCGGAACAACGTCGGCGACCAGCCACTTGGCCGGTACAACGTCGCGCCGACCACGCCGGTGGCAGTGCTGCGAGTGGATGAAGCAGGCCCGCGGGCGGACCTGGTGAGATGGGGCTGGCGGCCGCATTGGGCGACCGACCGTGCCGCACCGATCAACGCCAGGGTCGAAAAGGTGGCACACGGCCCTTTCTTCCGGGCGATCTGGCCGCACCGAGGCATAACGCCGATCGACGGCTGGTATGAATGGGTCGATGAAGGCGGACCGAAGAAACAGCCGTACTACATCCGACGCCGGGACGGGCGCCCTTCCCTTTGCGCCAGCATCGGCCAGTTCGCTGGCAGCGAGCATGATGGGTTCGTCATCATTACGGCCGATGCTCAGGGCGGAATGGTGGATGTGCACGACCGCAGGCCAGTGGTTTTGGCCCCAGACCTTGCGCGTGAGTGGATGCAAACCGCGATGCCCGGGGAACAGGCCGAGCAGATGGCGCTCAACCTGGGTGAGCCAGCCGAGGCCTTCGAGTGGTATCGAGTGAGCAAAGCCATTGGCAATGTGCGCAACCAAGGCGCCGAGCTGATAGAGCCGCTTCAGTGAAGCGGTAGTAGACCATGCCGGCCCAAGTACCGGTAGCGCAACATCATCGACCACTGATGTGCAGGGTTTCGACTCGGGGACCGCGTCGACTTGGAACCCGCACAGCACGACGATTGGTAACACCACCGTCCACAATGGCACTTGCGCAAGCGGTTACTGTTGAAATGGCTCGACTCGACGAACAGGGAATACCGTTATCAACAGCTGCACAGATTCGCAGGTGGTCGACCTGCCCGTGGTTGCGGTGGGTCCGATCAGACCTCGGCGAACTCACCTGGCAGCACAAGCTCCGCTTTTTTGACTTTCCACGTACTGTTCAGCCATAACCTTCCCTTCGAGAATGGCTTCTGTCGAAGAGGAGAATGGTCGACTCACACGCAGGGTTCGCGCCGTTGCGCCCGGCTTCCCTACCTCGACCAACATCCCCGTGGGAAATTCGACGCTCGACTCCCACAGCACGTAAATCGATGCCTGGTAACCAAGGTAGGCATGCACGTAAAGGTCATGACTGGTGGACTGAAGGCTCATCACTTTCTCCAACTGGGCGCCTCAATGCGCTTTTGATGGAGATACGACTCAAGCGATCTGACGAGCGTTCCGTTTTCCCTGCATCGTTATCCGTGAAGACGCGAGCCTCTGCGCGGGAGTGGTTCAGGCCCTGGTGCTTTGGGCGCAGGAAACGCCTTGGCGACCCAGTCGTGAGCACGCTCGAGCGCCCAGGTCATCGCCGCAGACAGTTTCTGTCCACGGCAGTCAGGGTGTACCTCTTCGAGCAAGAGCACGCCTTTTTTCCCGTAGATACCCAAGAAAAGTTGAGTGACGTTTTCAAGTGAGAGTCGGGCTTGGATGTTGATTAAAGTGCCGCAGGGAAGGCGCTCATCGTAGTTGCGGGAATGCAACGCAGAATTGGCCCATTCCCAATAGATTTTGCCGCGATTACGCATGGAACGGACCTTGAACTCATATTCTTGACTGGAGAGACAGAATACACAGCTGTTCCAATGAATCCACTGCTGAAGGTGTGTGTTACATTTTTTTACATCTGCTTTTTTTCATTTAACAGCGGTAAGCGCATCACCAGCCCATCATTCGACTGGAGCATGATCCGGGGAAGATGAAGGTTCGCCGCCAGACTGTTGAGCATCCTTCCGGAACGCTCAAATACGGGATGGGAAGTACCCACCAATGGCAAAGGCCCATGACTAGGACTGCCTCAGCTGAAGGCCGTACGGCATATCAAGCCCTAACCCGATAATCGGTTTACTGACTTGTACAATGTTAGGTACAATGCCTGCGGTTGCCAGCGACGGCTGGATCCATCTGGACACCTGTGGCCTGTGGCTACTGGAATGACGATTCTGATTCTGATCCAGATGAGAGAGCACGGTGAGTCAATACGGAGCCGCTGTGCGGGCCGACAGGCTTCACTTTCTTAGAACTTTGGGCGTCACCTGTGGCGGTCCAAAGAGCAACCCTTACCCGGGCAGAGCCTGGAGGATGGACAAATGCACGTACTGACTTTTAGCCAGGCTCGCGCCGAACTGAAGCAGACAATGGATGATGTTTGCCGGGACCATGAGCCCGCCGTAATCACGCGACAGCGTGGCGAACCCGTAGTGATGATGTCTCTGGAGGACTACAACGGGATGAACGAGACCATTCACCTGTTGGGATCGTCCAAAAACGCTTCGCGCTTGCGCTCATCCATCGTTCAGCTCCGGGACGGCCACGCCTTGACGAAGGAACTGGACCTCAATGAGCAAGAACCAGAAGCAGCGGAACAAGAATGAAGCCCGCGACAAGGTAAGCGTGAAGTTCACCAAGGAGGGCTGGGAGGATTACTGTCACTGGCAGAGTACCGATCTCACCATCCTTGGCAACGTCAACCGCCTAATTGACGTGTGCCTACGCACCCCCTTCACCGGTATTGGCAAGCCTGAGCCGCTGAAAGGCGATTTATCTGGCTTGTGGTCCCGCCGCATCACCCGTGAGCACCGCCTGGTCTACTTCTTCGAGGCCGGTATGCTCACCGTTCTGCAATGCCGCTACCACTACGACGACTAAAGCACTGTACTGCGCTGTGCGCGAGCCGCCTCCGCCCCTGTCAAAGGGGCGGTCGGTAAACGAATTGACGCGCGCGGTCCTTTTGTAACGGTGTGACTTTACGACATGATCGGAAAGTCAGGCCTCTACAGGGTGCTGTCGCCCATGTGTAGTAGGCCGTGTCTCGCACTACACATTTACGGACACACAGATACAAGTGGGCGCACATCCGGGCAAAGCCGGGGACGACCGCACCGCAGCGCAGGTCCTTCTGATCTGAGGGCAAATCCGTACTCTTTCTGATGTAACCCCTGTCCCCTTCCCCCTCTATTCAGTGCCGCGATATGGCGGCCAAGGGGTCAGCTGCGTGCTCGTTTCACGATGCGGGCAGCCATGAGCGCGGCGCCCGGTATCCAGAGCCCAGGATTTGAAGTGCCTAATCCAACGGCAAGAAGCGCAATTCCGACAGCAAACATAAGCGTTATCCCTCGCTAGAAAAATCCATTCCAACAATCGCCCACTAAAGCACAGGCCGGTCACAAGAACGGCCAAGGAATCGTCATGCCCGAAACAATTGAGTTGGACCTCGACACGATCGAGGCGGCGGCGAAGGCGCCGTTGAGCTGAAGCACCACTGTGCGTGTTGAGTCCCCAAGCCTGAGACAGGGCTTTGATACCCTCAAGCCCAGGACACGACAGAGAGCACGAGGAAGCCAGCAATCAGGACTGTTCGCAGTTCGGATCATTGCATGTGCTCGGATTGCTCATGCGTCGCTGCAAACAATAGATGCTGGTGGAAAGCCCTCAATCGAGAGCAAGATAACCGCACCCAAGCGATGGGCAAGGTTTTCCGGCCGTCTTTCGACACAGGAGTGACCATGAAAGAACACCATTACGCTGTCACCGTAAATTGGATAGGTAACACGGGTGAAGGGACTGCCAGTTATACGGCGTACCAGAGAGACTTCAACGTGGAGGCTCCAGGCAAGGCACCTATCCTTGGCTCTGCCGACCCCGCCTTTCGCGGGAACCCTGAACGCTGGAACCCTGAAGACATGTTGCTGGCCTCGATCTCGGCCTGCCACAAGCTTTGGTATCTTCATCTGTGCGCAGTCAACAACGTGAACGTCCTGGAATATGTCGACTACCCGGTGGGCCGGATGCTTGAAGGGGATGGCCAGCGCAAGGGCCATTTCAAAGACGCTGAGTTAAGGCCTCAGGTCATTATCAGCAGCCAGTCAGATCTGGATCTTGCAAGACGCCTGCATGACGATGCTCACCACGAATGTTTTATTGCCAACTCAGTCAACTTCCCTATCAGATGCAGTGCTGTTATCAAGCATCAGGACTAGCTGTTCTGAATACAACTGCTTCCTTTGTTTAACAATGGCTTCTAAGCGACGCTATCAATAGAAAGGGCGAGGTACGCTTTCACGAGAGGTCGCTCCTTTGATGGGTGAACCCCCTCAGGCCGCCCCAAACAGGCTCGCCCGTGGTGAGCAGCTTGCGCAAAGTGCAGCAAAACAGCACCTCTGTCGCTTACTCCGACAGCGCAAGCGGTGTATACCTCTCTAAAATCCTGGTCCCTCGCATGCAGCTCGGCAAACAGTTCGAGGCAAAGGCTCACATGATACCTGCCGAGCCTGTCGGCGAGGTGATCGCTCGCGGCCAAGCACAGATCGGCTTCCAACAGCTAAGTGAGCTTAAACGCCGACAGGTCACTGCCGCGTATCTAGCCCTGCGTCAGCAACACCTCGTCTCGCGCGGCCTCATTGCGATGCTCTGAAACCTCGGCCAGCACATCGATCTCAGGCTGGCTGCAAGTTTCGGTACAGCCGTGCTGCCTGCGGGGTGATTGGCGAGAAGCTCATCTGGCATCTAATGACCTTGCACAACCTGATCAGGCTGCGTGCCCATACTCGCGAGAAAAACATCGGTATCCCGATTGGTCCGCAGGCAGACCACGCGACAGCCCGGCGGGGCCGTCGCCACGAATCGCTTCATCGCCTCCCGAGACGAGGCTTTCGTCCGCCACATGAACCTGAAAAACTCCGGCAGGTTGGCCAGCAACTCCGGGCAGTTGTCCGGCAAATCAGGCCGGGATCGACCGCGGTTCAACATCGTTCTGAGGAGCACGCGCCAGAATCGAAGCGGAGCCGAGCGATCAATCCATATCACCATGTCAGCGCGGGCCAGCCGGTTGTTCCATGTGGTGGAATGCCCGCCTTCGAAGATCCAGCGCTCACGGGCCTCGATCTCATGACAAAGACGCGTCTTCTCGTCCCGGCTACGCTCGACCCACCCTGGCTGCCAATGAATCGTGTCGATGTGCACGACCGGCAAGCCTGTGCGCTCGCCAAGCTTGCGCGCCAGGGTACTTTTCCCAGACCCTGGCTGACCAATGATCATCACCCGCTGCATTCAAGCTCCCTCTTGCCATGCCTGCTGAATTTGGGCGCGCGATTTTACGGCAATGGGCGACGTGGTCAACTGCAAGTGCGCTCATGCTCTGGGCGTCCGTTGCAAGTCGGCAGCTGATCACGCCTCAAGTGGTGTAACTCATCGTGGCTCTGGCCACTGAGTTCGCCGTTTGGTTGAGCACGGCCGGCAGCTTGGTTGGAGGATAAGCGCTGACCGCCTCGAACGCCTCCAATTGCATGTAGCGTCTTTGCAGGCACCACTCGTCGTTCTGCACGCGAATCGCCGCAGAGATGAAAAGGGAGCTGTGACCGAAACACCGTTCCCGCCCCCGCCGTCGAGGAATGCGGAGTGCGTGAAGCAGATCTCCGAGCCCCACAAACGGTGGGTGCCTGTGTTGATTGAATTGGGGATCAAGCGTCGCCCCCATACAACTGCCGTCACACCTATGCGACAATACGCTTAATGTCCGGCCTCAACCCCGCATTTATCGCCCAACAGCTGGGTCACAGCATTCAGATGCTGCTGTCGACGTATGCCCGTTGGCTTAATTCAAGCTCCAACTGGAGCGAGCTGGAAAAACTCAAGATTGGTATCAAATCGGTATCAGCTGAAAGCCCAGCGTCGTAAGTTACTGATAGGTAAGCCCTTTGATCTCCACCGCTAACATCACCATGCAGTTCGGCTCCAAGCCGCTGTTCGAAAACGTTTCCGTCAAATTCAACAACGGCAACCGCTACGGCCTGATCGGCGCCAACGGTTGCGGCAAGTCGACCTTCATGAAAATCCTCGGCGGTGACCTGGAGCCGTCCGCAGGCCAGGTCATGCTCGAGCCGAATACCCGCCTGGGCAAGCTGCGCCAGGACCAGTTCGCCTACGAGGAATTCACCGTGATCGACACAGTGATCATGGGCCACGGCCAGCTGTGGAAAGTCAAAGCCGAGCGTGACCGTATCTACTCGCTGCCGGAAATGACCGAAGAAGACGGCATGGCCGTCGCCGAGCTGGAAACCGAGTTCGCCGAAATGGACGGCTACACCGCCGAGTCCCGCGCCGGTGAACTGCTGCTGGGCCTGGGTATTCCGCTGGACCAGCACTTCGGCCCGATGAGCGAAGTGGCACCGGGCTGGAAGCTGCGTGTCCTCCTGGCCCAGGCGCTGTTCTCGGACCCGGACGTGCTGCTGCTCGACGAACCGACCAACCACCTGGACATCAACACCATCCGCTGGCTGGAAACGATCCTCACGGCGCGTAACAGCACCATGATCATCATTTCCCACGACCGGCACTTCCTCAACAGCGTCTGCACCCACATGGCTGACCTGGATTACGGTGAGCTGCGCCTGTTCCCGGGCAACTATGACGAGTACATGACCGCAGCCACCCAGTCGCGTGAGCAGCTGCTGTCGGACAACGCCAAGAAGAAAGCCCAGATCGCCGAGCTGCAGACCTTCGTCAGCCGCTTCTCGGCCAACGCCTCCAAAGCCAAGCAGGCCACTTCACGTGCCAAGCAGATCGACAAGATCCAGCTGGCCGAGGTCAAGCCGTCCAGCCGCGTCAGCCCGTTCATTCGCTTCGAACAGACGAAAAATCTGCACCGCCAGGCCGTGGTCGTCGAAAAAATGGCCAAAGCCTTCGACGACAAGGTGCTGTTCAAGAACTTCGACATCACCGTCGAAGCGGGCGAGCGCGTTGCGATCATCGGCCCCAACGGTATTGGCAAGACCACCCTGCTGCGCACCCTGGTCGGCGAGATGACCCCGGATGCGGGCTCGGTAAAGTGGACCGACAGCGCCGAAGTGGGCTACTACGCCCAGGACCACGCCCACGACTTCGAAGACGACATGAGCCTGTTCGACTGGATGGGCCAGTGGACCTCTGGTGAGCAGGTTATCCGCGGCACCCTGGGGCGCATGCTGTTCTCCAACGACGAAATCCTCAAGTCGGTGAAGGTGATTTCCGGTGGTGAACAAGGTCGCATGCTGTTCGGCAAGCTGATCCTGCAGAAACCGAACGTGCTGGTGATGGACGAGCCGACCAACCACCTGGACATGGAATCGATCGAAGCGCTGAACCTGGCGCTGGAAAACTACCCGGGTACTCTGCTGTTCGTCAGCCACGACCGCGAGTTCGTGTCGTCGCTGGCCACGCGCATCATCGAGCTGTCGCCCGATGGTGTGGTGGACTTCAGCGGTACTTACGATGACTACCTGCGTAGCCAGGGTGTGCTGGTCTGATTGAAGGCCAAGGCCTGGCCACCTTGTGTGGCTGGGCCGCTTCGCGGGCTTGCCGGCGTAGCCCCCTCCCACCGACTGACACTACCCGACGAATAATTCGTTAGCCTGCTTTCTTTTCCTTCGCGCAACGGCCATGATGGGTCCACGCCCAACCGCCCGCCCGCGAAAGAGCCCATGACCGCGCAACAACCTGCCCCCGCCAGTCACACGCTGCACATCACCCTGCAGATCCTGTCGATCGTTTTCTATACCTTCATTGCCTTCCTCTGCATCGGCCTGCCGATTGCGGTGCTGCCCAGCTATGTGCACGACCAGCTCGGATTTGGCGCAGTGATCGCCGGTGTAACCATTGGCCTGCAGTACCTGGCCACGCTGCTGAGCCGCCCGTTTGCAGGCAGGGTGGCGGACACTTTGGGAGGGAAACAGGCCATCCGCTTTGGCCTGCTGGGGATTGCCGGTTGCGGGGTGTTGACGTTGCTGTCAGCCTGGACCCTCCCCTTACCGCTGCTGAGCCTGGCACTGCTGCTCGGTGGACGTTTGCTGCTGGGCATCGCTCAAGGGCTGATCGGCGTGGCTACTTTGAGCTGGGGCATCAGCCAGGTCGGCCCCGAACACACTGCCAGGGTGATCTCGTGGAACGGCATCGCCTCCTATGGCGCGATCGCCATCGGTGCGCCGATCGGCGTGCTGGCCGTGGACGGGCTGAACTTCAGCGTGCTGGGGCCGGCTTTGTTGGTGCTGGCAACCCTTGCCCTGCTGGTGCTTCGCAAGCGCCCCGACGTGGTCGTGGTGCGCGGCGAGCGCCTGCCCTTCTGGTCGGCGTTCGGCCGGGTTGCCCCGTGTGGCCTGGGTTTGACCCTGGCCTCGATCGGCTACGGCACCTTGACCACCTTCGTCACCCTGTATTACCTCGAGCGCGGCTGGGCCGGTGCGGCCTGGTGCCTGAGTGCGTTTGGTGTGTGCTTCATCATCTCGCGGCTGCTGTTCGTCAACGCGGTCAACCGCTTTGGTGGCTACAACGTGGCGGTCGCCTGCATGGCCACCGAAGTGCTGGGCTTGGGCCTTCTGTGGCTGGCGCCGTCACCGCCCTGGGCGCTGGTTGGTGCCGGGCTGACCGGTTTCGGGCTGTCGCTGGTGTACCCGGCATTGGGCGTGGAGGCGATCAAGCAAGTCCCCAGCAGCAGCCGCGGCGCAGGGCTGGGTGCCTATGCTGTGTTCTTCGACATGGCCTTGGCCATTGCCGGCCCGGTGATGGGCGCCGTGGCGGTACACCTGGGGTATGCCTCGATCTTCTGCGTGGCGGCCCTGCTCGCCTTGGCCGGGGTTGGCCTAACGTTGTGGCTGGCGCGGCGCGCCCGCCGTAGCTGAACGCTCAGCCGGCGCTGGCGCGCCCAGCGCCTGGCTGAAGAACGCTGCCGTTTCTCGCTGCAGCGAATGATGGATATGCCGGCGGTCGACGCCGTCGGCGTCCTTGCACAGCGCCGGCATTCGCGCGTACTGCTCGGCATCGCAGTGGGCCATGAACACGAAATGCCCGGCACCGGCCAACAGGCGGTAGTCCGGTGTGACCGGCAGTTTGCGGGCCAGGGCCTCGGCATTTCGGTCTACGGCCACAAGCTGATCGCTGTCGCCACTGTAGATCAGTGCGGGAACCTGCACCCCGGCCAGCGCATGGCGCCCGAACAACAGGCTCAGCGGCGCCATCAACATGACCGCCCCCACTCGCGGGTCGGTCTCGGGCGCCAGTTCGCTACGGTCGGCAATCAGGATGCCGTGGGTCTTGCAGGCGTCTGTGTCATGCGGGCGCTCCAGGCAGTACTGACGCAGACGGTCCAGGTCGGGGCGTGCGCCAGACAGGATCAACGCGGTTTCTCCGCCGGCCGAGTAGCCAATCACGCCCACCTTGCCTTCATTCAGATAAGGCCCGACCACTGCATCATCACGTGCTGCGGTGATCGACGCGCTGACTTGCAGCGGCCGCCCATAAAGATTGCTCAGGGTGCCAAGGCGACTGTGGTCGCGCACGTTGTCCCCCGGGTGCACCACCGCCACCACCACGAACCCTTGCCGCGCCAGCGACGTGGCCAGGTAATGCAAAGCCAATGGGCTGCCCGTATTGCCGTGAGACAGCACCAGCAACGGGAATCGCCCCATGGCGACGGGCGCCTCTTCGGCCACGTCGACGGGATACCCGTCTATACGGCTGATACGGGTTTTGCCAACGGCCGGGTAGAACGCCAGCGCTTGCATCGGGCGGCTATCGACCGGGTCGGTCAAGGTCATAAGGTGCAGGCCGGCAACCCACGGCGCGGCCTCGGCGCGGGCCAACAGGCCGCCGAGCAGGACCAGCGCCAACACGCAGCGTGCAAGGGTCATCGGCCAGCGGTTCCTTGCAGGACGAAGGGATAACCCAGCATAAAACCGGACGGCGTTGTGCCGGATGAAAACTGGATGAAACCGCCGTCATGCAAGCTGCGCCTGCACCCTGTGCATTTGCGCATTGCGTCGAACCCATGGCATAGATGCAGGTCAACGTTTTCACGTGACCGTTTTCGCGCCTTTGAAGGAGATTCATGCATGAGCAAGCCTGCCTACGTGCCACCCAAAGTCTGGCGCAACGACGCAGCCTCCGGCGGCCAGTTCGCCAGCATCAACCGCCCGGTCGCCGGCCCGACTCACGACAAGGACCTGCCGCTGGGCAAACACCCGCTGCAGCTGTATTCCCTGGCTACGCCCAACGGCGTCAAGGTCACCATTGCCCTTGAAGAGCTGCTTGCCCTGGGCCACGCCGGTGCCGAATACGATGCCTGGCTGATCCGCATCGGCGAGGGTGATCAGTTTTCCAGTGGCTTCGTCCAGGTCAACCCCAACTCGAAGATTCCCGCCCTGCTCGACCGCAGCGTGGAGCCGCCGGTGCGGGTGTTCGAATCAGGTTCGATCCTGCTGTACCTGGCAGAAAAGTTTGGAGCATTGCTGCCAAAATCGCCGGCTGCGCGCACCGAATGCCTGAACTGGTTGTTCTGGCAGATGGGTGCGGCGCCTTACCTGGGCGGTGGTTTTGGCCACTTCTACGTGTATGCACCGGAAAAGTTCGAGTACGCCATCAACCGCTTCACCATGGAGGCCAAGCGTCAGCTGGACGTACTTGATCGTCGCTTGGCCGAAAGCCGTTATCTGGGCGGCGAGGCATACAGTATTGCTGATATTGCCGTGTGGCCGTGGTATGGCCAGTTGGTACGCGGCAACCTGTATGACGCGGCGCAGTTCCTGGCGGTTGACGAGTACCCGAACGTACAGCGCTGGGCCGAGGACATCGCCCAGCGCCCTGCTGTGCAGCGCGGTACACGCGTGAACCGTACCTGGGGAGAAGAACACAGCCAGGTGCCGGAGCGCCATAGCGCCGCCGACCTGGCAGGTTGACGCAAACCGTGTGGAGCAACTGTCTTGCTCAATTTCCATAAGCTGGCGCGATCCGTGTGGGAGCGGCCTTGTGTCGCGAAAGGGCCGCGAAGCGGCCCCAGCATTATTTGCATCGACGCTGAAATCCCGGGGCTGCTATGCAGCCCTTTCGCGACACAAGGCCGCTCCCACAGGGACTGCGCCAGGCTTTAGATGTGGACGACGAGTTTCAGGGCTTCCAGCGCCGGTTCGACCTTGATGCCCAGCACTGCCCCCAGGTCCATTACCCGCGCCAGGTCCTGCTGCCCTACCATGACCATCTGCAGTTCATACCTGTGGGAAACAACGGCGACCCTGGGGTTGTGGGTGGGTTTGCGGTGATGATGTTTCTCGATATCGCGCAGGGCTGAGGCTGAGCACCAGCCTGTGGGCGGCCCTTTGGTGACTGAAAGGCCGCCCCCCAATGGGCCGGGTAATACCTGCGAATGCCCCCGACAATGCCCCCCTGCATAAAACCATTTGCCCCTGCGCAAACCTGCGTCCGCCAAGCCCTTCTTGTACACTCCTCGCATTAGCCCCCACCTGCACATTTTTTTTGGTGAACGCATGATCGAGGTAACCGAGGTTTCCATTGCCGAGCTGCGCGACGCGCTCGAGTCGGGCCGCACGACAGCGGTCGAGCTGGTCAAGGCCTACCTGGCGCGCATCGACGCCTACGATGGCGCCGACACGGCCACAGCCCTTAACGCCGTAGTGGTACGCAACCCGGAGGCGCTCAAAGAGGCCGAGGCCTCCGATGCCCGTCGTGCCAAGGGCCAGGTGCTTAGCCCGCTGGACGGCATCCCCTACACCGCCAAGGACAGCTACCTGGTCAAAGGCTTGACTGCTGCCTCCGGCAGCCCTGCCTTCAAGGACCTGGTCGCCCAGCGCGATGCCTTCACCATCGAGCGCCTGCGCGCCGCCGGTGCCGTGTGCCTGGGCAAGACCAACATGCCGCCCATGGCTAACGGTGGCATGCAGCGCGGCGTCTATGGCCGCGCCGAAAGCCCGTACAACGCCAACTACCTGACCGCGCCCTTCGCCTCGGGCTCGTCCAACGGTGCCGGTACCGCCACCGCCGCCAGCTTCAGCGCCTTTGGCCTGGCCGAAGAAACCTGGTCCAGCGGCCGTGGCCCGGCGTCCAACAACGGCCTGTGCGCCTATACCCCGTCGCGCGGGGTGATTTCGGTGCGTGGCAACTGGCCGCTGACGCCGACCATGGACGTGGTGGTGCCCTACGCCCGCACCATGGCCGACCTGCTGGAAATCCTCGACGTGGTGGTCGCCGATGACGCCGACAAGCGCGGCGACCTGTGGCGCCTGCAGCCGTGGGTGCCAATCCCCGCTGCCTCGACGGTACGTCCGGCTTCGTACCTTGAACTGGCGGTAGATGCCAGCGCGCTCAAGGGCAAGCGCTTTGGCGTACCACGCATGTATATAAATGCCGATCCCGAAGCGGGCACCGCCGAGAAGCCAGGCATCGGCGGGCCGACCGGCCAACGCATCAACACCCGCGCCACGGTGATCGACCTGTGGCAACAAGCACGCCAGGCCCTGGAAGCGGCGGGTGCCGAGGTACTGGAAGTGGACTTCCCGCTGGTGTCCAACTGCGAAGGCGACCGCCCAGGCGCGCCGACCGTGTACAACCGTGGCATCGTCAGCAAGGCATTCCTGCATGACGAACTGTGGGAACTGTCGGGCTGGGCCTTTGACGACTTCCTGCGCGCCAACGATGACCCCAAGCTTAACCGCCTGGCCGACGTCGACGGGCTGAAGATCTTCCCCCACGACCCGGGCACCCTGCCCAACCGTGAAGATGACCTGGCTGCCGGCATGGACGAGTACGTCAACATGGCCAAACGTGGCCTGAAGACCTGGGACCAGATCGAGACCCTGCCCGACGGCCTGCGCGGGCTGGAGCAGACCCGCAAGCTGGACCTGGAAGACTGGATGGACAAGCTGGGCCTGGACGCGGTGCTGTTCCCCACCGTAGCCGACGTTGGCCCGGCCGATGCCGATATCAACCCGGTATCGGCGGACATCGCCTGGAGCAACGGTGTCTGGGTAGCCAACGGCAACCTGGCAATCCGTCACCTGGGCGTGCCGACCGTGACCGTGCCGATGGGCGTGATGGCCGATATCGGTATGCCGGTGGGGCTGACCTTTGCCGGGAAGGCCTATAGCGACAACGCGCTGCTGAGCTTTGCTGCCGCGTTCGAGGCCACCGGCTCGCGCCGGATGGTTCCGCCGCGCACGCCGGCGCTCGGTTGAGTCTTACAGGGCCCGCAAAAGCAGATCGCGAATTTCAACCATATGTGTAAAAATGCACAAACAGTTGATTTTGCGGTCTGCCATGCCTATCCCCCCCAGCGAAGAACGCCAACTCACCCTCACCGTGCTCAAGGCCGCGATCCAGGCCCTGGGCAGCGTTGCCGCGCGCAACATGGAAATACTCCTGCACGACCTTGACCACCCCGAACACTCGGTGGTGGCGATCGTCAACGGTCATCTTTCCGGCCGCAGCGTGGGCAGCCCGATCCTCGCCGCACCGGAGCAGGACCAGGGTTTCAAGGCACTGATGCAGGCCTCGGCCGACCAGCACGGCTGTGAGCCGGTGGTGCTGCCCGATTACCCCACTACGCTCAAAGGCCGCACGCTACGGAGTGCCACGGCAATCTTCCGTGACAGCAGCGGCCACCCCTTCGCCAGCCTGTGCGTCAACACCGACGTCACCGGCCTGGATGCTGCCATGAGCTTTCTCCAGCAGTTGCAGCCGCTGGGGGCCATACCGGCGGTCAACGAACCGGCCGACATGGAGCTGCTGATGAGCGAGATCATCCAGGCTGCCCTGCAGCGCAGCGGCCAGGGGCGGATGAACAAACAGGCCAAGGTCGAGGCCGTGCGCGTCATGCAGGAGCGCGGCCTGTTCATCGTCAAGGGCGGCGTCGAGAAGGCTGCCAGCGCTCTCGGCGTGACGCGCTACACCATTTACAACTACCTCGAGCAACTACGCGGAGCCAGCCAATGACCTTGCACATTCATACCCCCCTGATCGAGTCGCGCCCGCTGTCGTTGGCGGCCGGTCGTAATATCTGGCTCAAGCTCGACGCCCTGCAACCCTGCGGTTCGTTCAAACTGCGCGGTGTAGGCTACGCCTGCGAGGTACACCACGCGCGTGGCGCCCGGCACTTTGTGTCCTCGTCAGGTGGCAATGCCGGTTTGGCAGTCGCCTACGCCGGACGCAAGCTGGGGGTGCCGGTGACCGTGGTGGTACCCGAAACCACCACCGAACGGGCCAAGCAGTTGCTGCACCTGGAAGACGCCAAGGTGGTGGTGCACGGCAGTTCCTGGCAAGAGGCCAACGCCCTGGCACAGACACTGGTAGGCCCGAACGATGCCTTCATCCACCCATTCGACGACCCACTGCTGTGGGCCGGGCATGCCAGCCTGGTGGATGAAGTGGCCGAAGCCGGCCTGAAGCCGGACGCGGTGGTGTTGTCAGTCGGCGGGGGCGGCTTGCTCAGTGGCGTGGTAGAGGGGCTCAAGCGCAATGGCTGGGGCGATGTGCCGGTGCTGGCAGTAGAAACCGAGGGCGCGGCGTCGCTGCATGCGGCCATGCAGGCCGGGCATTCGGTGGAGCTGGAGCGCATCGCCTCGGTGGCCACGTCGCTGGGGGCCAAGCGTGTGGCTGATCAGGCGCTGACGTGCGTGCAGCAGCATCCGGTGCACAGCCATCTGGTCAGCGATCGCGCAGCGCTGGAGGCCTGTGAGCGGTTCTTGCTGGACCACCGTGTGCTGGTCGAGCCCGCGTGCGGGGCGGCGTTGGCAGTGGCCTATGATGCCAAGGCACTGGGCGCCTTGCGCAATGTACTGGTGGTGGTCTGTGGCGGCGCTACCGCAACACTGGAGCAGATCCAGGCCTGGCTGCAGCAGGCAGACTGAAGCTGCCATCTGTCGGGGGTGATTACGACAGTCACATGCACCTGATCTACTAGGCTCGCCGCAACCGAAAAGCCCACGCAATGGCGTCAACCCTGACGAAATGCGTATCCCGCCCTTTCGGTCTGCGGCAAGTGAAGGCACAATGCGTGTCCTTTTTTTGGCCGGCCTGGCCGGGGGCCTTTAAATGATCAAGACGCCGTATTACCTCATCGATAAAACCAAGCTGCTCAGCAACATGGAGAAGATCGCCTACGTGCGCGAACACTCCGGTGCCAAGGCGCTGCTCGCCCTCAAATGCTTCGCCACCTGGTCGGTGTTCGACCTGATGCAGCAGTACATGGACGGTACCACCTCGTCCTCCCTGTTCGAGCTCAAGCTCGGCCGCCAGAAGTTCGCCGGCGAAACCCATGCCTATAGCGTGGCCTGGGCCGACGACGAGGTCGAGGAGATGCTTGAGAACTGCGACAAGATCATCTTCAACTCGATCGGCCAGCTGCAACGCTTTGCCGAACAGTCCGAAGGCAAGGTGCGTGGTCTGCGCGTCAACCCGCAGGTCAGCAGCTCCGACTACCTGCTGGCCGACCCGGCCCGCCCGTTCAGCCGCCTGGGCGAATGGGACCCGGCCAAGATCGAGCAGGTGATCGAACACATCTCCGGCTTCATGTTCCACAACAACTGCGAGAACGGTGACTTCGGCCTGTTCGACAAGATGCTCACGCACATCGAAGAGCGATTCGGCCACCTCCTGCACAAGGTCGAGTGGGTCAGCCTTGGTGGTGGCATTCACTTCACCGGTGAAGACTATGCAGTAGGCGCCTTCTGCGCGCGCCTGAAGGCGTTTTCGGAAAAATACGGCGTGCAGGTTTACCTGGAGCCGGGCGAAGCCGCCATCACCAACAGCGCCTCGCTGGAAGTGACCGTGCTCGATACCCTGTACAACGGCAAGCACCTGGCCGTGGTCGACAGCTCGATCGAAGCGCACCTGCTCGACCTGCTGATCTACCGCCTCAACGCCAAGATGGCCCCCAATGACGGCGAGCATACCTACATGGTCTGCGGCAAGTCATGCCTGGCCGGTGACATCTTCGGCGAGTACCAATTCGACCGTCCGCTGGCCATTGGCGATCGCCTGTCGTTCATCGACACGGCGGGTTACACCATGGTCAAGAAAAACTGGTTCAACGGGCTGAAGATGCCTTCCATCGTGGTCAAGCAGCTCGACGGCAGCGTCGAAGTCGTCCGCGAGTTCGGTTTCGAAGACTACGTTTCCAGCCTGTCGTAAGACCGGCTTTCAAGTAAGGAGCAAAGGGTAAATTGAAGAAGAACGTTCTTATCATTGGTGCAGGAGGTGTCGCCAAGGTGGTGGCCCACAAGTGCGCGCAGCATAACGACGAACTGGGTCGTATCGCCATCGCGTCACGGAACATCTCCAAATGCCAGGCCATCATCGACAGCGTCAAGGCCAAAGGTAGCCTCAAGGTACCCGCCGACATCCAGGCCTTCTCGCTCAATGCCCTCGATGTCGAGGCAACCAAGGCGCTGATCCGCGAAACCGAATCGCAGATCGTGATCAATGTGGGTTCCGCCTTCCTCAACATGTCGGTGCTGCGTGCTTGCATCGATACGGGTGTCGCCTATCTGGACACCGCCATCCACGAAGAGCCGGGCAAGATCTGCGAGACCCCACCGTGGTACGGCAACTACGAGTGGAAACACCTCGAAGAGTGCCAGGCAAAGAACATTACCGCCATTCTCGGCGTCGGTTTCGACCCGGGTGTGGTGAACAGCTACGCCAAGCTGGCGCAGCAACAGTATTTCGACAGCATTGATTCGATCGATATTCTCGACGTCAATGCCGGTTCACATGGCAAGTACTTTGCCACCAACTTCGACCCGGAAATCAACTTCCGCGAGTTCACCGGACAAGTGTGGAGCTGGCAGAACAGCCAGTGGACCAGCAACACCATGTTCGAGGTCAAGCGTACCGACGACCTGCCAGTGGTAGGCTCGCAAAACCTGTACCTGACCGGCCACGATGAAGTTCACTCGATTTCGAAGAACCTCAACGTCCCGAACGTGCGCTTCTGGATGAGCTTCGGCGAGCACTACATCAATGTGTTCACGGTTTTGAAAAACCTGGGCCTGCTCAGCGAGCAACCGGTGAAAACCGCCGAAGGCCTGGAAGTGGTACCGCTGAAAGTGGTCAAGGCTGTACTGCCAGACCCGGCCTCGCTGGCCCCTGGCTACACCGGCAAAACCTGCATCGGCGACCTGGTCAAAGGCACCAAGGATGGCCAGCCGCGCGAAGTGTTCATCTACAACGTGGCCGACCACGAAGAAGCCTACGCCGAGACCGACAGCCAGGGCATTTCCTACACCGCCGGCGTACCGCCAGTGGCTGCCGCCCTGCTGGTAGCCCGTGGCGAGTGGGATGCCAAGCGCATGGTCAACGTCGAGGAGCTGCCAGCCGAGCCGTTCCTCAAGGCGCTGGACGTGATGGGCCTGCCGACCCGTGTCAAAGATGAAAAAGGCGATCGTCCTTGGGACGCTGAAGCCTAAGCAACAAACAGAAGGGGCGCCACATGGCGCCCCTTCTGCTTTCCAGGCCCAGCCACTTCGCGGGCAGCCCAGGCGCTCCACAGGCCTGAAACAAGCACGTAACCTGTGTGGGCGAGCCCGCGAAGAGGCCGGTGCAGGATCACGCTCTACTTGCGGGCCTCCAGAATCAGGTTGAACGGCGTCTGCGTCGCCCGCCGGAACCTGCTGAACCCTGCCTCCTCGAAGACCGCCCGCAATCGCGCCTCCCCGGCCTGCGCACCCAACCCCAGCCCCACTTCCTGCGACAACGAATTGGGCGTGCAGATAAACGTCGACGCCGCATAGAACAAGCGCCCGACCGGTGTCAGGTTACCCTCCAGCGAGTCCTCGGCATAAGGCTCCACCAGCATGACCGTGCCATCCGCTTTCAAAGCATGGTAGGCATGCCTGGCTGCCCCGACCGGGTCACCCATGTCGTGCAGGCAATCGAAGAAGCACACCAGGTCATGGTCATGCCCCGGGTACTCCTTGGCGCTGGCCTGCTGGAAGCTCACCCGCGACTCCAACCCCGCTTCACGCGCACGCGCGTTGGCGGTGACGATCGAAGGCTGATGATAGTCGTACCCCACGAAGGTCGACGCCGGAAACGCCTGCGCCATCACCAGCGTCGAGGCACCATGACCGCACCCCACATCCGCCACCTTGGCGCCCGCCTGCAGCTTGGCCACCACACCCTCCAGTGCCGGCAGCCAATCCGCTACCAGGAAGGTGCGATACCCCGGCCGGAAAAACCGCTCGGTACCGCTGAACATGCACGGGTGGTGATCGCCCCAGGCCAACCCGCCATCGCCGCGCATGGCGGCTACCAGCTTGTCCTTGTCATGGAACAGCGCCGCCACCACTGACGCGCCGCCGGCCATGTAGGCCGGAGAATCCTCCAGCGCCAGGGCCATGGCCTGTTCTTCAGGCAGCACAAAACGGCCCTTGTCATGGACCATGTAGCCCGATGCCGCCTGGGCATTCAACCATTCTCGCACCAGCCGCGGGTGACAGCCGGTCTTTTCCGCCAGTTGCTCTGGGGTGACCGCCTGGCTGTCGGCCATGGCCCGGTACAGCCCCAGTTCATCGCCGAGAATGACATTGGCCAGCGTCGCCGCTGCGCCCATGTCGCCCACCAGCTTGCCCATGAAATCGTGAAGCCTTGCCTCGTCCATGACCTGCCCTCCTCTGCAAGAAGGCCATCGCCAACGAGGGACATCCGCTCCGGGAAGGCGGTGGTCGGTTCAAGGGTTTTCGTTCGCGGTACAACGCGCTAACGCGAGCTGTCATTAAGTTTAGATGCTCTGCCTGGGCGACGTGGAATAACGGCCATATGGTCCACGCGCACATCCTTCAGGTCACAATTCCTAAACAACGATGTGACATTTTTTTTCAGCTTTCCTATCAAGGAGCTGTCAAATGAAGGTCACGGTTTTCGGAACCGGTTATGTCGGCCTGACCCAGGCGGTGTGCCTGGCCCAGGTGGGCCATTCGGTGTTGTGCATGGATGTCGATGCCGATCGGGTGGCCAGCCTGAGTGAGGGCCATTGCCCGATCTTCGAGCCCGGCCTTGCGCCGCTGCTGGAGAAGAACCTCGCCTGCGGTCGGCTGCGCTTCACCACGGATGCCGCAGTGGCTGCCAACCATGCCCGGTTGCAGTTCATTGCCGTCGGTACTCCGCCGCAAGCCGATGGCAGTGCCGACCTGAAGCACGTTTTCGCCGTGGTCGACAGCATCCTCGAGCATGCTGACGGGCCCAAAGTAATCGTCAACAAGTCCACCGTGCCGGTGGGTACCGTACACCGCATCAAGGCACGCATCGCCCAGGCCGTGGCCGATACCAGTCGCTTCCAGGTGATCAGCAACCCGGAGTTTCTCAAGGAAGGGTCTGCGGTGGATGACTGCATGCGCCCCCAGCGCATCATCATCGGCGGCGCAGAAGCGGCCGAAGTGGAGTTGCTACGCGAGCTTTACCTGCCGTTCAACCGCAACCGCGAAAAGTTCATGGTCATGGACGCGCGCAGTGCCGAGCTGACCAAGTACGCAGCCAATTGCATGCTGGCCACCAAGATTTCCTTCATCAACGAAATCGCCAACCTGGCCGAGTACCTGGGGGCCGACATCGAAATGGTGCGCCGTGGCATCGGCTCGGACCCGCGCATCGGTTATGACTTCATCTACGCCGGCTGCGGATTTGGCGGCTCGTGCTTCCCCAAAGACTTGCAAGCCCTGCGCCACAGTGCCGAGGCAGAAGGCTTCGAGACGCAGTTGCTGCGCGCAGTAGAGTCGGTCAACGAGCAGCAGAAGGGCCGGCTGTTCAGCAAGATCCAGCGCCACTACCCTGGCGGCCTGCGGGGCAAGGTGTTTGCCCTGTGGGGGTTGTCGTTCAAGCCCAATACCGATGATATCCGCGAAGCCTCCAGCCGGGTCCTGCTGGAAGCACTGTGGGCCGCGGGCGCGCGGGTGCAGGCCCACGACCCTCAGGCCATGGAAGAAATCCGGCGCCACTACGGCCCGCGTGCCGACTTGCAACTGGTGCCCTGCAAGGACGATGCGTTGCGGGGCGCCGATGCCCTGGTGATCGTCACCGAATGGCAGGACTACCGTGTGCTCAACCTGGACGAGGTGCCGCAGCAGCTGGCCGACCGGGTGGTGTTCGATGGCCGCAACCTGTACGAACCCGAGCACATGGCCTCGGCAGGGCTGACTTACTACGGCATCGGACGTGGCAAGATTGCGCCAGCTTGACTGCAATGATTACCGGCTGGCCACTCCCTGGCTGTCAGCCGGTCTTATGGACTCAGGGCGCTGTGGACTGACAGGCGGCTCAAGCTGCAGCACCTCGTTGGTATATGCCCACTCCTTCTCTAGCTGATCCGGGTGGTCGTTCAGGCGGATGCCATAGGACGGGATGATCTGTTTGATCTTGGCCTGCCACTCGGGCGACGCCACCTTGTTCTTGAACACCTTGTTCAACACGTCGAGCATGATAGGCGCAGCGGTCGACGCACCGGGAGAGGCCCCCAGCAAGCCGGCGATACTGCCGTCCCTGGACGTCACCACCTCGGTACCGAGCTTGAGCACACCGCCCAACGCTTCGTCTTTCTTGATGATTTGCACCCGCTGGCCTGCCTGCCACAGCCGCCAGTCTTCTTTCTTCGCCTCGGGGAAGTAGGTGCGCAGCGCTTCGAAGCGGTCATCGTCCGATTGCAGCACCTGCCCGATCAGGTACTGCACCAGGTCGAACTCGCGTACCCCTACCCGCACCATCGGCCAGGCATTGTGCACGCTGGTACTGGCGAGCAGGTCAAGCAATGAGCCCTGCTTGAGGAACTTGGTCGAGAAGGTGGCGAACGGCCCAAACAGGATCAGGCGCTTGCCATCAAGTACCCGGGTGTCCAGGTGCGGCACCGACATGGGCGGCGCACCGGTTGCGGCAATGCCATAGGCCTTGGCCATGTGACGCTGGGCGATAGCCGGGTTGTCAGTGACCAGGAACGAGCCACCGACCGGGAAGCCGCCATAGTCCTTGGCCTCGTCGATTCCCGACTTCTGCAGCAGCGGCAGTGCCGCCCCGCCAGCGCCGATGAACAGGAACCGGGCATCGGTGGCTGCCTTGCTGCCATTCTTCAGGTTCTTGTACTCGACGTGCCAGGAACCGTCGTCGTTACGGGTGATGTCCTGCACTTCGCTCGACAGCTTGAGATCGAAGTTCGGCCGCGTCTGCAGGTAACCCACATACTGCCGGGTGATCTCGCCAAAGTTGACGTCGGTGCCGATCGGCGTCCAGGTCACGGCCAGCTTCTGATTGGGGTCACGCCCTTCCATCATCAAGGGTACCCACTTGCGGATCTGCTCGTGGTCTTCGGAATACTGCATGGGTTTGAACAGGGGGCTGGCCTGCAGCGCCTCGTAGCGCTTCTTCAGGAAGCGGATATTGTCATCGCCCCAGACAAAGCTCATGTGCGGGGTGGTGTTGATGAACGAATGCGGTTTTTTCAGCACGCCCTGTTTCACTTGCCAGGCAAGGAACTGCCGGGTCACCTGGAAAGATTCGTTGATTTCCACCGCTTTGCTGATGTCGATCTTGCCGTCTTTTTCCGGCGTGTAGTTCAGCTCAGCCAGGGCCGAGTGGCCGGTACCCGCATTGTTCCAGCCGTTGGAGCTTTCTTCGGCCACCTTGTCCAGGCGCTCGACCATTTCCATCGACCAGCCGGGTTCCAGTTCGTTGAGCCACACAGCCAAGGTGGAACTCATGATGCCGCCGCCTACCAGCAGCACATCGACCTTTCGGGTTTCTGCAGCCTGGGCATTGAGCATAGCGATTGCCCACGCCAGACCGGCCAGCGCCAATGTTGGCTTGATGGTGATCTTCATAACCTCTCCCATGCCTCGTTGCCCTGCAAGACTCAGCCAAAGCTTAGCTGACGGTTAGGGTCGGGCATGGCTGGCGCAAACTGCTTGCAATCCATCAAATCTCAAAATACTGTATGAATATTCAGTATTGCGAGACAGCGCCATGCAACTCATCGCCAAACTCGGCATCCTGGCCGATGCCGCCAAGTACGATGCATCTTGCGCCAGCAGCGGCGCGCCCAAGCGTAACTCGCGCGGCGCTGACGGCCTGGGTGCTACCAATGGCATGGGTATCTGTCACAGCTATACCCCCGACGGCCGCTGCGTATCACTGCTCAAGGTACTGCTGACCAACTTCTGCCTGTATGACTGCCAGTACTGCGTCAACCGCCGCTCCAGCAACGTGCCACGCGCGCGCTTCAGCCCCGAGGAAGTGGTACGCCTGACCCTGGACTTCTACCGGCGCAACTGCATCAGCGGCCTGTTCCTCAGCTCCGGCATCATCCGCTCGGCGGACTACACCATGGAGCAGCTGATCCGTGTGGCCCGGCTGTTGCGCGAAGAGCACAGCTTCCGCGGCTACATCCACCTCAAGGCCATCCCCGATGCCGACCCGCTGCTGATCGAAGAGGCCGGGCGCCTGGCCGACCGCCTCAGCGTCAACATCGAACTGCCCACCGACGCCAGCCTCAAGCGCCTGGCGCCGGAAAAGCAAGGGCGCACCATTCGCCAGGCCATGGGCGTGATTCATCAGGGCCAGCAGGCCGTGGCCAACGAGCCCAGGGCGCCGCGCTTTACCCCGGCCGGGCAGAGCACCCAAGTCATCGTCGGCGCCGACAGCACCGACGACAGTACCTTGCTGCGCAATGCCGAGTCGCTGTACCAGGGCTACGGCCTCAAGCGCGTGTACTACTCCGCCTTCAGCCCGATCCCCGACAGCCCCGGCAGCGTGCCCCTCGCCGCACCACCGCTGCTGCGCGAACACCGCCTGTATCAAGCCGACTTTCTGCTGCGTGGCTATGGCTACAAGGCTGGCGAGCTGCTGGGCCACAGCGGCAACCTGGCACTGGACATCGACCCCAAGCTGGCCTGGGCGCTGGCCAACCGCGACGTGTTCCCGCTGGACGTGAACCGCGCGGAACCTGCGCTACTGGCGCGTATCCCCGGCATCGGCCTGCGCAGCGTACAGCGCCTGGTCGCCCTGCGGCGGGAGCGGCGCATCCGTTATGACGACCTGATCCAGCTGCGCTGCGTGCTGGACAAGGCACGGCCGTTCATCGTCACCAGTGACTACCGCCCCGCCCAGGCCGAGCTGCGCAGCGGCTTGCTGCGCGCGCGCTTGAGTGAGCCGCCAGCGCCCGTGCAGATGGGGTTATGGGGGTGATCGCACTCGACTGCGACGACCTGTTCGCCACCTGGCGCGACCAGGCCCGGGTGTTGTTGAGCCATGGCATCGACCCGTCGGAAGTCACCTGGTCGCAAGGGCCGATGGCGGACCTGCTGGCCGTGCCGGCTGCACCGCCTGAAGGGCCTGGCCCTTTCCGGGCCAAAGTCCCGGCCGCACTGCTGAGCCAGTTGGAGCAGGCCTCGCGCTACCGTGGCGAACAGCGCTGGAACCTGCTGTATGAAGTGCTGTGGCGCGTCGCCCATGGCGACCGCACGGCAATGCTGGCCGGTGACCGGCTGGGCAGTGAGCTGCAACGGCGCATCAAGCAGGTAACCCGCGAGGCACATCACTTGCACGCGTTTGTACGCTTCGTGCCGCTGCCTGATGAACTGGCTGAGCACTTGCAACTGGAGCTGGTGGCCTATCACGAGCCGGCACACGACATTCTGCACAGTGCCAGCGCGCATTTTGCCGACCGCCTGGGGCGTTTGCGCTGGTTGATTGCCACGCCACAGGATGGCATTCGCTTCGACGGCCAGTCGTTCGACTACCAGCGACAGTGCCCCGAGCCCTGGCGCCAGTGGGCCCGCAACGCCGAAGACCCCGGCGCCGAACTCTGGCGCACCTACTACCGCCACACCTTCAACCCGGCCCGCCTCAACCCGGACGCCTTGCGCCTGCACATGCCTGGGCGGTTCTGGCGGCATTTGCCGGAAGGCATGCTGATACCGCAGCTTGAAGGCCTGGCGCGCCAAGGCAAACAGCGGGACGGCCAAGCCCTTGAGGTGGCCTCGCAAACTGGCAAGACCATCAGCAAACCTGCGCGCTCGGTGTAGCCGCGCAGCCCGTTGCGACCCCGTCGGGCACAAGGCCGCTGCTACAGCGAAAACATCATGCTCAACTGAAGAGCCTGGCCAGGCAGGCCAGCTTCTTCTTGTACGAACGCCGCGCCTCCAGTGCCTGCTCCAGGCTCACCGGCAGGAACCGCGCCTGCTGGTTGGGCTGCATCTGCCCGATCAGGTCGAGGTCGGCACTGATCACCGTGCCGATCATGGCGTAGCCGCCCCCCGACACTGCATCGCGATGCAGGATGATCGGTTCCAGCCCTGCCGGCACCTGGATCGATCCGATCGGGTAGCAGCTGTCGACGATATTGGACGGGTCCGACCCCGCACCGAACGGCTGCTCGCGCGGTTGGAAACTCAAGGCGCTGCCGCCTTTGTAGCGATAACCGATGCGGTCCGCTTCGGAGCCAACGGTCCAGGCATCGGTGAAGAAACGTTGCGCTGCAGCTTCGGTCAGGCGGTGGAAGTACAGCCCAGGCACCACCCGCAACACCACCTCGCCCCCCAAGGCCTGACGCAGGGCCATGGGCAAGCTTGCACCGGCACGGGTCTTGCCGCTGGGCACGCCGACCGGCAGCAGGTCGCCCGCCATCAGTTTGCGCCCATGAAAGCCACCCAACGCGCCTAGCGCGTAGGTGGACCGGCTACCCAGTACCTCGGGCACATCGATGCCTCCGGCCACTGCCAGGTAGGCCCGGGCGCCCGCTGTTGGAAAGCCGAAACGCAACACTTGCCCGGCCCGCACGGCAAACGCCGTGTCCGGGCGCTGCTCGCGGCCATCGAGCAACGCTGGCATCTGCGCGCCGCACACAGCGACCAGTGCGTCCTGCTGGAACTCCAGCTCCGGCCCCACCAGCGCGCACTCCAGGCCCGCAGCGCCGGCCGGGTTGCCCACCAGGTGGTTGGCTGCGCTCAAGGCGTACTGGTCGAGTGCGCCGGACGGTGGAATGCCCAGGTGGTAGTAACCTTCGCGGCCCAGGTCCTGTACAGAAGTGGCCAAGCCCGGTTTGAGTACCTTGATCATGCCAGCACCTCCTGCAACGATTTGGGGTAGCCGACCGGGTCGGCGAGGAAGGCGTCCAGGGAAAACGCCACCGGGCGAATGCGCAGGTCGAAGCAGCCATCCTCCACCTCCGCCACCGCCCGGTCGTAGGTGCGGCGGTCGATAGGCTTGAACTGCACGATGTCACCCGGGCGGAAGAACACCATGTGCTCTTTCAGGTAATTCAAGGTCTGCTGCGGGTCGTAGATCGGTGCCGGGGTGACGCCGAACATCTGGTAGCCCCCGGCCCCGCGCACCGAGTAGATGCAACCAAAGCAGCCGCCATGGCCCAGGGTGAGCTTGGGCGTGTCGGTACGGGGGCGCAGGTACTTGGGCACCTGCAGCTGCCGCTGGCGCTCGACCATCTGGAACATGAACGGCAGGCCGGCAACAAAACCGACCATCGACACGAACCATGGCGCGCCACTGTGGGCGGCGATGAAGGCCTCGACATCGGCCAGGCCGTTGATGCGCGCGGCGTACTCCAGGTCAGTGCTGGTGGGGTCCTGGTGGCGATCCCGAAAGCGCATCAGGGTTTCATGGGTCCAGGGGTCGTTGTACAGCACCGGGATCTCGATGATCCGCGTCTGCAACGAACGCTCGGCCACCGCCTGCGCTTCGGCGCCGCGCACGGCTTCGAGCAGTGCCTCGGGGGCGATACGGTCCGGGTCGAAGCGGACCTGGAACGACGCGTTGGCCAGGCACACATCAAGCACGCCATCCAGGGCCATGCGCTCCACCGCACGGGTGACGGCCATACCCTTGAAAAAGGCCTCCAGCGACATGCTTTCGCTGACTTCGGCAAACAGGTGCTCGTCGGCGCCGAAGCTGTAACGGATCGGGGTTGTAGCAAGCGGTTCGGCCATGACAGTTCCTTTTCTTGGAATCTTTATAGAAAGGCAGGCGAAAACAAAATGCACGGGCTCCGGCGTGTCTGTTTGCCGGATGCCTGACGGGTTCAGCGCGGTGCACGCACCACGATGCCGGCCGCATCCAGTGCCTTGCGCGTGGCCTCGACCAGGTCCAGCGCGCCCGGGGTGTCACTGTGCAGGCAAATGGAATCGAATTCGATCGCCAGGTCCTGGCCTTCGACCGTGCGCACCACGCCTTGGCGGCAAGCACGCAGCACCCGCTCGGCGACGGCTTGGGGCTCGTAGCCACGCACATTGCGGGTAAACACGATCGACCCGCTCAGGTCGTACTCGCGGTCGGCATAGAACTCGCGAATCACCGGCTGCCCCATTTCCTGGGCAATGCGGCAGATCACCGAACCCGGCATGCAGTACAGCAGCAACTCGGGCTCGATCACCCGCAGGTTCTGCACCAGCAAGCGCGCCGCTTCTTCGTCACGCGCCAAGTGCATGTACAGCGCCCCATGCGGCTTGATGTGCTGCAGGCGCACGCCCTGGGCACGAGCGATTTCACGCAGCGCGCCCAATTGATAGAGCATGTCGTCCACCAGTTCCTGCGCCGAGGCATTGATGTGCCGGCGGCCAAAGCCGACCAGGTCGCGGAAACCCGGGTGTGCTCCCACCGCAATCCCAAGGGCCTTGGCGCGCTCGACGGTGCGGCGCATGGTGCCGGGGTCGCCAGCATGGAAACCGGTGGCGATGTTGGCGCTGCTGATGTAGCCCATCAGTTCGTGATCGACGCCGTCGCCAATTGTCCACGGGCCAAAGCCCTCACCCATGTCCGAGTTGAAATCCACTGCTTGCATGACCGCGTCTCCTGGCACTTGTGACTGCATGCAAGCCACGTTAGATTCTCTACACCCCCTTGGGAAGATCTATAAACAGATGGGGTGTCTTCTGAAAATCAGATACCTCGGGAGCCTACCGTGTCACTCACCTTGCGCCAGGTCCGCTACTTCGTTGCCACCGCTGAAATCGGCCAGATCTCCCAAGCGGCAATCCACCTGAACATCTCCCAGTCGGCAGTGACCACGGCCATCAAGGAGCTGGAAGCGATGCTCGGCGTGCTGTTGTTCCAGCGCTCGGCCCAAGGCATGAGCCTGACCGAAGCCGGCCGGCACTTCTTGAACCGTGCCTACGTCATCCTGCGCAGTGTCGACGATGCGTTGAACAGCCCGCTTCCGGACGTGCGTGCCAGTGGCCTGTTGCGCCTGGCGGCGAGTTACACGGTGATCGGCTACTTCCTGCCGCACCACTTGCAGCGCCTGGAGCACTGGCATCCGGACGTAACCCTGGAGCTGTACGAGCAGGAGCGCAGCGCCATCGAGCAAGGCCTGCTGGAGGGGCGTTTCGACATGGCGGTGGTGCTCACCGCCAACCTCACCCACCCCGACATCGTCTCGGAAACCCTGTTCAACTCCGAGCGCCGGCTTTGGCTGCCCGGGCATCACCCACTGTGCGAGCGCTCGGCCGTGAGCCTGGCCGATGTGGCCTGTGAGCCGTTCATTCTGTTGACCGTCGACGAGGCCGAGCACAGTGCCATGCGCTACTGGGAACAGGCCGGGCAACGGCCAAGCGTAAGGGTACGGACCAGCTCGGTGGAGGCCGTGCGCAGCATGGTCGCCAATGGCAGCGGTGTGGCGATCCTGTCGGACCTGGTGCACCGGCCCTGGTCGCTGGAGGGCAAGCGTATCGAGACAGTGAGCATCAGCGACCCGGTCACACCGATGAGCGTGGGGTTGGCCTGGCACCGGGAACGGGCATTCAGCCCGGCGATGCAGGCGGTGCGCAATTACTTCCATGATGCGTTTCTGACGCCGCAGCAGTTGTCGGCCCGGCGCTGAGCCTGCCTTTGCAAGCCCGTCCTCTTCGCGGGC
The DNA here is from genome assembly GCF_019691255.1 of Pseudomonas sp. USTB-Z. Taxonomy (NCBI): domain Bacteria; kingdom Pseudomonadati; phylum Pseudomonadota; class Gammaproteobacteria; order Pseudomonadales; family Pseudomonadaceae; genus Pseudomonas; species Pseudomonas sp. USTB-Z. The sequence goes on from NZ_JAECZP010000002.1 coordinate 187,205, forward strand.
GCGCCCGCTCCCACAGGTGCAGCGCAAATCTTCAGCGGTATGGGAGCCTGTGGGAGCGGGCAAGCCCGCGAAGAAACCAACACCCATCTCGGGCCGAACGTTCAGGCCGCAGCGCCGTCATAACCTGAGCCGGTGCCGACACGCAAAGAGGACGCGAAATGACCCAGCCCGACCCGTCGTACGTCAAATGGCTCGAAGACCGCGCCATGCTCAAGGCCTCCCAGGCGCGCGCCAGCCTGTACTCAGGCCAGTCGCGCCTGTGGCAACAACCGTACGCCGAGGCCCAGCCCCGCCGCGCCACCGAAATCGCCTCGGTGTGGCTGACCGTCTACCCCGACGCCATCATCGCGCCCGAGGGCTGCTCGGTACTCGGTGCCCTGGCCCACGAAGCGTTGTGGAAGCGCCTCTCGGAGATTGGCGTGCAGGGGCTGCACACGGGCCCGATCAAACTGTCCGGTGGCATCCGCGGCCGCGAGCTCACCCCCAGCGTGGATGGCAACTTCGACCGCATCAGCTTCGACATCGACCCGCTGTACGGCAGCGAGCAGGAACTGATCCAGATGAGCCGCATGGCCGCTGCGCACAATGCCGTGACCATCGACGATCTGATCCCCTCGCACACCGGCAAGGGCGCCGACTTCCGCCTGGCCGAGATCGCCCATGGCCCCTACCCGGGGCTGTACCACATGGTCGAGATCCGCGAAGAAGACTGGACGCTGCTGCCCGAGGTGCCCGCCGGGCGCGATGCGGTCAATTTACTGCCAGCTCAGTGTGACGAGCTGAAGGCGCGCCATTACATCGTTGGCCAGCTGCAGCGGGTAATCTTCTTCGAGCCGGGCGTGAAGGAAACCGACTGGAGCGCCACGCCGCCGATCACAGGCGTCGACGGCAAGACCCGCCGCTGGGTGTACCTGCATTACTTCAAGGAAGGCCAGCCCTCGCTGAACTGGCTGGACCCTACCTTCGCCGCGCAACAAATGATCATTGGTGACGCACTGCACGCGCTGGACTGCCTGGGTGCACGCGGCCTGCGCCTGGACGCCAACGGCTTTCTCGGCGTGGAAACCCGCGCCAGCGGCACCGCCTGGTCGGAAAGCCACCCGCTGTCGCTCGTCGGCAACCAGCTGATCGGTGGCATGATCCGCAAGGCCGGCGGTTTCAGCTTCCAGGAGCTGAACCTGACCCTCGATGACATTGCGCAGATGTCCAGGGGCGGTGCCGACCTGTCCTACGATTTCATTACCCGGCCGGCCTACCAGCATGCGCTGCTGACCGGCGACACCGAGTTCCTGCGCCTGATGCTCAAGGAGATGCACGCCTTCGGTATCGACCCGGCCTCGCTGATCCATGCCCTGCAAAACCATGACGAGCTGACCGTGGAGCTGGTGCACTTCTGGACACTGCACGCACACGACATGTACCTGTACAAGGGCCAGACCCTGCCTGGCAGCATCCTGCGCGAACATATCCGCGAAGAGATCTACGAACGGCTGTCGGGGGAACATGCGCCGTACAACCTGCGTTTCGTGACCAACGGCATTGCCTGCACCACCGCCAGCCTGATCGCCGCTGCACTGGGTATTCGCGACCTCGAACAGATTGGCGCAACGGATATCGAATTGATCAAGAAGGTGCACCTGCTGCTGGTCATGTACAACGCCATGCAGCCGGGGGTAGTCGCCTTGTCCGGCTGGGACCTGGTCGGTGCCCTGCCCTTGCCCGCCGAAGCGGTGGCCGAACGCATGCTCGACGGCGATACCCGCTGGATTCACCGAGGCGGCTATGACCTGGCCGGGCTTGACCCACAGGCACAGGCTTCCGTGCGTGGCATGCCGCGTGCCCGAGCGCTGTACGGCAGCCTCGACAGCCAGCTGGACGAGGGTGATTCATTTGCCTGCCAGGTGAAGAAACTGCTGGCTGTGCGCCAGGCTTACGGTATTGCCACCAGTCGTCAGGTGCTGGTACCTGAGGTGAGCAGCCCTGGGCTACTGGTGATGGTGCATGAACTGCCAGCCGGGCGCGGTATCCAGATCACTGCGCTGAATTTCGGCCAGGAGGCAATTGCCGAGGAACTGCTGTTGACCGGCTTCACACCTGGGCCGGTGGTCGACATGATCAACGAGACGGTCGAAGGCGATTTGACCGAGGACGGGCGCCTGATGGTGAACCTGGACCCCTACGAGGCGCTGTGCCTGCGGATCGTCAACAGCAGCGGGCATGTTTGAATCTGGCGTGGCCCTGCCGTCGGCAAACCGGTTTCGCCCACAAGCACGTCGCCTGCCCCGCGCAGGCGCCAGACTCGCAAGCCGGCTTGCCAGCCAAGAAGCCGGTCTTGCATTTACGGCGCTACGGGCATAGCGTTCGGAAGTTTTCTTTTCCGTGCCCAGGAGCAACTCCATGTACACCGGCATCGTCCAGGCCGTGCGCCCTCTGCTTGATGTGACCACCTACCCGGGCCACAACCAGTTCACCATCGACCTCACCCCGGAACTGCTCGACGAGCTGAAAATCGGTGCCAGCGTCAGTGTCGAAGGTACCTGCCTGTCCGTGACCGAAATCGACGGCAGCCAGGTCAGGTTCGACGCCATGACCGCTACCCTCGAACGCACCAATCTGAGCAGCTTCAAGCCTGGCCGGAGCGTGAACATCGAACGCTCAGCGAAGATGAACGCCGAAGTCGGCGGCCACCTGATGGCCGGCCATATCGCCACCACCGCCGAGATCGTCGAGCTGTCGATCAAGGAAACCGGCGCCTTCATCAAGTTCCGCATGCCGCCGCAATGGGGCAAGTACGTGTTCCCGCGCGGTTTCATCGGGGTCAATGGCTGCAGCCTGACGGTCGCTGACGTGGAGGATAACGTGATCACCATCAACCTGATCCCGGAAACCCTGCGTCAGACTACCTTCGCCAGCTACCACACAGGTGAACTGCTCAACATCGAGGTCGACCACCAGACCATGGTGCTGGTCGATGTGGTAGAGCGCACCATCAAAGGTACCCTGGCCCGCGAAAACCTGCTGCCCTGAGGCCTGCACATGCTCCCTAACGCCCTCCCCGCGCGCACAGCCAGGCGTTTGCGCCTGCAGGTAATGCGCGGTCGCGTCGGCCTCGGCCTGGTCGCCGCCCTGTCGGTGCTGGCCGGCATGACCGATGCCATCGGCTTGCTGGCACTGGGCGATTTCGTGTCGTTCATGAGTGGCAACACCACACGCCTGGCGGTGGCCATCAGTGAAGCAGACCTGGCCCTAGTGCTACGCCTCAGTGGCGCGGTACTGGGCTTTGTTGCGGGCAATGCGCTGGGTGTGCTCCTGGCTCGCGGATTGCGCCGTCGAGCCTGGCCGGTGCTGTTGGTGGTTGCCGCACTGCTGGCTTTCGCGGCAGCGTGGCCGTTGCCGGCCACCTTCCCTGCGCTGTTGGCGGCCACGCTGGCCATGGGCATGATCAATGCGGTCGTGGAACAGGTGAATGGCCTGCCCATTGGCCTGACTTACGTGACGGGCGCCCTGTCGCGTTTCGGCCGCGGCCTGGGGCGTTGGCTGCTGGGCGAGCGGCGCAATGGCTGGCGGGTCCAGTTGATACCTTGGGCCGGGATGTTGCTGGGCGCCGCGCTCGGCGCCTGGTTGCAACAACACCTGGGCCTGCAGGCGCTGGCCGGCAGTTGTGCGCTGGCCTGCGTGCTGGCATTGGTATCGCGGTTCATACCGCGTTCCTGGCAGCGTGGCTACATGCCGCGCTGATCATTCGATACGCGGGTGCTGCTGTGCCAGTTTTTCGCGCTTGGCTTCCAACTCGGCGATCTGCGCATCGATGTCCTCGATCTTCTGCTCGATGTTGTCGTGGTGCTCCTGCAGCAGTTCACGCGCCTCTTCGATGTCTGACGCCGCAGGGGCGGCGCCGCGCAGGGGCTTGTTGGCGGTTTCCTTCATGGTCAGGCCGGTGACCAGGCCGACAGCAGCGATCACCATCAGGTAATAGGCCGGCATGTACAGGTCGTTTGTGGTCTCCACCAGCCACGCAGCGAGGGTTGGAGTAAGGCCGGCGATCAGCACCGAGATATTGAAGGCGCTGGCCAGGGCGCTGTAACGGATGTGCGTGGGGAACATGGCCGGCAGCGTCGAGGCCATGACGCCGATGAAGAAGTTCAGCAACACGGCAATGATCAGCAGGCCGGCGAAAATAAGCCCAAGCACCCCACTGTTGATCAGCATGAATGCCGGAATGGCCAAGGCCAGCAGGCCGACACTGCCGACGATGATGAACGGCCGTCGGCCAAACTTGTCGCTGAGCAGGCCGATGATCGGCTGCACGAACAGCATGCCGACCATGATCGCGATGATGATCAGCACGCCATGGTCTTCGCTGTAGTGCAGGTTGTGCGACAGGTAGCTGGGCATGTAGGTAAGCAGCATGTAGTAGGTGACGTTGGTGGCGATTACCACGCCGATGCAGGTCACCAGGCTGCGCCAGTGCTGGGTGGCCACCTCCTTGAACGACACCTTGGGCCCGGAGGCCAGGCCTTCACGATCGCCCTGTTCCAGCTTGTCGACGTGCTGCTGGAACGCAGGTGTTTCTTCCAGCGCATGGCGCAGGTAAAGGCCGATGATGCCCAGCGGCAGGGCCAGGAAAAACGGCAGGCGCCAACCCCATTCGAGGAACTTTTCTTCACCCAGCACCGTGGAAATGAGCACCACCACCCCTGCGCCCAATACAAAGCCGGCAATCGAACCGAAATCCAGCCAACTGCCGAGAAAGCCGCGCTTGCGGTCAGGCGCGTACTCGGCAACGAAGATCGAGGCACCGGTGTATTCGCCACCCACCGAAAAGCCCTGGGCCATCTTGGCCAGCAGCAACAGGATCGGCGCCCAGATACCAATGCTTGCATAGGACGGTATCAGGCCGATGGCGAAGGTGCTCAGGGACATGATCACGATGGTCGCCGCGAGGATTTTCTGCCGCCCGAACCTGTCGCCCAAGGCGCCGAAGAACAACCCGCCAAGGGGCCGAATCAGGAACGGCACCGAGAAGGTGGCCAAGGCCGCGATCATTTGCACGCTGGGGTCGGCGTTGGGGAAAAACACCTTGCCCAAGGCATAAGCGACGAAGCCATAGACCCCAAAGTCGAACCACTCCATGGCGTTGCCCAGCGCGGCGGCCGTGATCGCCTTCTTCATCTTGGCGTCGTCGACGATGGTGATGTCCTTCAGGCCGATTGGCTGGACGCTTTTCTTGCGAGGTTTCATACCCGTATCCCTGTCGATGAATGCTCTAAGGGATCAGATACAACGGGACACTAAATAATTCAGCGCTTACTGTTTTTTTGTGTGTTTGCGGCAACACCCAACGGCGCCCAAAGAAAAGCCGCTGCAATGGCAGCGGCTTTCATGCCCAAGGCCTGGCTTCAGATACCTTCGCGCGCCAGGTCCATGGCGAAGTAGGTCAGGATCAGGTCGGCACCGGCACGCTTGATTGCGCCAATGCTTTCGCGCACCACCCGGCCTTCGTCGATGGCACCGGCCAGGCCACCGAACTTGATCATCGCATACTCGCCACTCACTTGGTACGCCGCCAGTGGCAGGCGCGAAGCGGCGCGGATGTCGGCGATCACATCAAGGTAGGCACCGGCCGGCTTGACCATCAGCACGTCCGCGCCTTCCTGCTCGTCGAGCAGCGACTCGCGCACCGCTTCGCGGCGGTTCATCGGGTTCATCTGGTAACTTTTGCGGTCACCCTTCAGTGCAGTGCCGCCGGCCTCACGGAACGGGCCATACAACGACGAGGCGAACTTGGTCGAGTAGGCCATGATCGCGGTGTCGTGGAAACCGGCACCGTCCAGCGCGCTGCGGATAGCCTGCACCTGGCCGTCCATCGCCGCCGAGGGGGCAATGAAGTCGGCACCGGCAGCAGCGGCGATGACGGCCTGCTTGCCCAGGTTGGCCAACGTGGCGTCGTTGTCCACGCCATGGTCATGCAGCACGCCGCAGTGGCCGTGGCTGGTGTATTCGCAGAAGCAGGTGTCGGACATCACCACCATTTCCGGCACGGTGTCCTTGCAGATACGCGACATGCGCGCAACCAGGCCGTTTTCGTTCCAGGTGTCGCTGCCATCGGCATCCAGGTGGTGCGATACGCCAAAGGTCATCACCGACTTGATACCGGCGCGGGCATAGCGCTCGATTTCCTGGGCCAACAGCTTCTCGGGGATACGATTGACACCGGGCATGCTGGTGATCGGCACGAAATCATCGATGCCCTCTTCGACGAAAATCGGCAGGATCAGGTCTTCAAGGCGGAACTCGGTTTCCTGGAAGATCGTGCGCAGGGACTCGTTCTGGCGCAGGCGGCGGGGACGAACGGACGGGAATTGGTTGGACATGACAGCTCCAGGGAATTTGAACGGCGTATACCTTATGCCTGTCGCGCGCCAGTGAAAAGGCTAAATGACGAGATTGTGTCTTGCGTCAATGGCAACGACCGGGGTTTGCCTGTGTTGGCCTCTTCGCGGGCAAAACCGCGCCCACAAATCCCGTAGGTGCGGGTTTACCCGAGAAGAGGCCGGTACAGGAATAAATTACTGCAGCCAGGGCGGCGTCACTTCCTCTGCCTTGGCCGGCCCATGCTCAGCCTCGGCGCGTGCTGCACGGCGGCGAGCGTCGTCCATCCGGGCGGCGTCGATCTCGCGCATCACCCCGGTTACGTCAGCTTCATGTTCGTCATCCTCGAACACCCCGGTCAACGGGCTGTCGGGCAGCAACTCGCCGGCCTCGTACAACGCCCACATCTCCTGCGCATAGCGGGTGCTTTTCAGCTCCGGGGCAAAGCGCCCGAAATAATGGGCCATGTTGTCCACATCGCGCTGCAGCATGCTGAAGGCGTGATTGTTGGCGGCTGCGTCCACTGCCTGCGGCAGGTCGATGATCACCGGCCCGTCCGGGCCGAGCAGCACGTTGAACTCGGACAGGTCGCCATGCACCATTCCGGCGCACAGCATCAGCACGATCTGGCGAATGACGAAGGCGTGGAACGCGCGGGCATCCTCCGCTTCGAGGTGAACGTCGTTCAGGCGCGGGGCCGCATCACCATCGGCATCGGTGACCAGCTCCATCAGGAGCACGCCGTCCTGGAAGTCGTAAGGCTTGGGCACCCTCACACCTGCGGCGGCCAAACGGAACAGTGCTGCCACTTCGGCGTTCTGCCAGGCATCTTCGGCTTCTTTGCGGCCGTACTTGCTGCCCTTGGCCATGGCCCGGGCCTGACGGCTGTTGCGTACCTTGCGGCCCTCCTGGTATTCGGCGGCCTGGCGGAAACTGCGCTTGTTGGCTTCTTTATAGACCTTGGCGCAACGTACCTCGCTGCCACAGCGCACCACGTACACAGCGGCTTCCTTGCCACTCATCAACGGCCGTAGTACTTCGTCGACAAGGCCGTCTTCGATCAACGGTTCGATTCTTTTAGGTGTCTTCATCAGGCTGCGTTCAGGGTCCTGGCTTTGTTGGCGGACATCCTCTCACAGCCTGATGCGACTTGCTCGTCTGTCTTCAGACCGGACGAATCAGGCGCCCTGCCCTACGCCAGCCACCGCCCCGCCGCGTGCCCGGCGCCGGGTCACCAGCACCCCCGAGCACACCACCAACACCGCCAGCACCATCGTCGAGACCACTTCCAGGCGATGATCCGGGCGGAACAGCATCAATACCAGTACGCCGCTGATGAACAGGATCACGCCCCAGGTCAGCCACGGGAACAGCCACATGCGGTAACCCAGTGTCTTACCCTGTGCCGTCAGGCGCTGGCGCAGGCGCAGCTGGGAAATGGCGATGACCAGATACACCAGCAAGGCAATGGCACCGGAGCTGGCCATGAGGAAGCCAAACACCTGAGCCGGCACCAGGTAGTTGGCGATCACCGCCAGGAAGGCAGCCCCCGTCGACAACAAGACTGCCACCACGGGTGTACCACTGCGGCTGGTTATCTGGGCACAGGCCGGGGCATCACCACGGCGGCTAAGCGAATAGACCATACGCGAGGCGGTGTACAGCGACGAGTTGAGGCAGCTGGTCACCGACGTCAGCACCACGAAGTCGATGATGGCCTTGGCATTTGGCACGCCGAGGGTGTCCAGCACCGTGACATAAGAGCCTTCGGTCGCCAGGCGTGGGTCGGTCCACGGTACCAATGCGATGACGATGAAGATCGACAGGATGTAGAACAGCGTTATCCGCCAGATCACCGAATTGGTGGCCTTGGAAATATGCTTGCCCGCCTCGTCGGATTCAGCCGCAGCGATGGTCACCACCTCGGCCCCGAGGAACGAGAACATGGTGATCAGCATTGCGCTCAGCACCGCACCAAAGCCGTTGGGCATGAAGCCCCCCGTATCCCACAGGCGCGAGACGCCGCTGACGCCGGACCCCGGCAACAGGCCGAAAATGGCGCAAACACCCAGGGCGATGAAGCTGACGATGGCCACCACCTTGACCAGTGCCAACCAGAACTCGAACTCACCGTAATTCTTCACGCTGAACAGGTTGGTGGCCGTCAGCAGCAACGTGATCACCAACGACAACACCCAGATCTCCATCTGCGGGACCCAGGAGTTGATGATGGTAGCGGCGATATTGGCCTCGATCGGAATGATCAGCACCCAGAACCACCAGTACAGCCAACCGATGGTGTAACCGGCCCATTTGCCGATGGCGAGGTCAGCGTAGGTTGAGAACGAGCCGGTGTCCGGGGAGGCAACCGCCATTTCGGCCAGCATGCGCATCACCAGCACCACCAGGCCGCCCGCCAGGATATAGGCCAGGATGGTGGCAGGCCCCGCTTCGGCGATGGCGCGGCCAGAGCCGACAAACAGCCCGGCGCCGATCACACCGGCAATGGACAGCATAGTGACATGCCGTGATTTCAATCCATGACTCAAATTGTTCTTGTGGGTTTGCATGGCGCTACCTTGTTGTTTTTGTCATGCCCACGCGGGGGCCGCCGGCTGCACGTCACCGACGCAGGCGCGAAAAAGCCCGCCCTGCCCTGAATGGTGAGCAGGGCAGTACGGGTTGAGTAAAACGAAACCGCAGGAGGTGTTACCGGGGTGTCAGCTGGCAGCCCTCTGGTTGGCCGACAGGTCGGCCTTGGGGAAGCTGCCGCCCTGCAGGCCGACCTGCTCGCACACCTTCTCGACGATGTAGGCGCCGATCGGGATGGCCGAGGTAGCCGCTGGCGACGGTGCGTTGCACACGTTGACACTGCGCGCGGTGTTGACGAACAGGAAATCGTCGATCAGCTTGCCGTCGCGCGACACCGCCTGGGCACGCACGCCGGCCGGGTAAGGCGTGAGGTCGGCTTTGGTAATGCTCGGGCAGTACTTCTGCACCTGCTTGAGGTACCCGCCCTTGAACAGCGAGTTCTTCATCTCGATCAGGCCCGGGCGGAAGTTCTTCGCCAGCACCTTGAGGATGCCGGGCGTGGTCAGAGTCTGGAACAGGTCGCTGGGGCTGACATCGGTCTTGCGGTAGCCCTCGCGCTTCATCGCCAGTACGGCGTTGGGGCCTACGGTGACGGTGCCGTCGATCATGCGGGTCAGGTGCACCCCCAGGAAGGGCATCGACGGGTCGGGAATCGGGTAGATCAGGTGGTTGACGATCTGATTGTGCTGCTTGGGCAGCAGGTAGTATTCGCCACGGAACGGGCAGATCACGAACTCGGTACGCAGCCCGAGCATGCCCACCACGCGGTCAGCCATCAGCCCCGAGCAGGTCACCAGGAAACGGCTGCGCAATTCATCACGCTGGGTGCGCACGATCACTTCATTTGCCTGTTCCTGCAGGCCGACCACTTCTGCGCCATAGCGGATTTCGCCACCGGCACGCTGGAACTCTGCGGCCATCGCAGCAGTCACCTGAGCGTAATTGACGATGCCGCTGGACGGCACGAAGATGCCCCCCATACCGACGATGTTGGGCTCACGCTCGCGCAACTCGTCAGCCGACAGCCAGTAGCGTTCCAGGCCATTGGCCGCCGTACGCTCCCACAGCGCCTTCATGCGCTGCATTTCCAGATCGTTGGTGGCTACCAGCAGCTTGCCGCACTCATCGAAGCGAATGCCGTGCTGGGTGCAGAAGGCTTTGGTCGCCTTGTTGCCTTCCAGGCAGAAGCGCGCCTTGAGGCTGCCGGGGGTGTAATACACGCCGGCGTGGATCACGCCGCTGTTATGGCCGGTCTGATGGCGGGCCGGGCCAGACTCTTTCTCCAGCAGGAGCATCTTCGCGTCCGGGTAGACCTTGATCAGGTGCATGGCTGTGGACATGCCCACAATCCCGCCGCCAATAATGATGAAATCGTACACAGCCTTACCTCACACGCAGGCATTGCCTGGCAGGCTCACCAAGGCCCGCACGGGGCCTGGTGGCATTGTTTTGTGCAAAAACGCGTGGGCGGGCGCCCGCCCCGCGCCCTGTCATTATTGCCCGCGCTGGTACAGCGGCTTGGGGAAGGCGACGTAACCACGCTGGCGCATCAGTTCGCGGCGCAGGCCCTCGTGCGGGGTGAAGCGATCGCGGCCATGCAGCCAGAACAGGTTGTTGATCAGCAGGAAACTGCCTACGCCTACCGGCACCGAGACCTTCTTGCCGCTGCCTTCCAGCGACTCGGACAAGGCGTTCAGCCAGATACCTTCCTCGTAGTTTTCCGGCTGCACGAACTGGTCAATGTAGCGCATGGTCGGCCGGCCTTCGGTATCGGTGTCGAATACCGAATGGAACACATCTTCGGCAACCTTTTTGCTCGGCGGTGCGGTCCAGCGCATTTCGCGACGTGCCATCGGGTGACGGAAGAACGCCTCGCACTGCTCCCAGTCGTCCAGGTGCAGCAGCAGCGAGTTGCCGCCTTCCATGTTCTTTTCGTCGATCTTCAGCATCAGCACATAGTCGGTGATCTGGTTCACGAACGTACCGTCGTTGTGCAGCTCCATCACACGGTGCGGCTGGCGCAGGTAGCTGTCGGAGTTGTCGCTGTTGACCACCACGAAGCGCGCATAGAACTGGCCACTCATAGCGTCATAGTTGGAACGGCCGATCAGGTGTGCACAGGCGGTGGTGAACTTGACCATGTCTTCGGCCTGGCTCACGTCGTCCAGGCCGATCGGGGTAATCAGCATGCCACCTGTGGCGCGGTCGAGGATGGTGTTGAGCAGCACCGGGCGCAGCGTGCCCTGGCACAGCTCGTCAAGGATTTCGCCTACGCGAAAACGCAGGAACGACTTGTACTCCAATGCCTGCACCGGCCATTGGGCAACGGCCTGCACGAACGCTTCGACGGTTTCCCGGGCAAAGGTCAGTTCAAGCAGGCGCGGCGACTGTTTCGAGGGGGCGATGGTGTAGCCCTGCGGTTCGAGCGGCAGCGGCATGACAAGTTCGTCGATCTGCGTAAAGGCGTTCATGGCAGTGTCCTGGCTAAAAAAGTAGATGGCGCCGTCCGGTCATGACCTGGATCAGTGCGGGCGAGGTAAAAATATCGCCACTAAGTAAAAATGTCTACATTTTTATATTTCAACGATACTAACCGCGTTTGTCCATTGTTTTTCGTCGGCAGAGGGTTTCGGTATGATCGGCAAAACGTTTTGAGGAACAGGATCTTGGAAGCGCTCGCCCCCCGACAAAACTCAGCATTCAGCGGGTATGAGAGGCTCAAGAAGGACATCATCCGCGGGGTGTTCAAGCCCGGTGAAAAGCTATTGATGAGCGCCCTCAAGGAACGCTACGACCTGGGTGTGGGCCCGCTGCGCGAAGCACTGTCGCAACTGGTGGCCGAGCACCTGGTCAACGCGATCAGTCAGAAAGGCTACCGGGTAGCGCCCATGTCGCTGGATGAGATGAACGACATCTACGACGCCCGCGCCAACCTGGAAGCGATGATCATTGCCCTGGCCATCGAGCGCGGTGACGATGCCTGGGAGGCGTCGGTGCTGGCCCACTCGCATACCTTGGCCAAGGTGGTGGAAGTGAAAACTCGCGAGCAGCGGCTGGATGTGTGGGACGAGCGGCACAAGGCGTTCCATACTGCCATTGCCTCGGGCTGCGGCTCCAAGCACCTGCTGCAGGCACGCACCTACCTGTTCGATCAGGCCGAGCGCTACCGCCACCTGTGGCTGACGCAGACGGTGTTTTCCGAACAGGCGCTGGCGCTCAAGCGCCAGGAGCATGCGGCACTGGTCGAGGTGATCCTCGCCCGGGATGCCAAAACTGCCAGCGCCATGATGCGCTCGCACCTGATGACACCGGTACCGATCATTGCGCAGATCATGCATGCCGAAGGCATCGGTGCCCGCTAGATGAATTTTTCTTAAATCGCCGGTTGTCTATTCTTTGGCACAATCAGATCTCCATTAGATGCCCAGGAACCAGCATGCCTCGCGTACTGACCATCGAAGACGACGCCGTCACCGGCCAGGAAATCGTCGCCGAACTGACCAGCCACGGTCTGGAAGTGGATTGGGCCGACAATGGCCGCGAAGGCCTGGCCAAAGCCATTGCGGGCGGCTACGACCTGATCACCCTGGACCGCATGCTGCCCGAGGTCGACGGCCTGACCATCGTCACCACCCTGCGCAACCTCAAGATCGCTACGCCGATCCTGATGATCAGCGCCCTCTCCGACGTCGATGAGCGGGTGCGCGGCCTGCGTGCAGGCGGGGACGACTACCTGACCAAGCCGTTCGCCTCCGACGAAATGGCCGCGCGAGTCGAGGTATTGCTGCGCCGTAACAGCGTACCCACGACTCAGACCCGCTTGCAGGTTGCCGATCTGCAGCTGGACCTGATCAGCCACGAGGCGCGCCGCGGTGACAACACCCTCAACCTGTTGCCCACCGAGTACAAGCTGCTGGAGTACCTGATGCGCCACAGCGGCCAGGTGATCACGCGGATGATGATTTTCGAGGAGGTCTGGGGCTATCACTTCGACCCGGGCACCAACCTGATCGACGTGCACATCGGCCGCCTGCGCAAGAAGATCGACTCACCCGGCCAGTCGCCGCTGATCCGTACGGTACGGGGCTCCGGCTATGCCATTGCTGAACCCGTCTAAAGGCTGGAGCTCTTCAACCAGCCGCCTGCTGGCGCTGTACAGCTTTCTGTTCGTGGCCTGGAGCAGCATCCTCATGGGGGTGCTGTACTTCGAGGTATCCAGCTACCTGAACAAACTCACCCGTCACTCCATGCTGCAGCGCCAGCACCTGTTCGCCCACATGAGCGGCAAGCAACTGGACGACGCCCTGATTGCCAGCCAGGCCTTCGAGGAGCGCAGCTTTGACGCCTACGGCCTGTTCGATAGCCAGCTCAACCCGATTGGCGGCACCGTGCGGGCCTTGCCCCCAGAACTCAGACTGGACGGCAAGATCCATGAGTTGGAACGCTGCCTGGATGCCGACGACCCACGTATGCCCCGCGACAGCTGCGACGCGGTGGCAATCAAGGTACAGGATGGCCGGTGGCTGGTGCTGGTGCGTGACAATGGCTCGCTGTTCGTGGTTACCCGGATCATCCTGCACGCCCTGCTCTGGGGCATCTCGCTGACCCTGATCCCGGGTTTTGCCGGTTGGTACCTGCTACGGCGCAGGCCGCTCAAGCGTATACGGGCGATCCAGGCCCAGGCCGAACTGATCGTCGCCGGCGACCTGACCCACCGCCTGCCACTGTCGGCCCGCCGCGACGAGCTGGACATGCTTGCGGCGATCGTCAATGCCATGCTTGACCGTATCGAACGGCTGATGCATGAGGTCAAGGGTGTATGCGACAACATTGCCCATGACCTGCGCACACCGCTGACCCGCCTGCGCGCCCAGCTGTACCGTATTCGCCAGCAAAGCGACGTGGATTCTGCGCAAGCCGAAGCGCTGGACCAGGCCATTGGCGAAACCGACACCTTGATGGCGCGCTTTCGCGGGTTGTTACGCATCAGCGAGCTGGAAGACCGCCAGCGCCGCGCCGGCTTCGTCCAGCTTGACCCGCATGAACTGCTGGTAGAGCTGCACGATTTTTACCTGCCATTGGCCGAGGATGGCGGCATTCAACTGCAATTGCACCAACCTGCGCAGCTACCGGCACTGCACGGTGATCGCGAACTGCTGTTCGAGGCGTTGGCGAATCTGGTGGGCAACGCGATCAAGTTTACGCCCGAGGGTGGTCGGGTGCGCATAAGCGCCACGCTGGATGACAACGGCGTGCACATGGCGATCGAGGATAGCGGGCCAGGTATTCCCGAAGAAGAGCGGACGGCCGTACTGAAACGGTTCTATCGCAGCGATGAAGGCCACCGCCATGCCGGCTTCGGGCTGGGGTTGTCGATCGTGGCGGCAATTGTCGACCTGCATGGGTTCGGGCTGGAGATTGGCGAAAGCGAATTGGGTGGGGCCAGGCTGGTATTGCACTGCCCGCTTGCGGGCCTAGGCAAATAAAAGCCGGGGCCGCTTTGCGGCCCTTCGCGGGCACGCCCGCTCCCACAGGTTGGCGCGACATTTCAAGTGTGCGCTATCCCTGTGGAGGCCACCGCCATGCCGGCTTCGGGCTGGAGATCGGCGAAAGCGAATTGGGTGGGGCCAGGCTGGTATTGCACTGCCCGCTTGCGGGCCTAGGCAAATAAAAGCTGGGGCCGCTTTGCGGCCCTTCGCGGGCACGCCCGCTCCCACAGAGATAGCGCACACTTGAAATGTCGCGCCAACCTGTGGGAGCGGGCGTGCCCGCGAAGGGCTGCAACGCAGCCCCAGTTGCTTTAGTCAGCCAGGCGCCAGGTAGTCGTGCCCTTGCTGTCTTCCAGCACTACACCCATGGCGGTCAGCTGATCGCGAATGCGGTCGGACTCAGCCCAGTTCTTGTCCGCACGCGCCTGCAGGCGCGCCTGGATCAAGCCCTCGACTTCAGCCGCATCGACCTTGCCTTCGGCACCGGCACGCAGGAAGTCATCGGCCTCCAGCTGCAGCACACCCAGCACATCCCCCAGCTCGCGCAGTCGACCGGCCAGACCGGCAGCCGCTTCCGGGTCGCTGTCGCGCAGGCGGTTGATCTCGCGCACCAGGTCGAACAGAACGGCACAGGCTTCCGGGGTGCCGAAGTCGTCGTTCATCGCCACGCTGAAGCGCTCGACAAACGCTTCGCCACCCTTGGCCGCCACCCGTGGCAGGCCGCGCAGGGCGTGGTAGAAGCGCTCCAGCGCGCCCTTGGCGTCACGCAGGCTGTCTTCCGAGTAGTTGATCGCGCTGCGGTAGTGGCTGGCCACCAGCAGGTAGCGCACCACCTCCGGGTGGTACTTCTCGAGCACGTCGCGGATAGTGAAGAAGTTGTTCAACGACTTGGACATCTTCTCGCCGTTGATACGGATCATGCCGCAATGCATCCAGGCGTTGGCGTACTGCTTGCCAGTGGCCGCCTCGCTCTGGGCAATCTCGTTCTCGTGGTGCGGGAACTCCAGGTCGCTGCCGCCACCGTGAATGTCGAAGCTCTCGCCCAGGCAGCAGGTGGACATG
Source organism: Pseudomonas sp. USTB-Z (assembly GCF_019691255.1). Classification (NCBI taxonomy): domain Bacteria; kingdom Pseudomonadati; phylum Pseudomonadota; class Gammaproteobacteria; order Pseudomonadales; family Pseudomonadaceae; genus Pseudomonas; species Pseudomonas sp. USTB-Z. The sequence continues at coordinate 202,720 of NZ_JAECZP010000002.1, forward strand.
ACCGAGCACTCGATGTGCCAGCCCGGGCGACCCGGGCCCCATGGCGATTCCCAGCTTGGCTCGCCCGGCTTGACGCCCTTCCACAGGACGAAGTCGAGCGGGTCCTGCTTGGCTTCGTCGACCTCGATGCGTGCACCGATACGCAGGTCTTCGATCTTCTTGCGCGACAGCTTGCCGTAGCCGACGAACTTGCCGACCCGGTAGTACACGTCACCATTGCCTGGCGCGTAGGCGTACCCTTTGTCGATCAGGGTCTGGATCATCGCGTGCATGCCAGCGATATGGTCGGTGGCACGCGGCTCCTGGTCCGGCGGCAGAATGTTCAGGCGGCGCTCGTCTTCGTGCATCGCGTCGATCATGCGGGCAGTCAGGGCGTCGAAACTTTCGCCGTTCTCGTTGGCCCGGTTGATGATCTTGTCATCGATGTCGGTAATGTTGCGCACGTAGGTCAGCTCATAGCCACTCTTGCGCAGCCAGCGGGTGACCAGGTCGAACGCCACCATGCTGCGGCCATGGCCCAGGTGGCAGTAGTCGTACACGGTCATGCCGCACACGTACATGCGCACCTTGTTGCCATCCAGCGGCTTGAAGGTTTCCTTCGCTTTGCTCAGGGTGTTGTAGATGGTAAGCACGGCGGTTCCTCAGCTGCCCCAGGAGTCACGCAGGGTGACAGTGCGGTTGAACACCGGGCGGCCCGGCTGGCTGTCTTTCAGGTCGGCGCAGAAGTAGCCTTCGCGCTCGAACTGGAAGCGGTCCTCGGGCTGCGCCTGGGCCAGCGACGGCTCGGCACGGCAACCGCTGAGCACTTGCAGCGAAGCAGGGTTGATGTTGTCCAGGAAGCTGCCGCCCTCCTCGGTCTTTTCCGGGTTCGGCGAGCGGAACAGGCGGTCGTACAGGCGCACTTCGCACTCGACGCTGCCTTCGGCCGGCACCCAGTGGATCACGCCCTTGACCTTGCGGCCTTCAGGGTTCTTGCCCAGGGTGTCCGGGTCGTACGAGCAGCGCAGTTCGACGATATTGCCGTCGGCGTCCTTGATGGCTTCGTCAGCACGAATCACGTAGCTGCCGCGCAGGCGCACTTCACCGGCCGGTTCCAGGCGCTTGTAGCCCTTCGGCGGTTCTTCCATGAAGTCGTCGCGGTCGATGTACAGCTCGCGGGAGAACGGCAGCACACGCACGCCCATGTCTTCCTTCGGGTGACGTGGCAGCTCAAGCTGCTCGACCTGGCCTTCAGGGTAGTTGGTGATGACCACTTTCAGCGGGCGCAGCACACACATCGCGCGTGGCGCGGTGCGGTCCAGGTCGTCACGGATGCTGAACTCGAGCATCGACATGTCGACCACACCGTCGGAGCGGTTGGTGCCGATCATTTCGCAGAAGTTGCGGATCGAAGCCGGCGTGTAGCCACGGCGACGGAAGCCGGACAGGGTCGACATGCGTGGGTCGTCCCAGGCATCGACGTGCTTTTCGTCCACAAGCTGCTTGAGCTTGCGCTTGGAGGTAATGGTGTAGTTCAGGTTCAGGCGGCTGAACTCGTACTGGCGCGGGTGTGCCGGCACCGGCAGGTTGTCGAGGAACCAGTCGTACAGCGGACGATGCCCTTCGAACTCAAGGGTGCAGATCGAGTGGGTAATGCCCTCGATGGCGTCCGACTGGCCGTGGGTGAAGTCGTAGTTGGGGTAGATGCACCACTTGTCGCCGGTCTGGTGGTGGTGGGCATGGCGAATGCGGTACAGGATAGGGTCACGCAGGTTCATGTTTGGCGAGGCCATGTCGATCTTGGCCCGCAGCACACGCTCGCCGTCCTGGAATTCGCCAGCCTTCATGCGGGCGAACAGGTCGAGGTTTTCTTCCACGCTACGCTCGCGGAACGGGCTGTTCTTGCCCGGCTCCTTGAGGTTGCCGCGGTATTCCTTGGCTTGCTCAGGGGTGAGGTCGCAGACGTAGGCCTTGCCGCGCTTGATCAGCTCGACCGCCCAGTCGTGCAACTGGTCGAAATAGTCGGAGGCATAGCGCACGTCGCCGGCCCAGTCGAAGCCCAGCCACTTCACATCGCTCTGGATGGCGTCGATGTACTCCTGGTCTTCCTTGGCCGGGTTGGTATCGTCGAAGCGCAGGTGGCAGACGCCGCCGAATTCCTTGGCCAGGCCGAAGTTGACGCAGATCGACTTGGCGTGGCCGATGTGCAGATAACCATTGGGCTCCGGCGGGAAACGGGTGACGATACTGCTGTGCTTGCCCGAGTCCAGGTCGGCCTGGATGATCGGCCGCAGGAAGTTCGCAGGGACAGCGGGGGCGCCTTTGGCAGCGGCGTTGGGCGCGTTGTCGGCAGTGGGCTTGCTCATAGGATCCTTGAATGCGTGTGTCCAGCCTGGGTAGGCCGATTGAATCAAAGGGCCTATCATAGCCGAAGCAGTCAAGCTGCTGACAGCCGCGCCCGGACAAACTGATGTGATTTATCACGGCTTTTTGCCGCAGCCTGGCAAAATGGCCAGTGCGCGCCATGTGTCGTGATCGCCTGAACATACGTCAGGTGATAACCGGCGCCCTGCGCACCCTAATTTCTGATTGCCTTGAAAGAGCGAGTTTCAGCATGTCCAAAGTCAAACTGACCACCAACCACGGCGACATCGTCCTGCAACTGGACGCCGAGAAAGCGCCACTGACTACCGAAAACTTCGTTCAGTACGTCAAGGACGGCCACTACAATGGCACCGTATTCCACCGTGTGATCAAAGGCTTCATGATCCAGGGCGGCGGCTTCGAGGCCGGCATGAGCCAGAAGAAAACCCGCGCCAGCATCCAGAACGAAGCCGACAACGGCCTGAAGAACAAGAAGTACAGCATTGCCATGGCCCGTACCATGGAGCCGCACTCCGCCTCGGCGCAGTTCTTCATCAACGCCTCCGACAACGACTTCCTCAACCACAGCGGCAAGAACGTGCAGGGCTGGGGTTATGCCGTATTCGGCGAAGTGATCGAAGGCCGTGAAGTGGTCGACGCCATCGAAAAAGTGGCCACCGGTTCCAAAGCTGGCCACCAGGACGTACCGAAGGACGACGTGATCATCGAGAAAGCCGAGATCATTGAGTGATTCTGCTGATCTCTGATCTGCACCTGCAAGAAGAACGCCCGGATATTTCCCGGGCGTTTCTTGATCTGCTCGATGGCCGCGCCCGCCACGCAAAGGCCCTGTACATCCTTGGTGACTTCTTCGAAGCGTGGATTGGCGACGATGCCATGACGCCCTTCCAGCAGTCGATCTGCCAGGCCATGCGCCGGCTGAGCGACAGTGGCACGGCCATCTACCTGATGCATGGCAACCGTGACTTCCTGATTGGCCAGGCCTTCTGCGATGCCGCTGGTTGCACCTTGTTGAGCGACCCCAGCGTGATCGAGCTGGGCGGTGAACAGGTGCTGCTGATGCATGGCGACACCCTGTGCACCCGCGACCTGGGCTACATGAAGATGCGCCGCCTGCTGCGCAATCCGCTGAGCTTGTGGATCCTGCGCCACCTGCCGCTGTCGGCCCGCTACAAGCTGGCACGCAAGCTGCGCAGCGAAAGCCGCACGCAAGTGCGGATGAAGTCCACCGAAATCGTCGACGTCACGCCAGAGGAAGTCCCCAAGGTAATGGCGGCGCATGGCGTGCGCACCTTGGTGCATGGCCATACCCATCGGCCAGCGATTCACAAGCTGGTGGTCGATGGCCAGCCGGCACGGCGTATCGTACTGGGCGACTGGGACCGCCGCGGTTGGGCCTTGCAGGTTGACGAGCAGGGCTTTCAGCTGGCGCCGTTCGAGTTTTCCTGACCCGGCGGGTCGCCTTCTTCGCGGGTAAACCCGCTCCCACAGGCTCCGCATCAACGCTGCAAGCGGAGCGATTCCTGTGAGAGCGGGTTTACCCGCGAATGGGCCGGCGCAGGCTGACGCTTCAGGGCTGGCTGACTACCACCCCCTTGTCCCGCTCACTGATCACCACTTCCCGATACGCCGGGTCTGCCTTGATCTGCGCCTCGGTAAACGGAATCACCGCCAGTTGCTTGGCCGCAAATGCCTTGGTCTGGTCACTGGCATGCGCCGAAGACTTTTCACTCGACTGGGAAAACGCAAGCAGGCCACGGGCTTCTGGCCCCTTGTCGGTAAAGCTGACCAGTTGCAGGTAGCTGGTGCCACTCACCACCAGCCGCTTGCCCTGCCCGTGCGGCACGCTGTAGATCGCGTTGTACACCCCTAGCGCCTGCGGGCCACCTGGTACCGGCGTACCATCAAGGGCCTGTTGCACCTGCCCCCAGCGCGCTTCCCCGGCAACGCCACTTTCACTGACCTGCTTGAGCGACGCCAGTGCTGCCTGATGTACCAACCTGCTCACCACCGCCTGCTCGACAGCCAGGCCGCGCGGGGTGTGCTGCGGGTCGGCCGGGTTGAATGCCACTCGCCAGCTTTCCGGGTGCTCGGCCAGCGCATTGAACAGGTTCTGGAAGTGCACCAGGCCCATGCCACTGTCGAGGTCGGCCTTGCCGTTCCAGGCGGCCAGACTGCTGCACACGCCCTGCACATCTGCGCTGGCACCCTTGCACCATTGCAGCAGGTCCGGCAACACCAGGCTGGCCAGGTACACCTCATCATCGGTGACCATGCGCTGCAGTTCATCAGCACCTAACCGGGCTTTGCCCTGCAGGCGCTGCAAGGCAAAGCGGCCACGCATGCCCAGCGGCTGATCATTGCGGCTGATCAGTGGAGAGTAGCCGGTCAGCGGCTGCGCCGGGTTGGCCATCCAGGCCGGGTCGTTGGAGTTCTGAACGAAGTCTTCACGCTCCAGGCTTGGCAGCAGCCGCGCCGGGAAGATGCCCGGTTGCGCCGCCTGCGCGTCAACCTTCCACTGGCAGGCGCTACGCGAGCCATCCAGCACCACCAGGCGCCCTTGTGCCTGCGGGCTGCTGCAGGTATCCAACAGTTGCTGGTCAACATAGGGCACTACCGACTGGTTCAGGTACAAGGCCCGCCCTCCCTCGTCCACGGCCAGCGTGTTGACCCAAGGGATACCTTGCAACTGCTCGACCGATCCCTTCAATGCCGCCAGGCTGTCGGCTCGGTTGATCTGGTACCACTGCTGCAACACACGCGAGTTCTCAAGGTTGGCGTCTCGCACGCTGTAGGCCGCCTGCGCATCCCAGTCCAGGCGGCCTGGCCATTGCACCACCGGGCCGAACTGCGAACTGTAGACCGGCCGCTCAATCTGGCTCAGGCTGCCATCCGTGCCCTTGACCGCCACACGGATGGTTTGCCGGGCCATCGGCAGCGACTTGCCATCAAACATATAGCGCGTCGGGTCTTTGGGGTCGAGTTGCAGGCGGTAGAGCGTGAAGTGCTTGGAAGTGTCGACGGTGTGCGTCCACGCCAGGTGCTTGTTGAAACCGATGTTGACCACCGGCAGTCCCGGTAGCGCCGCGCCCATCACATCAAGCTGACCAGGAATGGTCAGTTGCATCTGGTAGAAGCGCATGCCGCCCATCCACGGGAAGTGCGGGTTGGCCAGCAACAGGCCGCGGCCATTGGCTGAACGCTGCGCGCCTACTGCCACCGCATTGCTGCCGCGCTCCGCGGCGAACCGCTCCTGCCGGGCCAACGCGCTGGCAAAGCCCGCTGACGATTGCGCACGGGCCAGCGTTGGCGGTTGCGCCCCTGCCAACGCCTCGACGAACTGCCCGGCACCGCCCTCGGCCAGTAAACGGCGGGTCAGTTTGACCAGATCCTGGCTGCTGATGGGCCGCACCCACTCACCATCGCCACACTCGGCGGGCAGCCCTTGACGACGGCGTTCGACCAACGCCCGGTTGTAGCCGCTGGCGTAACCCGCCAGCAACGCCTGCACCGGCGCGGGTTGCGCCTGCAGGAAGGCATCGACCGCCGCTGGGCTATTGAGCCAGGTGAAGAACAGGTCGCTGGTCAGGTTGTCACGCTGCTCCAGGGTCTTGCCCTTGGCGCCGAAATAGCGTGAGCGCTCACCGCTCACGGTCAGCACTTCATTGGCGAGCAGGCATAGGTTGTCCTGGGCGTAGGCATAGCCGACGCCATAGCCCAGGCCACGCTCATCCTTGGCCACGATATGCGGTACGCCGTATCGGGTATAGCGGATCTGGGCACTGGCGTCGGCTATCGCGGGCTGCGCCTGCACACCGACGCTGAAGGCCACCAGGGCAGCGGCCAGGCCGGCGCAAGTCATGGGACGGCAAAGTGGAAACACGGGCACTCCTCGGGTTCGGGGGTCATCCCGATCAGACGAATGGCCAGATGAATATTTTACGTATTACAAGGCGATGGAACGTCTTGATGAGAAACAGGCATTTTTTTCACGAATGGGTTGCAGTTTTTGCGTGCTCATTCGTCCTAGTAAGTGAGCCACCCACATTTCGGGTTCGTCCACGAAAAGGAGCATTCGCATGTACAACCCGCAAACCTCGATCCAGGCCGGGCGCGCGCCAGGCAAAACGTCCAAGGGACAGGACGTATTTGCTGAAGAACGAATCGGCAACGAACAGATCCGCGAACTGTTGCGCACCTTCGGCCTGCGCACCAGCCTGATCCGCCTCAAGGTTATCGATGCCTTGCACGCCGCCGACCGCAATGGCCGCAGTATTGGCGTACGCGGGGTGCACGCACAACTGGAACAACTGGATATCCCGCTGTCGTTCCTCAGTGTGCGTGAAGTGCTCAAGCGCCTGTGCACCGAAGGCGTCATACAACTGGGTAGCGACAAGTGCTACAGGCTCAACCCCCAGGCGCGCGCCGTACTGGAGCAAACACCCTCGCGCTGAGCGCATGGCCGGCCATACCTGGCCGGCCCGCGCAGATCAGGGCTTGACCTTGCGGCGCAGAATGCCGTTGATCACCACGACCACCACGGCAATGGCGATGGCCAGCATCTGGAAGGTCTGCTCACTGATCGTGCCCTGCTTCTGCAGGTGGGACAGGCCCAGCATCAGGCCCAGTACCACCAGGATGATCAGAAGTGAATATTTGAGGCGCTGCACGTGTGTCATCGAATGTTCCTTGCAACATCAGGGGCAAATGGCTCGCAACGAGCCGCGGCAATGATACAACGGTCACCGCCCCCGGCGCTGGATTTCCTGCTGGGTGGGGTGACGTCAGCCTGAAAGCATGGGGCTTCCTAGCACCCACGCCGGAGGCACCATGTACAAACCCCTGTTGTTCGCATCGCTGTTACTGACCCCGCTCTCCCTTCATGCACTGGACACCCAGCAGACGCCGGCCGAACACCTGCTCGAACTGGGCCGCGAGTTGGCCACCCATGCCGGTGCCAGCCAATGGCAACAACTGTGGCAACGCGTACGCCAGGCCGGCTACCTGCAGACCGAAACTGCACCGGTACATTTCAGCGTGCCCACAGCCCGCTTGCCCGACCTGGCCCGACAAACGCTGGCGCAGGCCGACCAGGCACAGCCTCTGAATCAGACCCAGGTACTGTACCGCCGCCACTTTGCCGACCAGGTCATCGGCCAGCGCAACGGCCAGCCGTTGCACGCGCTGTGCCTGCTGGTCGATTGGCGCACGTTGCCGCCGGGCATGCGCGCCACCCCTCAAGCCTATCTGGGTAGCGCCAGCTTGCTGAGCAGCTACCCGTGCGATTGAGGGGTGCCGCACCCGCTCCGCATCATCGCGAGCGACCCGACAGGAAACCAGGAAGCACAGCCAGATGTCGACGCCATTTCCTACAGCGCCAGATATCGCTGCCTGCAAATCCTGTTCACCGAAGCTACAACCCCCAACCCATATGCCGCCTAGCGACGCGCCTCGGCTGTCGCACAGAATTTGCTCACACCTTCGACATAACGCCGCGGGTGATCGGGTCGCACATCCCATCTACCCCGAAGGAGCGCCATATGCAAATGCCAGATTTGAGCCAGATCGATATCAGCCAACTGCCCCACTCGCTGCAGGCCCTGATCGACTGTATCGGCATCGAAAACGCCTACCAACTGACCTGCGCCTACGGCGGCAGGCCCAAGTACATCCCCAAGCACCGCGAGCGCACCAAGCTCGCTGACGTGCTGCCGGCCGAAGCGCTCGACGCACTGATCAAGCGCTTTGCCGGGGTCGCCCTGGAGATCCCCAAGGCTGACCACTTTCTGCGTCAGCTGCGCAACCAGCAGATCCAGAAGGAAAGCGCCAACGGTTTGTCCCGCAGCCTGCTGGCCAACAAGTACGGCCTGAGCCTGCGACAGATCGGCAACATCCGGCGCCAGGAGCTTTGCACGCGCTGACGCCCGGACAACTTGGCTGCTATTCGCGGCGGCCTTACCCCACTAGATAGAGCGAGCTTCCCGATATGTCGTTAGATAACAGCCTTATAGGCTCCGTGATCAATGCCCTGCCGATGGACCGCATGATCGCCGGTCCCTTGCAGGCCATGGTCCAGGCGCAGGTCACCGCCAGCAAATCCTACGCCGACTTCCTGATGCAGGTATGCGTCCAGGATGGCAAGGCAGTAGCCATCCAGTTCGACTACGACGAAACCATCGTCGACGAACAGGGCGAATACAAAGGGGTGGTCAGCAAGACCATGAAAGTGCCGCTGATGGCGGCCATTACCCACCCGAACATTTCCATCGAAGAGGGTAATGTAGAGTTCGAGCTGGTTATCAACCAGATGTCGGAAGATGTTTCCAACAAGGACATGAGTGCAGAAGCTACCGGCTCACTGGGATGGGGGCCGTTCAGGCTTAACGTGAAAGGCAGCGTGAGCCACAAATCCACGCAAACCCGTAAAACAGACACCCGTGCCCGCTATGCCTTCAACACGACCCTGAAGCGTCAGGAACCGCCCGAAGCGATGATGAGGGTAATCGAGTTCCTCACTGACGCCGCAACCAAGCCAACCATTGTCCGAACCGCCGCACTGGAAAGCCCGGACGAAATATCCCAGGCGGACACCTTGAAACGGGCCGCGCCTGCAAACCTACCGACCCCGTAAAACGCTAGCGCTTGACCCATAGCCCCTCCTGCCGGTAGCGGGAGGGGCACACCCTGGCCTGAGGAGTCGAATCATTGCAAAAGCCCCCCGCCCCCATGACCTCCATTGACCTGCGTGAAATTACCCGCGGCCTGCAAGAAGCCGCCAGTGCCACCAACAGCCTGATTGCCCAGCAGTACATCAACCTGTTCGACCAGTTTTTCGAGTGCGACACAGAAGCGCTGGGCGCCCCCATGAAAGCCAAGATGGTCGAGGTGGCCATGGATGGGCAGCACATCATGCGCGTCCCCCTGTTTGCGCTGGTGTCACCGAAAGGCCTGGCCCTTGAGCGCATGCAGGTCGACCTGTCGGTAAGGGTCAAAGGCACCGAGGCGCAGCAGGCACTGCTGACCGCGAGCGAGAGCAAGGCCGCGAGCTTCAAGGTCACCATTGGTGGCCAAGGCCGTCAGGGCGAAAACCGCGACCCCGACGAAGTGCAGATCCGCATGCAGTTCCAGGCGAGCGAACCGCCAGAGGCCCTGAACCGGTTGATCGAGGAATACACCAACCTGATCGTCCCGGTACGCGCCACCACTCCATCGCCCTCACCCGACACCAACGAGTTCATCGAGGCGGCCACCGTCCGTTGATGGCCGCCACGCTACGGGCCTAGAAGTCGCGCTTGTAGAAGATGTCCAGAGAGCTTGCCAGCCCACTGGCGGCCTCGAGGTAAACCTTCTTGCTCAGCTTGTAACGCAACGCGATCGTGTTGGCCGGTTCGAACACGCCCACCCCGTAACGAAGGCTGAGTTTCTCGGTAAGGTTACCGCTGGCGACCACGCTGGTGCTGTTGCCAGAACCTTCGGTATCCAGCTGAAAGTCGTCGATCCCCAGGCTCGACGCCAGGCTGCCGGTTATGCCGGCGCTCCCGGCAAGGCCCAGGCCCAGGGCCGCCTCGGCGAGCATGTTGTTATCTTCGCCGGTATTGCCCAATGGCCGCCCCAATACCAGGTACGAAAGCGCCTGCTCCTGGCTCATGGCCGGCTCCGAGAACACTTTGGTCGTCGGCTGCTCGGCGCTGCCGCTCAGGCGGATGCCGGCTATCACATCGTCAACCTTGCGGATCGCTTCGATGTCCAGGTATGGCTGGTCAATCGGGCCGGCGAACAGCAGACGCGCCCGGCGTATGGTGAGGCGCTGGCCGTAGGCACGGTAGCGGCCGTCTGCCAGGCTCAGTTCGCCACGGGTATCGAGGTTATCGCCGATGTGCACATGACCCAGCAGGTTGGCAGTCAGCCCGAAGCCGCTGAACGACAGCTTGTCGCGGCCGACTTCGACATCGATGTCCATGGCCATTGCCATGGGTGGTTTGCCTTCCTCGGTCTGGTGACCGACGATTACCGTGTCATCCGACACCTTGACCGTGGACGGCGGCAGCTCTCGTACAGTGATCTTGCCCTTGGGCACCTGCACCTTGCCGGTCACCGCCAGCTTGTCATCGATCAGGCGCAAGGTCAGGTCCGGGGCAACTTCCAGTGTGGCGTAGGGCTCGACCGCGACCGGCAGTTGCTGGCCTTGCAGACGCACGTCCATGCCCAGTGCCTGCCCCCAGGTGAGGTTGCCGCTCAACTGGCCACGTCCCGCCTCGCCACTGCGCCAGTTACCGTTGAGCTGCACTTGCTCGCCGGCAATCAGCGCCTGCAATGACAGGTCCTGAAGGCTGGCCGGCAGCTCGGCGCCACTGACTTCGCCACCGCTGAGCATCAGGTTGCCGTTGACCTGAGGTGCCAGCAAGGTGCCTGAAAGCCGACCACTGCCATTGAGCTGCCCGGCCAGGCGTTCGACCATGGGCACGAATGGGCGGGCCACCGACAGGTCCAGCCCGGCCAGGCGGAAATCACCCGACAACGGTTTGTTCTTGCCCAGCGGATCGAGCCGGGCGTTGACGTTCAGCTCACCCAGGCGCTCACCGCGAAACGCCAGGCGCGTATCGATGCGCCGCGGTGCCAGCGTGCTGTCCAGGCGCAGGGCCTGGTAAGGGAAATCGACCCAACGGCCTTTGTCGCGCACGCGCAAGGTGCCGCCACTGGCATCGACAACGACAGTGCCCTTGGGGCCGCTGGCCGGGATATCCAGGTTGATATCGGCATTGAGCAGGCCTTGCCAGGCAAAGTCCTTCGGCAGCCACTGGGCCAGGCTGCCCAGCGGGAACTGCTTGAGGTGGTAGCGCAGGCGCGGTTCGGGGGCCAGCCGCTGGTCGTCGCCACACAGGCTGGCCTGGCCGGAGCGCCAGCAGTGGGCCCCGAAGTCAAGCTGGCCGCTGGCCAGCCGCTGCAGGCGTGCGGGCGCCTGCAACTGCCAGTCCTGGCCACCGGCCTGGATGCGGCCAGTGGCCAGGCGCCCGCGCCAGTCACCTTTGTTCAACTGGCCATCCAGGCCAAGGTCGAGCTTGAGCTGCGGGCCATCCAGCGCCAGGGTCAAGGCCTGTTGGCGAATGTCGCCTTTGCCGTTGGCCTGCAACGTGCCCAAGGCGGTATCACCCAGGTGGATACCGGTTGCCTTGAGCCCGACTACACCGCGTTGGGCGTTGTCCAGGCGGGCATCCAGGTCCAACTGCTGCAGGCGGTTTTCGCCCTGAGCCAAGCGCTGGCCCTGCAGGGTGAGCGTACCTTGCGGGGCCTGCAAGGTGCCGGCGACATCCAGCCGGCCCTTGACCCCGCCTTGCAGCCTTGGCCACAACTGGCCCAGGCGCGGCAAGTCAAGGTCGATTTGCCCCGCCAGGCGCTGTTGCACGCTGCCACTGCCGTTGATGCGGTTGTCACCCAGCTGGATAGCCAGTGTGCCCAGGGTCCAGTTTTGCCCTGCCCCCTGGGCCTCGGCCTTGAGCATGGCTGGCTGGCCACGCAGGCGGCCCTTGAGGTCAAGCTGGGCATCCAGGGTAAGCGTATCGCCTTTCAGTTCGCCTTTACTGCGCAGTGGCCCCGCCAGGGTACCGGGCAGTTCGGCCAGCCAATAGGCCGGGTCGAGCGCGGAGAGCTGCAGGTCGACATCCCAGGCCAGGGTGTCGGCAAAACGGACGGCGACACTGCCGGCAGCCTTGCCCTGGCCGGCGCTCAGCGCCAACTGCGGCAGTTTCACCTGGGTGAGGTCACCTTCGAACGGGCTGGCCAGGCTGAACGCTCCTGCCGGGCCGTCCAAGTCCCCCGTGAAAGTCCCCTGGTAATTGCCATCACGATAATGCACCTGGGTATTGAAGCGCTTGAGGGTGACTTCAGGCGGGGTCTCCAGTGGGTACAGGCGCAACCACGGGAAGTCCTGCCAGTCCAGCTGCGCATCGGCGCTCAGGCCTTGCTGCCAGTCAGCCGTGGCTTGCAGCTTGACCCGTTGGCTGTCGCTGGCGGTCAGGTCCAGGGCATCGAGCCTGGCGCCTTTGCTGTCGACCAGACCGGACAGGAGCAAGGCGATCGGTGACTGCTCGGCCGGCAGGCTGGCCCTGCCAGACAGTTGATAGCCATCGAGCAGATCGCCCTTGGCATCGAGCTCGAGCGCGTTCAATTGCAGGGTGTCAGGCAACGCACCAGCCGGCTTGAACGCCTCGGAGCGGATGTGCAAGGTCGCCGGCAGGTGCTCGGCCAATGCCTGCAACTGCCCGCTCAATGTGGCATCGAGGTAACCACTGCTGGTGCCGGCGAGCTCCAGCGTCTTCTGCAATTGGCCATTGGCCGTCAGTGCCAGTTGCCAGGGTTTTTCGTCTACCGCAGGCAACTGCAATTGCGCCTGTAGTGTTACCGGCCAGTCGCCTTCGGGTTGCAGGTCGCCCTGTAGGCTCAATTGCAGGTCGTCGCGCAGCAGCCGCAGGCTGTCGATGCGTATCCCGCTATTGGTCCAGTGCGCAGCCAGTTGCAAATCGCCAAGCAGATCACTGCCATCCAGGCGCAGCTGCCCGACCTTGACCTCGCCCAGTTCGATGGCCAGCGGCAAGCGCAGGGTCGGCAATTGCAGCGGGGCGCTCTCGGTGGGTTCAGTGCTTGGCGCAAAGGCCATGTCAATGCGGTCTGCCTGCAACCGGTCAATGCACAAGGTCGCGCGCAGCAAGCAGGCAGGCGACCAGGCCAGCGACGGCGCCTGCATCTCTACCGTGCTGCCGCCGTCGGCCCAGGTTAGCCGGCTGGCCTGCCAACTGCCCGCCAGGCGACCCTGGAAGTCGGCCACTTCAAGCCCGGGCACCTTGCCCAGTGCCCAGCGGCTGCCGGCCTGGGTACCCAGCAGCAAGCCGAGCACCAGGCCCATGCTCGCGACGCCCCCCAGCAGGCCCAGTGAAGTAAATTTGATTACGCGTTTCACAGCTCGGGCCCCATGGAAAAGTGCAGGCGAATGCCCCCTTCGTCATCCAACGCCTTGGCCAGGTCCAGGCGCAGCGGCCCGACCGGCGATACCCAGCGCACACCAAACCCGACACCGGTCTTGAGGCTGGGCAGCTCCAGGTCGTTGAATGAGTTGCCTTGGTCGACGAACGTCGCAACCCGCCATTTTTCGGTCAGCGAATACTGGTACTCGACACTGCCTGCCACCAGGTAGCGCCCGCCGATACGGTCACCGTCGCTGTTTTTCGGCGACAGGGTCTGGTAGTCGTAACCGCGCACACTCTGGTCGCCACCTGCGAAGAAACGCAGCGACGGCGGAATGTTGTTCTTGAAGCCATTGGTCGCACTGCCACCAAACTGTACGCGCCCGAGAAAGCGGTGGTTGTGGCCGAGCGTGGTCAGACCTTTGAGCAATACGTTGCCGTGCAGCAGGTTGGTGTCGGAAACCAGCCCTTCCTTGGCACCTTGAACATCGAACTGCAGGCGATAGCCGTTGTGCGGATCGATGCGGTTGTCACTGCGCAGGAAGGAATAGCTGATGCCAGGCATCAACAGGTTACTCAAACCGGAGTCGTCCCCCAGGCGATATTCTTCGCGTTGGTACTTGAGCGAAATCACCCGCTGCCAGCCACTGGGCAGCTTGCTGTGCCACTCGGGGCCGACCGTCAACAGCTTGCTGAGCGTGTCGGTGCCGGCAAGCTCCTCGTTCTGGTAGCCACCGGCAAAGCGCAGCTTGTCGGTCAGCGGCGGATCAAGCGGAATGTCATACCACAGGCCGACGTTCTGGCGCGGGGCCGACAGTTCGGTTTCCCAGCCATAGCTGTGGCCTTGCGGGTTGACCCAGTGGCGGGTCCAGTTGGCCTTGCCGCGCGGCCCGACGTCGGTCGAGAAGCCCAGGCCAAGGCCCATGGTGCGTGGTTTACGGGTTTCCAGGTGAACATCCACCGGGACTTCTTCGCCCACAGCAGCAGTGGGTGCCGCATCCACACGCACGCCTTCGAAATAGCCGCTCGATTGCAGGTCGTTGTTCAGCTCTGCGACCAGTTCCGAGTCGTAAGGGGTACCCGGCTTGAACGACACCATGCGCTGCAGCAGGTCCTCGTCCAGCGGTGTGTCGCCACCGAAGGTGACGGCGCCCAGGCGATAACGCGGGCCACTCTGGTAGACTAGTTCGATATCCGCCACACCGGCTTGTGGGTCGACGGCCAGGCGCTGGCTACTGAAGCGCCCACTGAAGAAGCCATAGCGCGACGCCTGGTTCTGGATCAACCGCTTGGCATCCTCGTAATGGCCGTGATTGAGTTGTTCACCCGCCCGCAGCGCCTTGCTGTCAGGCACGCGGAAGGCCTTCATCTCGCTGGCTGGGCCCTCGATGCGCACGGTCACGTTGCGCAGGCGAATCGGTTCGCCCGGGTTGATGCTGATGATCAGTTGTGGGGGATGGTCTGCGTCGCTGGCGGGCTTGACCTCGGTATCGATCTGCGCCTGATAGTAGCCAAGTGCCTGCGCCGCTTTGCGCGCCTGCTCCTCTGCCCCGCGACTGAAGCGCAAAAGTGCTTCTTCGTCGCGGTCACCCAATGTGCCTATATAGCCTTCGACATTGGCCTTGAGCGCCTTGTTGGCCGGCTTCACCTTCACCAACAACTCGCTCTGGCCCCATGCTGCGAAACTGGCGACCCAGAAAACCAGGCCCCAGGTCAATCTTCCTGAATACGTCATGCGGCGCATGCTACCAGAGCCAGGCGCTCAAGGGAGCCGCCCGGCGGCCTGTTCAGGCAAAAGCGGGTTTTGAAGAGACTGGATTAGGATGAAAGAACACCCTCTCTCGGATTGGTCCTACAGCCACTTCGCCAATTTCCTCATAACCCTGACGCTGGTAAAAAGCCAGGTAGTGCTCGTTACCGGTGTCCAGCACCACCCCTTGGGTGCCTGGGTCTTCCGCGCACCAGTCGTGCACAGCTTGTAACAATTGCTCGCCGTAGTGCTTGCCCTGAAACTGCGGGTGCACCCCCAGCAAAGGCAACACATGCACCTGGTCAGTGGGCAGACAGCTGGCCAATGCAGCCTGGTAGTCCATGTAGCGCCGCGTACAGCGCAGGCCGGTACCCAGCATCATGCGCAGGCGCCAGGCCCAGCTGTCGGCCACGCCCAGCCGGCGCTGCGGTGGCACGATCAGGGCCAGGGCAATCAGGCGGTCCTCGACCAGCAGGCCGATGGCGGGCAGTTGCAGGTAGAAGTGCTGGCGCACCCATTCGCGCACCATCACCCGCAGGCGCCGCTCATACCCCGGGCGCTGGGCTTCGAAGATGTAGGCGAAGGTGGGCTCGTGGCGGTAGGCGTTGTACAGCAGCGAACGTGCCTCGCGGCTGTAACCATCGTCGAGCAGGCATACACGGGCCGGGGCGGCTGTGGTTTCGGGCATTGCGGGCAGACCTCCTGGAATGGGCGTTCAGTGCCTTGGAGGTGCCCCAGCGTGCTTCGTTCACCCCCAACAGCACGTTAGCAGCAGGCTCGCCTGGCCGCCATGCTGGTGATGCAGGTCGATGTCGGCTAGCATCGCGCCTTTTACCGGGATTGTCTTTCCATGAAGATCGTCTGTTTCAACATCAACGGCCTGCGGGCCCGCCCGCATCAGCTGGCGGCGCTGATCGAAAAGCACCAGCCGGACGTGATCGGCCTGCAGGAAACCAAGGTCAGCGACGATCAGTTCCCGCTGGCCGACGTGCAGGCACTGGGTTACCACGTGCACTACCATGGCCAGAAAGGCCACTACGGCGTGGCCCTGCTGTCGCGCCAGGCGCCGCTGAGCCTGCACAAGGGCTTTGCCACCGACGAAGAAGATGCCCAGCGCCGCTTCATCTGGGGTACCTTTGCCGATGCCAACGGCAGCCCGATCACCATCATGAACGGCTATTTCCCCCAAGGCGAAAGCCGCGACCACCCCACCAAGTTCCCGGCCAAGCAGCGCTTCTACAGCGACCTGCAGGCACTGCTGGAAAGCCAGTTCCGCAACGACCAGCCAGTGCTGGTGATGGGCGACATGAACATTTCGCCGCAAGACTGTGATATCGGCATTGGCCCGGACAACGCCAGACGCTGGCTGAAGACCGGCAAGTGCAGCTTCCTGCCGGAGGAGCGTGAGTGGATGGAACGTTTGAAAGGCTGGGGGTTGGTAGACAGCTTCCGCCACCTGTACCCGGAGGTGACCGACCGTTTCAGCTGGTTCGACTACCGAAGCCGCGGCTTTGAGGACGAGCCCAAGCGCGGCCTGCGCATCGACCTGATCATGGCCTCGCAGCCACTGGTGCCGCGCATCAAGGCAGCGGGCGTCGACTATGAGCTGCGCGGGATGGAAAAGCCGTCGGACCATGCGCCGATCTGGCTGGAGTTGAGCTGATTCGGGTGACGGGCCCAAGGTGCACACCTTGGGCCCACACTCACAACCCCAACCTCAACGCCTCCCCCACCCCCGCCCCACGCACATCGTCCGCCGCGCTGACCAAGGCAAAGTTATAAGCCCCATGCGACCAGTACCGCGCCTCCAGCTGGCCATCGACCCGCTGCCCGTCCGGCATGCGCCGATAAAGGTCGCCCGGCGAGCGCAGGAACAGGCTGATGCGCTGGCCCTTGCCATCTTCGAATACCAGTAATGCAGCCGGCCCCTGCTCGTTGCTGAGCAGGCGGGCGCCCACCGGTTTGAAGCCATACCCCGCCAGGTCCGGTAACTGGCCCACCCGGCTGAAATGGCGGCCCAGCCAGTCACGTAACTGCCCAGGATCACTGGCCTGGATATCCAGTGCTTCACTGCTGGCGAACAAACGGTGCGCCTGAACAGCATCAGCCATGGGCAGGTCGACCCGCGCCAAGGTTGCATCGCGCACTTGCCAGCCGCCCAAGCCCCCCACACCCAACGCCAGCATCACCACCGCCGCCGCCGCCCAACGCCGCTGCCGACGCTGGCGCAATTGCCGACGCAACTGGCCAAGGTCCAGCTGCGCCGCACCGGGCAGCTCGCCCAATCCGGCCAGCGCTGTGCGCAGCCGCCGGGCATCGGCGCGCCAGCCTTCCACCCGTGCCGCAGCTTGCGGGTTGGCCGCCAGCCAGGCCTGCACTTCGGCCCGGCGCACAGGTTCCAGGCGCTCATCGACGTAAGCGTGCAATTCGTCATCGCTGGGGATCAGGCGCTTCATTTCAGTCTCCGCAAGGCCGGGGGCTGGGGGTTGCCCTCGGTCAGTTCGCGCAAGGCATTGCGCGCGCGCGACAGGCGCGACATCACAGTGCCGATGGGGATGCCCAAGGCCTGGGCGGCCTCCTTGTAACTCAAGCCTTCGATGCTGACCAGCAACAACAAGGCACGCTGCTCCGCCGTCAGCCGGGCAAACGCCTGCAGGTCGGCCTGTGCCAGAACGATGGTTTCGAGGTTGTCACCGACCGGCTCATCGTCGTGCTCGTTACGGCCGAACCAGGACAACCAGCGCGCATGCAATCGCTCGCGGCGCTTACTGTCGAGGAACTGTCGATAAAGGATGGTGAACAGCCAGGCACGCAGGGCATCAGCGTCCCGTTGCTGGTCGCGACGGCTCAGGGCCCGCTCGACCGTGGCCTGCACCAGGTCGTCGGCGCTGCCCGGCTCACGGGTCAGCCACACGGCAAAGCGGCGCAGGCGGGCCAGCAGCTCGCGCCACTGGTGGTCGTCCAAATCATGCATGGCTAGGTCCCGGCCTCTGGGGTTGTCAGTGTAAAGGGCAGACGCCTGTGAACACATTCTATTCCCGATGAGGGAATAACTTTTTCTCTGACACGTCGTACTGGCACCTTCACTGAACCGGACGATGACCATGAACACACCCTTGCACGGCTCGGCCAAAGCCTTGCGCCTGGCCGCCATTGGCGGCGTGCTGCTGGCCGCAGGTGCCGGCTTTGCCTATGCCGCTGGCTGGCTCGGCGCCCCCCGACTGACGCCACAGCGCATCATCGACACCTTCGAAGCCCAGGCCGGGCATTACCCCGGCTACCGCAAGAACCACGCCAAGGGCTTGTGCGTGAGCGGCTACTTCCAGGCCAGCGGGCAGGCCGCCAACCTGTCCACGGCGCGCGCCTTCAGCCAGCAACGGGTGCCGGTGGTGGGCCGTTTTGCCATCGGCGGCGCCAACCCGTTCGCCCCGGATACGGGTATACCCGTACGCAGCCTGGCGATTGAGCTGAGCACCGACGATGGCCAGGTCTGGCGGACCGGCATGAACAACCCTCCGGTGCTGGCGGTCAGCACGCCGCAAGGGTTCTACCAGCAAGTACTGGCGAGCGCACCAGACCCGGCAACCGGCAAACCGGACCCTGGCAAGCTGCAGGCGTTCTTCGCCGACCACCCGGAAAGCGCGGCGTTTCGCCAATGGGCGGCGGGCTACAAACCCAGCGACAGCTTCGCCAACACGCAGTATCACAGTATCAATGCCTTCCGCCTGATCGACGCAGCGGGTGCGGCCCACCCGGTGCGTTGGCAGCTCGAGCCACAAACTGTATTTGCGGCATTACCCGCGCAGGTTGATGACAAGCAATTCCTGCAACACGACTTGCAGCAGCGCCTTGCCCAAGGCCCGTTGCGCTGGACGCTGCGACTGGTACTGGCCGAACCTGGCGATGCCGTGGACGACCCTGCCCGGCCGTGGCCCGCCGAGCGGCGCAGCGTGGACGCTGGCACTCTGGTACTGGAACAGGTAGACGCCCCCGAGCAAGGGGCCTGCCGCGATCTCAACTTCGACCCGCTGATCCTGCCCCGCGGCATAGAGGCGTCAGCCGACCCGATCCTCGCCGCCCGCTCGGCCGCCTATTCCGAATCGTTCAACCGCCGTAGCCGCGAATCGCTCAGCACCGGAGCCAAGCCATGAAACCTCAAGCCTTCCACCCTTTCGCCCGCGTGTTGCACTGGCTGATGGCCGTGCTGATTCTGGCCATGCTGTTCATCGGCGTAAGCATGGTCGCCGACCTGTCGCTACGCCACCCGGTGCTGATCAGCCTGCACAAAGCCACCGGGCTGGCCCTGCTGGTGCTGGTGGTACTGCGCATTGCTGTGCGCCTGACCCTACCTCACCCGCCCCTGCCGAACGATCTGCCAAAACTGCAGCGCTGGGCCGCCGGAGCCTCGCATCTGCTGCTTTATGGCCTGATGCTGGCCATGCCGCTGCTGGGCTGGGCCATGCTGTCGGCAGGCGATTACCCGCGCCCGCTCGGCTTGCCCGCCATCGCCCCCCACAACCTGCAGCTATATGCTGTGTTGCGCCAGGCCCATGGCTGGGCCGGCTACCTGCTGTTTGCCACGGTGCTGGTGCATGTGGGGGCCGCTTTGATGCATGCGTGGGTGCGCCGTGACGGTGTGTTGCGTAGCATGTGGCCTGGCCCCTTGCACCGCAGCGAGTGAACGGTAGCAGCACGGGGTTCGACAATCGATAATGATTCCTAATAATATCGGTTTTGTTTGCCACTCTGCCCTGGACTGCCCATGAACGTCGCAAAGGATCCTGCAACCCTTCTGCCTGCCAGCACCCTGAACCTGCGCCCGCTGTTGCTGGCCAACATGGCCTGCACCATGTCGATGATGGCCTTCGTCGCCCTGATCGGCCCGATAGCCCGCCAGCTTGGCATGGCCACCTGGCAAGCCGGCGCCGCCGTGACCGTGGCCGGCGTGGTCTGGGTGCTGCTGGCCCGGCCCTGGGGCCGCGCGGCAGACCGCCTGGGCCGCCGGCGCATCCTGCTGCTGGGCAGCGCCGGCTTCACCCTGGCCTACTGGCTGCTGTGCCTGTTCGTCGAAGGCGCACTGCGCTGGATGCCGGGGGCGACCTTGGCGTTCATCGGCCTGATGATCGCGCGTGGTTGCATCGGCGCCTTTTATGCCGCCATCCCGGTAGGCTGCAATGCGCTGATCGCTGACCATGTCGAGCCGCAACGCCGGGCGCGGGCCATGGCCTCACTGGGGGCGGCCAACGCCGTCGGTCTGGTGGTCGGGCCGGCGCTGGCCGCACTGCTGGCGCGGCACAGCCTGAGCCTGCCGTTCCATATCATGTCGCTGCTGCCGGCCACTGCCTTCCTGGTGCTGCTTTTTACCCTCAAACCACAGGCGCTGCCGCACAGCCACGCCCCCAGCCCGGTGCGGCTGAACGACCCGCGCCTGCGCCGGCCGCTGCTGGTGGCATTCAGCGCCATGCTCAGCGTGACCGTGTCGCAGATCATCGTCGGTTTCTTTGCCCTTGACCGCTTGCATCTGGGCCCTGCCGAAGCGGCCCAGGCGGCTGGCATAGCCCTGACCACCGTGGGTGTGGCACTGATGCTGGCCCAGGTGATACTGCGCCAACTGGAGTGGCCACCGCTGAAGATGATCCGGGTGGGTGCCACGGTATCGGCACTGGGCTTTGCCTGTGGCTCGCTGGCCACCACGGCCCCCTGGCTGTGGGCTTGCTATTTTGTTGCGGCGGCCGGCATGGGCTTCGTCTTCCCGGCGTTTTCGGCACTGGCGGCCAATGCCATGCAGGCCTCCGAACAAGGCGCCACGGCCGGCTCCATTGGCGCCGCCCAAGGCATGGGCGCGGTGATCGGGCCGCTCGCCGGTACCTTGGTGTATGCCCTTGATCCGCGCTTGCCATTCCTGGCCGTGGCCGTGCTGTTGCTGCTGGTCGGGCTGTGGCCAATGCCGCGTGAGCAGCGGGTTTGAGAAGCACAGCGCGCAAGGGCGCAGAGTGTGTTTTAATGCGCATCGCTCATTATTATTGACACCTCTGATTACAAGGCGGCTATGGACACGGGGACGCGACTCAAACTGGTGCGTGAACGCAACAACCTCTCCCAACGGGAACTGGCCCGTCGCAGCGGGCTGACCAATTCGACGATCTCGCAGATCGAGCAGAATCGCGTCAGCCCTTCGGTCAGCTCCCTGAAAAAACTGCTCGAGGGCATCCCCATGAGCCTGGCGGAGTTTTTCAGCTTCGACGAGCCGGTGCGTGAGGAACGCTACGTATTCCGTGGTGGCGAACAACCCGACCTGGGCCGCAATGGCCTGCGCATGCTGCTGGTCGGCGCCAGCGTCGAAGGCCGCCAAATGCGCATGCTGCGTGAGCTGTACGCACCCGGCGCCGACTCTGGCGAACCGATCGTGCACGCTGAAGGCGAAGAATGCGGGTTGGTCACCCGTGGCACCGTCGAGCTGTGGGTCGACGGCCAGGTCAGCGTCCTCAATTCGGGCGACGGCTACTACATCCCCACGACCCTGCCGCACAGTTTCAAGAACATCGGCCCGGATGAGGCCGAGATCATCAGCGCCAACACGCCGGCGAATTTCTGATCTTGACGCACAGACCTTCACTGAGCGCCCGGGATGTCTATCAGTGCCTGCGCAATGTGGCCCTTGGCGTGCACCACCTTGAGGTGGTTGCACGCCGCGAGGGTGGCTTGGTCGATGTCGGTATCCAGGGCTGGCAACTGACGTTGGCCTTGGATACTGAAGGCTTGGCGCATTGCGTTCATTGCCAAGCCCCCGGCGGCGAACAGGCCGGGCTCGAGCACTGGCAGCGCTATGGCACCAACCCCACCGACCTGCTCAGCCTGTGGGAGCGCACTCAGCTGGAGAGGCTGCTGGCTCCCTGACGCAGCGCCTCTTCGACAAAGTCCAGGCGGTCCTGGCCGAAGAACATGCCATCACCGACAAAACAGGTGGGCGCGCCAAACACCCCGCGCGCCACAGCTGCCTCGGTGGCCTGCTTTAGCGCTGCTTTTACTTCGCTGTCAGCGGCCAGGGCATGAAAACCCTGCGGGTCGAAACCTGCCTGCACGAGTGTTTCATTCAGCACAGCGCTGTCGCTCAGGTTGCGGCGCTGTACCCACAGCCCAGTGAACAGCACCGATAGCAATGCCTCGAACCGATCCGGTGAATGCAACTGGGTACCTGTCACGCCGCGCATCAAAGTCAGGGTATTGACCGGAAAGCCCGGCGGCATCCCGAACGGCACACCGTAGCGTTGGGCAAAGCGTGCCAGGTCGGTGAACATGTAGCGCCCTTTGGCCGGGATCATGGCCGGCGAAGCATTGCCGGTAGCCTGGAAAACCCCGCCAAGCAGCATTGGCCGGTAGCGCAGCGTAGCGCCATGGCGGGCACACAGGTTCGGCAGTTGGGTCCAGGCCAGGTAACTGGCCGGGCTGCCCAGGTCAAAAAAGAAATCGACAGACGTGTGCATGGTGACGGTCCTTGCGTGTTAACGGGGGTTTACCAGCGTTCCATCCAGGGGCGCAGGTCCAGCTCGAACGTCCAGGCGTCGCGGGGCTGGGCGTGCAGGAACCAGTAAGTGTCGGCAATGTGCGCCGGGTCAAGGATGCCATCCTGGTCCTTGAGGGCATAACGCTCGGGGAAGCTGTCACGGATGAAGGCCGTGTCGATGGCACCGTCCACCACCACATGGGCGACATGGATGTTGCGTGGCCCCAACTCGCGCGCCATGCTCTGTGCCAGGGCACGCAAGCCATGCTTGGCGCCGGCGAAGGCGGCAAAACCGGCTGCGCCGCGGGTACCGGCTGTAGCGCCGGTGAACAGGAGGGTGCCGCGCTCACGCTGAACCATGCACCGGGCCACCGCCTGCGCGGTGAGGAAACCGGCAAAGCAGGCCATTTCCCAGATCTTGAAGTACTTGCGTGGGGTTTCCTCGAGAATGCTGCACGGCACATTCGCGCCGATATTGAAGACAAATGCCTCAATCGGACCTATATCACGCTCGATAGTCTCCACCAGCGCGGTCACCTCCTCTTCCTTGCGCGCATCAGAGCCAAAACCGTAGGCCTGGCCGCCAGCGGCGTGTATTTCCTCCAGTAGCGGCTGCAGTTTGTCGGCCTGGCGCCGGGTTACGCAGGCAATATAGCCCTCACGCGCAAAGCGCTTGGCGATCTCACCCCCAGTGGCGTCGCCCGCCCCGATCACCAGCACGACTTTTTGTTGTTCTGACATGCCTGCCTCCATGGGTAAATGATCGTTTAGTAAACGAACGCTATGCTATGATCGCGGTCATCGTCAAGCCTGTCTGTCGAGGCATGTGAATGCGCTATTCCAACGAACACAAACAGCAAACCCGCGAACGGTTGCTGGCCAGCAGCGGCGCGCTGGCCAAACGCGGGGGTTTTGCCAGCACCGGCGTGGCCGGGTTGATGAAAGCGATCGGCCTGACCGGCGGTGCCTTCTACAACCACTTCCCGTCCAAGGACGACCTGTTTACCGAGGTGGTACGCCAGGAGCTGAGCAACAGCCCCCTGGCACGCCTGGCTTGCCAAGGCGCCAACCGCGAACGCCTGGGCCGCTGTCTGCAGCAGTACCTGAGCCTGGCCCACCTGCGCAATGCCGAAGGTGGATGCCCGCTGCCGCCGCTGGGTGTGGAAATCGCCCGGGCCGACACGCCGGTGCGTGAAGTGGCTGAGCACTGGCTGGTAGAGCTGCACCAGGCCTGGAGCACAACCTTGGAAGATGAGCAGCTGGCCTGGGTGCTGATAAGCCAGTGCGTAGGGGCATTGCTGGTCGGGCGCATGCTGGCCAGTGAAGGTGTGCAAGCGCAGGTACTGGGCGCCAGCCGCCAGTTTGTCGAACAGGCCCTGCATGAGACGGATTAGTGCCCTGCTGGGTTTGCTATGGGCCCTGCCAGCGCTTGCCGAACAGGCCTGCCCGCCTGGGCAGTATCAAGTGTGCCTGATGGGCTGCTTCTGCGCCCCGATCGACCCAGGCCAGGCCGGGCAGATCCTCAAGGATGTGGAGGTCATGGCCTCGTCCAGCCTGACCTACGCCTTGCGCCAGGCCCGCGACGAAGCCACGGCCAGCGGTGTGCAGCCGATTCCGTTGCATATTCGGGCGCAGCTTGAACCTTGGTATGACTTTGCCGTGCTCGACGCGGCGCGCTTCCGGGTGGGGGATGAGCAACAGATGAGCGCAGCCAATGCGCTATTGCAGAACCCCGATGTGAACGCCGTTACACTGATCGACACGATCATCTTCCGCCGGGCCGCCGATGCCGAGGACAACGTGGCCTTGTGGGCGCACGAGCTCAAGCATGTGCAGCAGTATCAGGAGCTGGGCGTGGAGGCGTTTGCCCGACGCTATACGCGTAACTACGACGACCTGGAGGCGCCGGCCTACAAGATCGAGGCCGAAGTCGACAAGGCGCTGCGCGAGCGTCGTTCAGGCCTGGCCCGCTGATCGCTGCCATTGCGTTCCAGTTGTAGGAGCGGGTTTACCCGCGAATACGGTAGCGGCAGCAACGGTGAACGGCGGGTGATAATTGGCCAGCAGGCCCGGCCCTTTCGCGGGTGAACCCGCTCCTACACGACGGCCTGCACCCAATCACCAATGTGTGTCCCCCCCGATCAGGTGTAGGAGCGGGTTTACCCGCGAATACGGTAGCGGCGGCAACGGTGAACGATGGGTAGAAATTGGCCAGCAGGCCCGCCGTGCTTCGCGGGTATCAACCCCTTGATACGACCAAGCTTTTCAGCGCTGAGCACCGCAGAAAAGCTTGACCGCCAACACAGTATCTTCATGGGAACGCAAAGGCGCTCAAGACAACGCCGAAACCTCCACCTCCTGCTCGCGGCTGGCATAACGCTGCGCCAGCACAGCACACACCATCAGCTGTATCTGGTGGAAAAGCATCAGCGGCAGAATCATCGCGCCAATGCCACTGCCCACGAACAACACCTGGGCCATGGGCACACCCGTAGCCAGGCTTTTCTTGGAGCCGGCAAACAGGATGGTGATGCGATCCTCGAGGTCGAAGCCCAGCGCCTTGCCAAGCAAGCGGGTGCCAAACAGCACCACTGCCAGCAGAATTGCGCACACTACGAACAACCCCGCCAGGTGCTGCGGCGATACGGTGTGCCACAGCCCGGTAACCACGGCCTCACTGAAGGCGGTGTACACCACCAGCAGGATCGAACCCTGGTCCACCACTTTGAGCCAGCGCGCATTGCGCTTGACCCAGGCGCCGATCCAGCGCCGCGCGACCTGCCCGGCAACGAACGGCACCAGCAGCTGCAACGTGATCTTCAACACCGCATCCAGGCCGGAACCTGTATCACCACCGGCCCCCAGCAGCAGCATCACCAGCAACGGGGTGAGGAAGATACCCAACAGGCTAGAGGCCGCTGCGCTGCAGATGGCTGCCGGCACGTTACCGCGGGCCAGCGAGGTAAAGGCGATGGCCGACTGCACGGTTGCAGGCAAGGCACACAGGTACAGGATGCCCAGGTAAAGCTCGTTACCCACCAGCGGTACGAACAGAGGTTTGAACGCCAGGCCCAGCAGTGGGAACAATACGAAAGTACAGGAGAACACCAGAAGGTGCAGGCGCCAGTGCCCGGCACCGGCAATGATGGCTTCACGGGACAGTTTGGCGCCATGCAGGAAGAACAACAGGCCGATGGCCAGGTTGGTCAGCCAGCCGAAAAACACCGCGCCATCGCCCGAGCAAGGCAGCACGGTGGCGATGAGTACCACACCGAGCAAGGCCAAGGTGAAATTGTCAAATAACATGCGCAAATACTTCATCACTGTATCCATCTTGTCATGGTGGCTGGGCAGACGATAAGGTCTTTGGCTCTCCGTCGCTAACGCCGGAACCCCGAGCGGTATCGCTCAACGGACACGTTCCACAAAAAGGACTCTCCATGCTCCGCCCACGTCTGGCTACACTTGCAGCCGCCATTACCCTTGCCTTGGGCCATGCCAGCGCCCAGGCCGACGACCAGTTACAGGCCAAGGTCGACCAGATCATCCGCCCGCTCATGCAGGAACAAGGCATCACCGGCATGGCTGTGGCCATCTATGCACGCGACCACGCGCATTACTTCAGTTACGGTGTGGCCAGCAAGGCCGACAACGTACCGGTAAGCCGCGATACGCTGTTCGAGATCGGTTCGCTGAGCAAGACCTACACGGCCACCCTGGCCGCGCTTGCCAGCGCCGAGGGCAAGCTTGACCTCGAGGCCCCGGCCAAGCGCTATCACCCGGCACTGGCCGGCGTCCCCATCGGCGACGCGACGGTGCTGGAACTGGGCGCCTATAGCGCCGACTGCCTGCCACTGCAGTTCCCCGACACCGTGCAAACACCGCAGCAGGTAGTCGATTTCTTCCGCCACTGGCAACCTCGCGCCAAACCCGGCACCCAGCGCTGCTACTCCAACCCCAGCCTGGGGTTGTTCGGTGACCTGGCTGCCCGTGCGCAGCATCAACCGTTTTCCACGCTGATGAGTGAGGGCCTGCTGACGAAGATGGGCCTGAAAAATACCTACCTTCAGGTTCCGGCCAGCGCCCAGGGGCTTTATGCCCAAGGGTATGACGCCGACGACAAGCCGGTGCGTGTAGGGCCCGGCCCCTACGCCGATGAGGCCTACGGCATCAAAACCAGCGCCAGCGACCTGCTGCGCTATGTGCGGTTGCACATGCAGCCGCAGGGCTTGCCACCGGCCCTGGTGAAAGCCACCGCCATTACCCAGCAGGGCTATTTCCAGGTTGGCGCCATGACGCAAGGCCTGGGCTGGGAACGCTACCCCTACCCGGTCACGCTGAGCACACTGATCGATGGCAACAGCCCACGGCTGATCCGCGAACCGCAGGCCACCACTCGCTTGCAGCCGGCCCTGCCCGCGCTACCGGCAGCCTGGTACAACAAGACCGGCGCCACCAACGGCTTCGGCGCGTACGCCGCGTTCGTGCCGGCAGAACAGCTGGCAGTCGTGCTGCTGGCCAATCGGAATTACCCCAACCAGGCGCGGGTGCAAGCCGCCTTCGACATCCTTTCCGGCTTATAACGCTCGCGTTGATTGTCGGACAAAACGACAGAATGTAGTGAGCAAAAATATTCACTACAAAATGGTTGACGCCGTTCATCGCGCTTGGGCATGATGAAGCCGTCTCCCCGATCGGGAGCGGTGGCAAGGGTGTTCCAGACGGCCTGCGCGGTAACGCAGGCCGTCCGTGGAGAGGGAAACTGTCCAAAAGGCAGCGTGAGAAAGCCCCTGTTGCGATGCTGCTGTAGCAGCCTTGGTAGTGCGCTACACCGTGATAGCGCCAACTGTGAAAATCACCTATGAATGGGTAATGGGGGCTTTATGATGAACTTGAACAACAATCCGACTATCGACCAATTGGCCCAGCTGTTCGCCGTGCGCAAGGACAGCCTTGACGACCATTTGCTGTGGGTTAGCCAAACCGGTGAAGTGCGCCTCGACCGCCTGCCACCGAACACCGTCGAAGATGAATTTGAAGAGCACCTGCCCAGCATGCGTGCCCGCTTCAAGGTCTACCGCCGTGGCCAAGGCTACGTCGGCAAGAAAGCCGCCGCCGACACCGAATTCGTTGGCCGCGTGCTGCAGACCCTGCAACAAGAATGGCCCGCTGCCCGTGAGCAGCAGGCAGTCAAGGTGATCGAACCGCTGAATTGAGGGTTCGCACCCTTACCAGAGCCCGGCCCGCATTGGCCGGGCTTTTTCATGCCTGGCGCCGCTGCAGACGGGTTTCCGGCAAAGGCAAAGCGCCTGTTGCCATCGCCCGGGCGCGGTCGACACCCCACACCAGCGCACGGGTCATGGTCTCGCCCGGCAGCGCGGGGTAATACTCTTCCAGCAACGCCCGCCCATCCCCGGCGTACAACCCCAGAAACAGCTGCGTCGCCCCCAGGCGCGACAAGCGCACCTGCACGTCCAGTGTGGTGCCGTCGCTGAGTGCTTCGTCGTGGCAGCGGCTGTGCAACTGTGCGTCGGCCCACTGCCAATAGGTTTCTTCCCTGACTCGCATGAGCATTCAATCCTCCGTTGCTGGAATGCCGCGTCAGAAAACCACAGGCCGGGCCATCCGGCGAGCGCTACCGGGCAATACCATGAGGCGGATCAACGAATAGCAATAAAAACCCCGCCGTTGGGCGGGGCGTGTGCAGGCGCAGGCTTACTTCTTGAGCGGTACCCGCGGCATGAAGCGGCCTTTTTTGCTGCGCTGCAAATGTGCAGGCTGGAGCTGTTCGGAATCATCCAGCGTCATGTGGGCGAACCCCAGGCGAAATGCCGCCTGGCCGCAACGCACCTGGCTGTTGATCGGGAACGCATCGTTCAGGTCTTCGAAAAAGGATTCGCTCATGCCCTGTCTCCCTCCAGTGGCGGTCGCGTCGGCAACCAGACAAGTTGCCCAGGAAACGCGGCCTGTGAAAGTGAGACTAGCTGGTCATTTGCGGACCGACCGGACAAGAACCCTGCAGCCGACCAATGGCAAAAGGCTTTACTTCAGGCGTACTGCCGTGCCGGTGGCAAATACCACGACCATGCCGCCCTGTACCGACGGCATGCTGATCTCAAAATCAACCCCCACTACCGCATCGGCTTGCAACTGTCGTGCCCGGGCCTTGAGTTCTTCAGTGGCCTGCTCCCGGGCCTCGCGCAGCGCGCTTTCCAGGGTTTGCGAACGGCCACCGAAGAAGTCGCGAAACCGTGTAAAGAAATCGCGCACGAAGTTGATGCCCTGCACCGATTCGGAACTGACCACGCCCAGGTATTCGGCAATCGGGCGGCCTTCGAGCTGGCTGGTGGTGGAAATGATCATGGATGCGCTCCGTTGGCCTGGCAAAAAGAGGCCGATTCTAACAGAGCGCAGGTCGGCGGATTTAAGCGCTTTACGCGTTGGCAGCCCGCAAACGCTGACCGATGCGCGCACCGAATACATTCACCAGCAGGCCGGCCATCACCAACAATGCGCCCCAGCCCTGCGTAGCGGTCAGGCGCTCTCCCAGTAGCAACGCCGACGAACTCAGGCCAATCACCGGTACCAGCAGCGAGAACGGCGCCACTTTGCCTGCCGGGTGACGCGACAGCAACTTGCTCCACAGGCTGTAGCCGAGCATGGTGGCCACAAAGGCCAAATACGCCAGGGCCAGCACCGAACTCCAACTGATATTGGCCAAGGCATGGCCAATGCGCTCGGGGCCTTCCAGCCACCAGGACAGTGCCAGGAATGGCAGTGGTGGGATCAGCCCACCCCAGATCACCAACGCGACCAGGTCGACCGAGCCGAACCGCCGGGTAATGATGTTGCCCAGGCCCCACATTGCACCGCCACACAGGGTCAGCACCAACGCCAGCATGGGCACATGGCCGCCGTCTTCGCTGCCGATCAGTGCCAGGCCGCCGGCCGCCACCAGCAGCCCCAGCACGCTGGCCAGGCGCAGCCGCTCACCGAGAAACAACGCCGCAAAACCGAGGGTGAAGAAGGCTTGCGACTGCAGGATCAACGAAGCCAACCCTGGCGGCATGCCGCTGTACATGGCCTGAAACAGGAACGCGAACTGGCCCAGTGAAATGGTCGCACCGTAAGCGATCAGCCAGCGCCACGGCAGTTTGGGCCGCCTGACCAGCAAGATCGCCGGGAACGCCACCAGCAAGAAACGCAATGCCCCCAGCAACATCGGTGGCAGCCCGTCGAGGCCAACCTTGATGACCACAAAGTTGACGCCCCAGGCGACAATCACCACCAGGGCGATAAGCAGGTCCTTGAGTGGCATTGCGACTTCCTTCTGCAGGCTTTTTAGACATATTTCGTTACAGCATAACGGTATTCCTTGAGAAGGGACCAGCACAGTTGAAAGCAATGGTTGCACTACAGTGACTGTTCCGTCCGCCCGCTGTCGTTTGCACGACTAACTGCCAAATCAGCAAGCGCAGGTTCAATCCTGATAACCAGGCGCCACCTTTTCCAACATTCGCAACAACGCCGCCCACGCCAATTGCAGCGCATCCGGGTCGGTCAGTTCCCCTTGCTTCAACCCTCTCCCCGGCGCGTTGAACTGCCGTTCGGTACGCACGCACACTTCGGTCGTCGGCAATACCAGCTGCCCAGCACTTTGCGCCGCCAACTGGATCTCGCAAGCCTTCTCCAGGTAGTACATGCGCAAGAAGGCTTCAGCCACACTGCGCCCCGTGGTCAACAGGCCATGGTTGCGCAGCATCATCACCGGCTTGTTGCCCAGGTCGGCCACCAGCCGTTGCTGTTCATCCATGTCCAGCGCGACGCCCTCGTAGGCGTGGTAAGCCACATTGCCGTAAAACTCCATGGACATCTGGTTGACCGGCAGCAGGCCACATTCCAGTGCGGCCACCGCGCAGCCTGCGCGGGTGTGGGTGTGCAGCACGCACCGGGCATCCTCGCGGGCAGCGTGAATGGCACTGTG
Source organism: Pseudomonas sp. USTB-Z (assembly GCF_019691255.1). Lineage (NCBI taxonomy): Bacteria > Pseudomonadati > Pseudomonadota > Gammaproteobacteria > Pseudomonadales > Pseudomonadaceae > Pseudomonas > Pseudomonas sp. USTB-Z. The sequence goes on from NZ_JAECZP010000002.1 coordinate 233,280, forward strand.
AATGACGAACCCGGCCGGGTTGACCGGGTGACGGGCAGCCCCCACCGGCCGCCCCTGCAGGTCGATCTTCACCAGGCTGGACGCTGTGATCTCCTCGAAGAGCAGGCCATACGGGTTGATCAGGAAATGGTGCTCCGGCCCAGGCAGGCGCAGGGAGATATGCGTGAAGATGAGATCGCTCATGCGAAAGTGCGCGATCAGCCGGTAGCAGGCAGCCAGCTCCCGACGCAGGCTTAGTTCCGTTGAAGTCATCTTGTTGCCCCTTTACTGAACGCTATTTGCTGGCCCAGGCGTTGAAGCGTTGCTCCAGTTCTTCGCCATGATCGACCCAGAATTCCACGTTCATGGCCAGCGCCCCTTGAAGGTTCTGTGGCGAAGTGGGTACCCAGTTGGCCAGCGCCGGGTCAAGCCTGGCCGCGGCCTGGGTATTGGTTGGCCCATAGGGGATCTGTTGTACATACCGCACCTGGGTATCCGGCTGATTGGCATAGGCAATCAGCCGCTTGGCCTGGTCGACATGCCGCGAGCCTTTGATGATCGCCCAGTAGTCCATACCGTACAGGCTGCCAGGCCATACCACGGCCAACGGGCTGCCCTGCTGCGCCGCCACCGCAATTCTTCCGCTGTAGGTGGAGGTCATCACCACGTCACCGGCTGCCAGCCATTGCGCGGGTTGAGCGCCGGCGTCCCACCACTGGATATGGGGTTTGAGTTCGCTGAGTTTGGCGAAGGCCCGCTCGACGCCTGCCGGCGTAGACAATACCCGGTATACGTCTTCGACCTTGACCCCGTCAGCCAACAGCGCGAACTCCAGGTTGTACACCGCACGCTTGCGCAGGCCGCGCTTGCCAGGGTACTTGTCGACGTCCCAGAAGTCGGCCCACGACGCCGGCGCCTGGGCCAGCTTGCTGCGGTCGTAGGCAATAGCCACGCTCCAGACCAGCGCGGCCGATCCACAATCCTGTGCGGCTGCCGGGATCAGTTCGGCGGCATGGCCCAGGCGCTGCCAGTCCAGGTGCTCGTAGATCCCCTCGTCGCAGCCGCGCATCAAGTCAGGGCCTTCGATCTGCACCACATCCCAATCGACGTTGCCGGTGTCAGCCATGACCTGGATCCGCGCCATTTCGCCGTTGTATTCACTCTGGATCAGCTGGCTGCCGTCCTGGGCAATGAAGGGCTTGAAAATCGCCTCATCCTGGGCCTTCTGGCCCGCGCCGCCATAACCGACCACAACCATCTGCTGCGCAGCTTGCGCAGTGCCCAGGCCAAGGGCCAGCAAGGCTGCACAAAGGCCGGTCACACGTGGATATAGCTGCATCGTAGTTTCCTCCTGGCGGTGCCCGACGGGCCCGTTTTCTTGTTGTTTTGAGGTCACACCCTCGCCATGCGAGTGAGGAAAACCTAGACAGACACCAGTAAAAAAACAAGTTGATTTTTTACTATTGCTACACTTTGATAGAAAAATAACAACACCGTACCGGAGCCGCCTGTATGCAGACCGCCTTCCCACACCTGTTCGAGCCCTTGCAGATCCGCGGCAAACGTTTGAAAAACCGCATCATGTCCAGCGGGCACGACACCTGCCTGCCCACCGACAACCTGGTCAACGACAAACTGATCGCCTACCAGCGCGACCGCGCTGCCGGCGGCGTTGGCCTGATCGTGCTGCAGGTCGCCGGGGTGCACGACAGTGCCCGCTACACCTCGCATGTGCTAATGGCCACGGACGATGCCTGCATCGACGGCTACCGCCAGCTTGCCGAGGCCTGCCACGCGCACGGTACCGTGGTGCTGTCGCAACTGTTTCACCCCGGGCGGGAGATCATGGAATCGGCAGACGGCCTGTTGGCGGTAGCCTACTCGGCCTCTGCGGTGCCCAATGAGCGCTTCCGGGTGATGCCACGGGCGCTGGACCAGGCAATGATCGACGAAATCGTCCAGGGCTATGCCGGCGCCGCACGCCGCCTGCACCAGGCCGGCCTGGATGGCGTCGAGGTGGTAGCCAGCCATGGCTACCTGCCCGCGCAGTTTCTCAACCCCCGGGTGAACATACGCAGTGATGGCTACAACGGTGACCTGGATCAGCGCCTGAGGTTCTTGCGCGAAGTGCTGGCCGCGGTGCGCGCCGCCACCGATGAGCAGTTCATCATTGGCCTGCGCATCAGCGCTGACGAGCGCGACAGCCAGGGCCTGAGTGAAGACGAGTCACTGGCTGCTGCCGTGGCCTTGCAGGGCCAACTCGACTACCTGCATATCGTCGCCGGTACCTCGGCCTCGCTGGGTGGCGCGGTCCATATCGTGCCACCAATGGCCATCGAACCGGCGTACCTGGCCCGCGAGGCTGGCACCTTCAAGCAACAGCTGGCTATCCCCCTGTTCGTCACCGGGCGCATCAACCAGCCCCAGGAAGCCGAGCTGATCCTGGCCCGCGGCCAGGCTGATGTGTGCGGCATGACCCGGGCGCTGATCTGCGATCCGTCGATGCCAGGCAAGACCGAACGCGGCCAGGTCGAAGACGTGCGCGCCTGCATCGCCTGCAACCAGGCATGCATCGGCCATTTCCATCGTGGTTTGCCCATTTCCTGCATCCAGCGCCCGGAAACCGGGCGTGAGTTGCAGTATGGGCACCTCACGCCCACTTCCTCGCCCAAGCGCATAATGGTCGCCGGCGGCGGGCCTGCCGGCATGAAGGCCGCCGCCGTGGCCGCCGCGCGCGGGCACCAGGTCACGCTGTACGAGGCGGGCCCGCAGCTCGGTGGGCAGGTGCTGCTGGCCCAGCTACTGCCACGGCGTAGCGAGTTCGGGGGTGCCAGCACCAACCTTCAACGGGAAATGGCCCTGGCAGGCGTAGAAGTGGTGCGCAACACCCGGGTCGACCGCGCGCTGGTCGAACGTGAGCGCCCTGATCTGGTCATTGCCGCTACCGGCGCCACCCCCTACTGGCCGGCGTTCGAGCGTACCGGCGAGCTTCAGGTAGTGGACGCCTGGCAAGTGCTGCGCAATGAGGTGAAACCGGGGCGTTCGGTGCTGGTGATCGACTGGCGCTGTGACTGGATCGGCCCCGGTATCGCCGAACGCCTGGTGCGCGAAGGTCATCAGGTCCAGTTGGCGGTCAACGGCACTCATTGCGGCGAGAGCCTGCCACTTTATGTACGTGACCAACTGGCCGGCGAGCTGCATCGCCTGGGTATCCCTGTCACCCCATACGCACGCCTGTATGGCAGCGACGACAATACGGTGTATTTGCAGCACACCGCCAGCGGCGATCCGATGATCTTCGAAGGCATCGACACCCTGGTGCTGTGCATGGGGCATCTACCGCAAGACCACCTGGCCACTGAACTGGCAGGTGTGGTGGACGTACGGCGGATTGGCGACTGCCTGGCGCCGCGCACGGCCGAAGAAGCGATTCACGATGGCCTGACGGTTGCCTGGGCACTCTGAGGCTGTACATACTGCGGCTTTTGCGATGGACCGACGCGCATGAGCCAACCCTCCCAGCCCCCCGCCAGCGAACCCGGGGGCGCCGCGCCGCAGTTCCTCGGCACCCGCATCCGCGGCCTGCGCAAGCGCCGCGGCATGACCTTGGCGGAGCTGGCCGCACACAGTGAACTGACCGCAGGCTACATCAGCCAGCTGGAGCGCAACCTCTCCTACCCGTCGATCCCGGCGCTGTTCAATATCGCCCGCAGCTTGGGCGTGACCATCCAGTGGTTCTTCGCCAGCGAAGCCACCACCGCGCCCGAAGACCAAGGCTATGTGGTGCGGCGCAACAGCCGCCTGAGCGTGCATTACGAAGATGGCATCGTTGATCAACTGCTCACTCCCCAGCCCAACCGCCAGCTGGAGATGCTGCACTCACGTTTCCCGCCAGGTACTTACAGCCAGCAAAGCTACAGCCATGACGGCGAAGAAGCCGGTTACCTGCTCAGCGGCACGTTTGAGCTGTGGGTAGGCGAGCGGCATTTCCAGCTGAGTGAAGGCGACAGCTTCAGCTTCTCGAGCCAGGAGCCCCATCGCTACGGCAACCCCGGTGAAGTGGATGCCGTGGTGATCTGGGTGATCACACCGCCAACATTCTGAAGCACTCCGGCAAGCACTGGTAACACCGTTGACCGGCGATACGGTCTACCTTGTCCACCGAACTTCAAAGGAGCACAACCATGAAGCAGATCCTGATCATTGGTGCGGGCTTTGCCGGCCTGTGGAGCGCACTCAGCGCCATCCGCCAGCTTGACCTCAACGGCAGCAAGGGCGTCGAGGTCACCTTGCTCGCGCCCCAGGCTGAACTGCATGTGCGTCCGCGCTTCTACGAGCCAGACGTGCATACCCTGGCGGCCCCCCTGCAGGCGCTGTTCGACGCTGTCAATGTCCGTTTCGTGCAGGGCACGGCATACCACATCGATGAAGCGGCCCGCCGCGTGGGCTATCGCACCCGCAGCGGCACTCGCTGCACCCTGCCCTATGACCGTCTGATCATGGCCTGCGGCAGTGAGCTTGAGCGCCCTGACATGGACGGCATCGAGCATGCCTTCGACGTCGACAAGCTCCACAGCGCCGCACGCCTGGAAACCCACCTGAAGTCACTGGCCAGCCTGCCGAACACGCCGGCACGCAATACTGTGGTAGTAGCCGGGGGCGGTTTTACCGGCATCGAGACGGCCACCGAATTGCCAGCCCGCTTGCGCGCGATACTGGGTGAAGACGCCGCGTTACGCGTAGTGGTAATCGACCGCGGCGCCAGGATTGGCGCAGCCCTGGGTGACGGCATCCGCCCAGCCATCGAGCAGGCATGCGAGGCCCTAGGCGTGGAGTGGGTTTGCGGTGCCACAGTAGTTTCGGTAGGCCCTGCCGGTGTGCAGTTGGACAACGGCCAGCGTATCGACGCCAGCACGGTGGTCTGGACGGTTGGCTTCAAGGCCAACCCGCTCACCGAACAGATCAGCGGCGAGCGCGACAACCGCGGCCGCTTGCATGTCGATGGCAACCTGAAGGTCAAGGGCAATGATGCCGTGTATGCCGCGGGAGACGTGGCTTACGCCACCTGTGACGCGCTTGGCAACCCTGCAATGATGTCGTGCCAGCATGCGATTCCGCTGGGGCGCCACGCAGGCAACAATGCCGCGGCCGAGCTGATTGGCGTGCCACCGATGGCTTACAGCCAGCCCAAGTACGTGACCTGCCTGGACCTGGGGGCTTGGGGTGCGGTGTATACCGAAGGATGGGATCGTGAGGTGTCGCCACCGGAGGACAAGGCCGAAGCCAAAGCGCTGAAGCGCCAGATCAATTCAGTGTGGATTTATCCGCCAGCGGCTGACCGTGCAGCAGCCTTGGCAGCCGCTGATCCGCTTATTCCGGTAGCCTGAACGCTTCTACGGGTTGGGGTGGCCTTGTCCCTCGACAGGGCCACGCTTGCAACCCACCGCTCCCTTGATCAGGCAGCCGCAAACAGCTCGTTGGCAATCTGCGCCTGTGCAGCATCGATCGCCTGGCTGCGCTGCTCCGGGCCGTAGGCCAGGCCGTGGGCCCGGACAATTTCCAGGTCGGTAATACCAATGAAGCCCAGGAACACTTTCAGGAAGTCTTCATGCCCGGCGCCAGTCGGCTGGCCAGCGTGCAGGCCACCCGCAGTGGAAACCAGCACCACTTTCTTGTTGCCGCACAGGCCTTGCGGGCCGGCTTCGGTGTAGCTGAAGGTCTTGCCGGCGACGGCCACACGGTCAATCCAGGCTTTTAGCTGGGTCGGCACGGTGAAGTTGTACATTGGCGCGCCAATCACCACGGCATCGGCAGCCAGAAACTCTTCGAGCGTCTCGGCGCTCAGCTTGGCTTCGAAAGCCTGGGCTGCGTCGCGTACGTCTTCAGGGGTGCCTGCAGCGACCAGGGTGGCGGCGGAGAAGTGGGCAATGGCATCGGCAGCCAGGTCGCGGTAAACCACCTCAACGCTTGGGTCTGCAGCCTTCCAGGCTTCGACCACTTCGCGGCTCAGCTGACGCGAGGCGGAATTGTCGCCCAGGATGCTCGAATCGATGTGCAACAGTTTCATGGGACTCTCCTGTGAGTGAAGACCGCATCTGTGGGCGATCACGATTAGGAGAATCCTATCGAAGTGATCAATAGCTGATAAGTCAGCAAAAATGCGTTAGTTTGTCCCACAGATGGAACAGTGAGACATGCCCATGCAAGACCTCAACGACCTCTTCTACTTTGCGCGCGTCGTCGAAGCCGGCGGATTCGCCGCCGCCGGGCGCCAGCTGGGTATCCCCAAGTCGCGCCTGTCGCGGCGTATCGCCGAGCTTGAAGAACGCCTGGGCACACGCCTGTTGCAGCGCACCACACGGCAACTCAAGCTCACCGCAGTAGGTGAACGTTACTTGCATCATTGTCAGGCCATGCTGCTGGAGGCCGAAGCCGCCGACGAAACCGTGGCCAGCATGAGCAGTGAACCGCGCGGGCGTTTGCGGGTTTCCTGCCCGGTGGCACTGGCACACGCCTTCCTGCCGGATGTGATCAGCCGCTTTCTCGAGCAGTACCCGCTGGTGCAACTGGACATGGTATTGCTCAACCGCCGGGTCGACCTGATTTCCGAAGGCATTGACGTAGCGTTGCGCGTACGCGACCTGGGCGACGAAGACCCGGCCCTGGTCACCCGCCGCCTGCGCCAGGCACAAATGCAACTGGTGGCTGCACCCGGTTTTGCCGACCACATTCGCGAACCGGGCGAGCTGGCATCATTGCCCGTGCTGGGCGCAGCCGAAGCGGACCGGCTGGTACACTTCCGCCTGTTCGGCCCCCATGGCAAGCAGCAGGAAATAGCCCTGGAGCCACGCTTGGCGATCGATGATTTCGTAGTACGTAACGCTGCTGTACGTGCCGGGCTGGGGTTCACTGCGCTGCCCAGCATGTTCTGTGAAGAGGAACTGGAACGCGGCGAACTGGTGCGCCTGCTGCCAGACTGGTCGCTGCCGGGTGGCTACCTGCAGGCGGTTTACCCACACCGGCGCGGCCTGCTGCCTGCGGTCCGAGTGTGGATCGATCACCTGGCGGCGTCATTCGAGGCTTGTGGAGAGCGGTATGTCTGAACGGAAGATGAGCGAGGCCCAGGTGGCGGCATTTTGCCTGAGCCTGCCGGGGGCGCGGGAAGACTACAAATGGGGCGGCATCCGAGTGTTTTCGGTGGCAGAAAACAAGATGTTCGCGGTGCTCGACCTGGCGGGTGCCGGGTTGTCGTTCAAGGTAGCCGACGAGCTGTTTCTGGGTTATTGCGATCGCCCCGGGATACGGCCGGCGCCGTACCTGGCGCGGGCGCGATGGGTCAGCATGGCGCCGCCCTACCCCATGGGGCGTGATGAACTGTGTGATGTGTTGCAGCGGTCGCACCAGCTGGTCGTGCGTCGGTTGCCCAAGCGGTTGCAGGTGGGGTTGGTCATGTGATCTACCTGTACCGGCCCTTTCGCGGCATTACCCGCAAAGAGGCCGGCACAACTGCACATCAACCAAGGGGCAGATAACGCCCGTCAAGAAACAGCCAGTCTGCCCAGAACACCTGGTGCAGCAGCACAATCCCCCAGCACACCAGCTGGAACGACACCTTGCGGGTCTTGTGCCGAAACAGCTGCTGCGCCAACAGCGCCCCCGGCCAACCACCGAGCAACTCGCTGGCATGCAGCACTTTCTCGGGTGTACGCCAGGCCTGGTTACGTGCCTGCTGCTTGTCCTGCCAATACAGCAACAGGCTGATCAGGCTCATGGCCGGGTACAACGCCAACGGCCACCAGGCCTGATCGTTCCAGGCCATGCGCGCCGCCCCCAGGCCGGGCAACAGGCAAAGCACGCCCAACAGCAGCAGCTTCAGGCGCACATTGCGCACGCCTTCAGCCCGTTGCCCACGCAGCGCCTCAGCCATGTGCCGTGGACCAGTCGACCCAACCGAACTGCCAGGTCGCCAGAATGAACAGGCCGAACACAATGCGATACCAGGCAAATGCCGCGTAGCTATGGTTGGCAATGAACTTGAGCAACGCCCGTACGGCAATCATGGCGAAGATGAACGAGGTCACGAAGCCGAGCGCGAACACCGGCAGATCGCCGGGCTGGAACAAGTCACGGTATTTATAGCCCGAATATACCGCCGCACCGACCATGGTCGGCATTGCCAGGAAGAACGAGAACTCGGTCGCTGCCTTGCGCGACAGGCCGAACAGCAGGCCACCGATAATGGTCGAACCGGAGCGCGACGTGCCCGGGATCATCGCCAGGCACTGGATGAAGCCTATTTTCAGCGCATGGCTCCAGCGCATGTCGTCCACATGGTCCACCTCCACACGGTGCTTACGGCGCTCGGCCCAGAGCATGATGACGCCACCCACCACCAGTGCCGCCGCCACGGTGACGGGGTTGAACAGATATTCGTGAATAAGGTCGGCGAACAGCACACCCAGGACCACCGCCGGCATGAACGCCAGCAGCAGGTTGCCCGTGAAGCGGCGCGCCTTGGGCTGGTGGGTCAGGCCGAAGACCACTTCGAAAATCTTGCTGCGAAACTCCCACACCACCGCCAGGATCGCCGCCAGCTGAATGATGATGTTGAAAGCCATGGCCCGTTCGCCGCCAAAACCGATCAGGTCGGCGACGATAATCTGGTGACCGGTACTGGAGATCGGCAGAAACTCCGTCAGCCCTTCGACCACGCCTAAGATGATTGCCTGGAAGGCAGTCCAAAAATCCATCATTCCCCCGGATGGAGCGCTGCTTGTCGCAGGCCCCTTGTTCTTGATTTGCTTGAAATTGCCTTACACGGCCCGGCTGTTTTACAGCGACTGTTGGGCGCAACGCCAGCGGAAAAGTTCATGCCTGTTAAAGGTTTCATCTTGCGCGGCCGAAATCCTGATAGAGCCCCTTGGCAATTGCTTTACCCGACCCGTTGCAGACTATCACCAACATAGCACTTAGCCATTAGTCGAGTGTGGGCTCGCTGCAAAGCATGCTTCGATGCACCTTAATAAAAAGAACAATGCGGGAGCTGATGGATGAACACTTTGAGATCGATGTCAATCAGTCAGCGCCTGTGGCTGATCCTTGTGGTGGCGGTGGCCATGCTGGTGGTACTGGGCCTGCTGATGCTGCGGCAGATCCATGGCGACCTGTACCAGGCCAAGGCAGAGAAAACCCGCCATGTGGTGCAAACCGCCGCGGGTGTGCTGGCCTATTACCAAGGCCTGGAAGCTGCCGGCACGCTCAGCCGCGAAGCCGCCCAGCAACAGGCGCTGCAAGTAGTGCGCGCGCTGCGCTACGACCATGACGACTATTTCTGGATCAACGACCTGGGGCCGAAGATGATCATGCATCCGGCCAACCCCAAGCTCGACGGCCAGGACCTTTCAGCCATCCGCGACCCCGATGGTTTCGCCGTGTTCAACGAAATGGTCGCCCTTGCCCGCCAGCAGGACGCCGGCCCGGTCAACTATCGCTGGCCCAAGCCCGGCGCCAGTGAGCCGGTAGCCAAGACCTCGTATATTCAGTTGTTCAAGCCGTGGGGCTGGATCATCGGTTCGGGCGTGTACGTCGATGACGTGCAGGCCGAATTCGCTCGCCAGTTGCGCGACGCTTCGCTGGTTGGCGTGGGCATTGCCCTGCTGATGGCGCTGGTGGTCATGCTGATCGCCCGCAGCATCGCCCGCCCGCTGCAGGAAGCGGTGCAGGCGATGGGCAACATCGCCAGCGGCGAAAGCGACCTGACCCGGCGCCTGGACACCCATGGCAGCGACGAGATCACCCACCTGGGCGAGCACTTCAACCGCTTCAACGGCAAACTGCAAGGTGTCGTCGGCCAGCTGCAAGGCGCGGCCCACGCATTGGCCCAGTCCGCCGGGCACGTCGGTGACAATGCGGGTGCCGCACAACAGCGCAGTGCCCAGCAATCGTTGCAGATGGACCAGGTGGCCACTGCAGTCAATGAGGTGACCTACGCCGTGCAGGACGTGGCCAAGACCGCTGAACAGGCCGCCGGAGAGATGCGGACGGCACAACAACAGGTGACGCACGGCCAGCAGGCCATCCACGGCAGCCTGGCGCAGATCGACCGCCTGTCGCTGACCATCGATGAGGCCGTACAGGTAATCCGCGACCTGGCCGGCCACAGCACGCGCATCGGCGGCGTGCTGGACGTGATTCGTTCCATTGCCGAACAGACCAACCTGCTGGCGCTGAATGCCGCCATCGAGGCTGCACGGGCTGGCGAGCAAGGCCGAGGCTTTGCCGTGGTCGCCGACGAGGTGCGCCTGCTGGCCCAGCGTACAGCACAATCGACGGCCGAGATTCATACCATGATCGAGCACCTGCAGAGTCAGTCGGACGCTGCGGTCAAGGCCATAGACACCAGCAGCGAGGCATCGCGCCAGACTGTCGAACAAGCCCGCGAGGCCGGCGCCAGCCTGGACGCCATCAACCAGGTGCTGAACAACCTCACCGCATTGAATGCCTCCATTGCCAGCGCCACCTTGCAGCAGTCGCATGTGGTCGAAGAGATCAACCGCAATGTGCTGGATACTGCCGGGTTGTCGCAGCAGACCGCCGATGCGGCGCGTCAGTCCAGCGATGCTGGGGTGGCATTGGGGCGGTTGAGCGAAGAGCTGGAGCAGTTGTTGCGGCAGTTCCGGGTCTGAGAACAAGCCCTTTGTGGGAGCGGGCATGCCTGCTCCCGCAGGTATCGAGTGACCTTCAAGCCTGCGCTGCACCTGTGGAAGCAACTGTCTTGCTCAATTTCTGAAAGCTGGCGCGATTGGAGTGGGAGCGGCCTGGTGTCGCGAATGGGCCGCGTAGCGGCCCCCGACAATCTGCGCATCAAAGCCGAAATCCTGGGGCCGCTTTGCGGCCCAATCGCGACACAAGGCCGCTCCCACAGGGCGCGTGTAGCCCGCTGAAGGTCAGTGATGATACGCGTCATCTTCACCGGCAAAGCTGATTGACACACCACTGGATGGGTGGAGGGGAAGCAGAGTGACCAGGATGCGGCGGGGCGCTGGTAATCAAGGCGCCGCCGATCCTTTGTGGGCATGCCCGCGAAGGAAGCAACGCGGTGGATGGCACCGGCGCTGCCGGTGTTCGCGGGTAAACCCGCTCCTACAACCGGGGATCCCACCGCTGCGCCCTACACCTTCACCGGCCGACCCGCTACAATCTCGCCCCTTCCCCGTAGCCTCCAAGGATCGCCGATGTCCGGCCTTGAACTCATTGCCGCCCTCCTCGGCGTAACCGCTGTCTGGCTCACGGTCAAGCAGAACGCCTGGTGCTGGCCAATCGGCCTGGTCATGGTGCTGATTTATGGCTGGCTGTTCTACGAGGTAAAGCTGTACTCGGGCATGTTGCTGCAAGTGGCCTACGCCATCCTGCAACTGTACGGCTGGTGGCAATGGAAGCGCCCCGGCCACGCTGAAGACGCCCGTCAGGTCTCCCGCCTGCAACGCCCGGCACTGTTCACCGGCCTGGCCACCGGGGTGCTGCTGAGCGCCGCCCTGGGCGCGGCCATGGCCAACTGGACCGATGCCGCCCTGCCCTGGCTGGATGCCACCCTGACCGGATTCAGCCTGGTGGCGCAACTGTGGATGGCGCAGAAACGCCTGCAGTGCTGGCCCCTGTGGGTCGTGGTCGACATCATCTATGTGGGCCAATACCTGCATCAGCAGTTGTATTTCACCGCCGCCTTCTTCGCCGTGCTCACCCTGATTGCTGTACGCGGCTGGCTGGAATGGCGCCGCGACCCGGCGTTGGTACAGCCATGAGTGCGCCACAAGCAATGAAAGTGCTGGTACTGTGCGGCCCAGAATCCAGTGGCAAAAGCTGGCTTAGCGGGGTGATCCAGGCACATTTTGGTGGCGTGGTGGTGGGCGAGTACGTGCGCCATTTCATCGACCAGCAATGCCGTGACACCTGCTACGCCGATATTCCCGCCATCGCCCGCGGGCAACTGGCATGGGAGGACCGTGCGCGCGAGCTGGCGCCCCCACTGCTAATTCTGGACACCCACCTGCTGAGCAACATGCTCTGGAGCCAGGCACTGTTCGACGACTGCCCAACCTGGCTGGAAGAGGCACTGCTGGCACGGCGTTACGACCTGCACCTGTTGCTCAGCCCGCAAGGGGTGGACTGGATTGCCGATGGTCAGCGTTGCCAACCCGATCTCAGCGATCGTCAGCGCTTTTTCGACGACAGCCAGGCGTGGCTGAGGCGGCACAAACAGCCGCACCAAATACTCGATGGCAATTGGCCGCAACGCCAATTGCTGGCCTTGCAATCGGTTGCTATGCTGCTTGGTAGCGATGCGCCATCATGCCCAACCGAGTGTTAAACCACTGACACACTCCGGTGGGGCAAAGCCCCCGAAATTGCGGGGCTTGACCCTGTCCTGGGGGCAGTGTCAAGCCCGTGAAACACACTTGCAAAAACCCTTCCAATCAAGGCCACAGCTGACTTTGCCGGCAACGCGCAGGGCAAGCTGTTTCAAGCCTGAGACAACATGCGCCGCATTTTGTCAGCCTCTTGCCCTAACTATCTGATCTAAAAAAGATTCTAAAAAGCGGCACACCTTCTGCTCTGTCGTTCGCATCGCTGAACAGGGCCAGCGCTCAAAGAAGGAGTTGCCGTCGTGAGGAAACGTGACAAACGCCTCTATCACCTATTACTGGTGGGTTGTGTACTGGGGTCACTCAGCCTGACGGCTCAGGCGGACAAGGGGATCATCATCATCAAGCGCGATGTGCAGGTGCGCAACGCGACCATCCCCCCTCTGATCCCAGACCCGAGCCCTACCACTGTCAATGCCAACCCTTCTGCCCACGTGCTCAAGCAAACCAACGAGCTGAGCGATGGCGACTTCGCCGGCATCAGCAGCGGTGCAGGCATCAGCAACCTGGTCACCCAGCAGACCAACAACCTGGGTGGCAACCTCGGCAACCAGAACCAGCTTCCCAACTTGGCGGGCGGACGCGGCACGGGGTCGGGTAACGGTATCTCGAACATGGTCAACTCGAGCGTGCAGCGTGGCCTCGCGCCGCTGCAGATTCTGACCGGCGGGGGCAAGTGAGATGAAGCGCACACTGCTGATGCTGGCCGCCCTTTGCACTGCGCCGGCCTTTGCGCAATCCCTGGTTCCCGTCATCAACAACGCCGATATCGACAGTTCAGGCAGCCGCTATCAGGGCAACCTCTCTGTCAACCAGGCCGCTGGCGACAAACAGCAGCAAGTCAATGCGCGTGCCATCGCCGTCGGCCCCGAAGCCAATGCAAGCACCCAGATCCGGCAACGGCTCAACACGCCCGCCGACCCCGCGATGGACGCCCGCTCAACCATCCAGGGCAACGCTTTCAGCAACGGCAGCGGCGCCCTGGGGGTCAACCAGAGCGCAGGTGCCAACACCCAGCAAGCCAACGCACTGAACATCAGCATTGGCGCACAACCGCAAAGCATCGACGACAGCGTCCTCATGCAGCAGAACGTGGCGCTGATCAACAACTCAGGAGCAACTGACATTCCAGCAGGCTATCGCCAGGTCACCACCAGTGACCAGGCCTTCACCGGTAGCCGAGGGGTGATCCAGTTGAACCAGAGTGCCGGGGTGGGAAACCGAATGGCCAACACCTTGAGCATCCGGGTCGCGGATTGACCCTGCAGTTAAGAACGACACTTAACCTAATAGCGTACGGAGAATCACCATGAAACCCTCGATGGCAATCAAGCCTCTGGTTTTCGCAATTGCTGCGGTCATGGCTGTTGCTGTACAAGCTGGGCAAAATGATCGGCGTAATGACCACCATAACGGCCACCACAACAATGGTCATCACACGCCTCCACCCACCAAGATCCCTGTGTATGCAACGGCCAATGCCTGGGATACCCAAACCAGCACTCGCAACCGCATCTCCAATGAAGGCACCATCAACGAAGCCGAGATGAGTGACTCTGGCACCGGCTCCAGCGGCAACGTTGGCATAAACGTGGCGGCCGGTAACGGCAACCAGCAAGATAACGCCGCTGCCATTGCCAACGCAGGCTCCGACTCGAGCCTGGACAACAGCTTCGTGTTCGGCATGGCCAGTGCCACAGCTGACGTTGTGCAAACCAGCAGAAACAACCGGGTCGACAACTATTCGACCCAGTCTTCGGCTGTGATGAGCGGCTCGGCCAGCGGGGCTGAGGGCAACATTGGCATCAACGTTGCCGGTGGCGACCTCAACCAACAGAAAAACACCATGGCCATCGCCAACACCGGTGCCCCGCTGGGTAACGCCACTGCCACGGCTTCGGCCAATCAGGACGGCCCAGGCCTGATTGTAAACAACAGCGCTGACCGCACCTATCGGGTGGATACGATTACCATCACCAAATCGGCCAGCGGTTCAAGCTCGAAGGAAGGCAGCTTCAACTCGACCGACGACCGCAGCTCGTCTTCGAGCTTCAGCGTCGCCGGTGCGCAAAGCGCCAGTTCCAGCGGCTCCAGTGGCTGGAACGCCAGCGGCTCGCAATCCAGCAATGCCAGCGGCTCCCACAACTCGAGCGCAAGTGGCTCGTTCGGCTGGGATGCCAGTGGCTCTGCCAGCGGCAGCCACAGCGCCTCGAGCAGCGCCAGCCTGGCAGCTTCGCTGGACGCTGCAGCCAACGCCACGCGTACCTTTACCACCGATGATGGCCGTCGCGAGCGCACCCGCTCCAGCACCTTCGATGGTTCGCTGAGCGCGTCGCTGGATGTGTCGGTCGACAAGTCGCACGAAAGTGCATACGACTCGTCGTTCGAGAAAGCATTCGACTCCAACTACGACAAGGCGCATCAGTCGTCGTACGACAAGTCCAAAGAGTCTTCGTACACCAAGTCTCACGACTCTTCGTACGAGAATGCTTCGGCGTCTGAGTTCTCGAAGTCTGGCGAGCAATCAAAACAATCCTCGAACGACGTTTCGAAGAGCTACAGCGAAAGCAGCGCCTACGACTTGAGCAATACTGTGTCCTTCCAAGTGCTGACCCCGACCGGCTGGGCCAACCCAGTTACCAACACTGCAACCCTTAGCGGTTCGGTGAACGGTGGCAGCGGTAACCTGGGCGTGAACGTAGCAGCCGGTGTGGGCAACCAGCAAAGCAACTCGCTGGCCATCTCCAACACTTCGTTCTGACCGCTGTGCTTGAGGCCCCCTTCGGGGGGCCTTTCTTCAACACACCGTAAGGCATCCGATCATGCGTATTTTCGCCTTGGCGTTTTTGCTGTGCCTGGCCAGCGTGAGCGAAGCTGCACAAATGCCGCTGTCCGTCCTGCCGGGCGGCGCTGTGGTGTTCAAACCGATCCAGAGCTTGCGTGAACGTAAGTTCGCCGACCTGGTGCAACAAAAGACCGACTTCAGCTGCGGCGCCGCCGCGCTGGCGACCATCCTGCGCCAGGCGTACTGGCTGGATGTGGACGAACATCAGATCATCGAAGGCATGCTGGCCCACGCCGACCAGGACCTTGTGCGCACGCAAGGCTTCTCGATGCTCGACATGAAGCGCTACGTCGAAAGCCTCGGGATGCGTGCCCGCGGTTACCGGGTGGCACCTGAAACCCTGCACAGCGTACGCATTCCTGTCGTGGTGCTGATGGATGTGCGCGGCTACAAGCACTTCGTGGTCATGCAGAAAGTCGACAAAGGTTGGGTGTACATCGGTGATCCGGTGCTGGGCCACAGGCGATACAAGGTCGACGATTTCCTCAAGGGCTGGAACGGCATCATCTTCGCGGTGATCGGCCAGGGTTACGACAAGAACAACATCCTGCTCGACCCGCCCCTGCCACTGACCGCCAAGGGCCGGGTGAACAACTTCACCCCCGTGCAGGACGCAGAGCTGCTGGACTTCGGCTTCATCAGAAGCGACTTCTTCTAACGACTGTTCTAATGACAAGGAGCATGAAGCTCCAGGGAGCATTTCATGAAGACTTCATTGTGGTTGGCCATCGCCTGCCTGGCAGCCAGCTTGCCCAGTCACGCAGAGGCGTTGAAACCCATCGAACTGAAGGACCAGGAGCTGGCCAACCTCCGGGGCCGCTATGTGATGCCCGGACGAATCGTGAGCTTCGGCATTGTCATGTCCAGCACCTGGCAAAATGCAAAAGGGGATGTGATCGGGGCAACGTCCACGCTGCAGGTTCAGCAATCGACCATCAAACCCCAGTTCTATGTCTCGATGATCGATAGAAAAGGCGCAGGTACGGCGCCGAGCAGCGCGTCTGCTGCCGGGACTGGCGTGGTAACGGGCGGCAACGGCCTGACCACCACCGAAGGTGTGACCCAGGTGGTCCGTGCAGCCGGTGACAACAACGCCGCTTACAACAACGTCGATATCAATGTGACCAAAGCCAACCAGGCCCCCGCCGTACAACAGCAAGGCCAGGTACTGGCCGCCGGCCAGACCCTGGTCGGGGAAAATGGCGCCGGCGCGCTCAGTGTGTCCTCAAGCGGTGTGGGCGTGCAGCTCAACATCAATGCCAGCAACAACCAAGGCAGCAGCGTGCAACGCCTGGCCCAAGGTGGCCTGCTGCAGAACTCGACGCTGCTTGGCAACGGCAACCTGGTCAACAACGTCACCACCCTGAACGTTGTCATGCGCGAGAGCGTGCCGACAGCGGCTTCCCTCAACGGTAGCCTCGACCAGCTCAAAGGTCTTCGCACCTTCGGATACTGATCTACGCTCAGTCTCATCAAAAGTAGTTGGAAGGGACGGCAACTCCATGTACCGATCTTTTACGCTCAGAGCTTTTGTGTGCTTGACTACCTTGGCCCCCGCCACCGCACTTTACGCAGCCGCCGACCCACAAGTCGAAGCGCTGAAACAGGAACTGATTGAACTCAAACGCCGCTATGAGGCACAGCAACAGGCGCTGATGGTGCTGGAGCAACGTGTGCGCCAGGTCGAGGAGGCCCCTGCTGCCGCGCAACCCAAACGCTTGGTCAAGTCTCCGGCCGAAGGGGTGAAAGGTGCGCAGACCGTCGCCTCTGGCGCACCGGGCACTACGGGGAGCTCCTACGGCCAGGCGCTGACAGCCGATTCCGAGCCGGCGCAAAGCGTTTCCAACCTGTATGACGAAGCCAGCGGATTCTTTGGCGGGGGCAAGTTCAGCTTCGAAACCGGCGTTACCTATACCCATTACGATACCCGTGCGCTGACCCTCAATGGCTTTCTGGCACTGGACTCGATCTTCCTCGGCAGCATCAACCTTGACCGGATCAAGGCTGACAACTGGACCCTGGACATGACCGCGCGCTACAACCTGGCGCAGCGCTGGCAGTTCGATATCAACGTCCCCGTGGTTTACCGCGAGTCCACCTACTCGTCTGGCGGTGCGGGGGGAGCCGGGGCAACCACTTCCGATGCCAGCGTGACCCGCGACCCGGAAATCGGCGATATCAACGTCGGGGTGGCCTACAAGTTCCTCGACGAGGACGAAACCTGGCCTGACGCAGTGGCCACCCTGCGAATCAAGGCACCGACCGGCAAAGACCCCTATGGCATCAAACTGCGCGAGGTGGACGGCAACAACAACCTCGCAGTACCGGAAAGCCTACCGACCGGCAACGGTGTATGGTCGATCACACCGGGCATCTCGCTGGTCAAGACCTTCGACCCGGCCGTGCTGTTCGGCAGCCTGTCCTACACCTACAACATGCAAGACTCGTTCAGCGACATCAGTCCGCAGGTGAACAGCAAGGTGCCGGGTGACGTCAAGCTTGGCGACTCGTGGCAGATCGGCGGTGGCATCGCCTTTGCCCTTAACGAAAAGATGAGTATGTCGTTCTCGGTATCCGACCAGTTCGCCCGCAAGAGCAAGATCAAACCTGATGGCGGCGACTGGCAATCGATCTCCAACAGTGACTACAACGCCGCCAACTTCAACATCGGCCTGACCTTCGCCGCCACCGACAACCTGACCATCGTGCCCAACCTGTCCATTGGTCTGACCGATGACGCACCTGACTTTTCTTTCAGCCTGAAATTCCCTTATTACTTCTGATAGTTGCCATCGGCCGGGCCCGTGCGAACGGGCCCGACTTTGGTTACAAGCCTTGTAACCGGCCGCCTTCCCTGCCCTGGCCTGATATCATCAATCACAGATGCATGACGATTTAATGGCAAAAGGGAAGTTTTTGTGAAGAACCTGTCCGACCACCCAAGCACCCGGCTTGCCGCTTTGGCGGCCCTGGTGCTGGTGATCCCACTGGGTACGCGCGCCATGCTGGGTTGGTCCAACCCGTTCGGTTACCTGTCCGATCTCGCCCTCGGCAGCCTGTTGATAGTGCTGCTACACCGCAGGCCGTGGTGGCTGGCGCTGCCCGTGCTGCTGGCCTGGGCGGCGCTGTGGGTGGCCTCGGCCGAACTGGTAAGCGCAGTGGGCCGACTGCCCACCAGCGCCGACCTTAACTACCTGACCGACCCGCAATTCATGGAGAATTCGACCGGTGGCGGCCTGGCCCATGCCTGGCTGCCCTGGGCCCTGGGTGGCGGCCTGCTGGCCTGGCTGGCCTGTGCGTGGCTACGCCGTGCACGGCGTAGCCAGCCACTGCCGCGCAAAGCCTGGGCCATACCCGTACTGCTTTTCGGCGCGCATTGGAGCAGCCAGCAGCTGGTACCTTCCGATGCCGACCAGTGGCGGCAATACAACCTCCCCCACCAGTTGATGTCTGCCGGCGTCGGTAATCTGCAACGCCAGGTCGAAGGCTGGATGGGCCGCACGCAAACCTTCACCCCGCTGGCCAGCAGCGGCCTGACTCAATCCGACTTGCATGGGCAAAGGCTGCTTGCCGGCCCTGGAAGCGCCCGCAACTTGCTGGTGATTACCCTGGAAGGCATCCCGGGCGCCTACCTGCAGCCTAACCGCCAGGCGCTGAACAGCCGTTTCAACGACGACTTGATGCCCAAGCTCAGCAAGTGGGCCGAGCGCGGCATGAACACCCCAGACTACGTGCTGCACACCCACCAGACCATCCGTGGCCTGTATGCGATGCTGTGCGGCGATTACGACAAGCTGGCCAATGGCACGCCCAAGGGCGTAGAACTGCTGACCCAGAACGAACGCAACCAGGCCTGCCTGCCGGCGCAATTGCGCCAGGCCGGCTTCACCACCCACTATCTGCAAGGCGCGGGCCTGCGCTTCATGGCCAAGGACCGCATCATGCCGCACATCGGTTTCGATTCGGTGCATGGCCAGGAGTGGTTCGGCAACAAGAACTACCTGGACTTCCCGTGGGGCAAGGATGACCGCGCCTTCTTCGAAGGTGCCCTGGGCTATGTGGGCCAGCTGCAGAAGCAGGACAAGCCATGGATGCTGACGTTGCTCACCGTGGGCACCCACCAGCCCTATTCGGCGCCGGCCGAGTACCTCGAGCGCTTCAACACACCGAAACAGGCAGCGGTCGCCTACCTGGATGACGCAGTCGGGGCATTTCTTGACAATCTCGAGCGCCAGGGCGTCCTCAAGGACACACTGGTGGTGGTGACTTCCGACGAGTCTCACGGCATCGATGGCGTGCGCCTGGCCTCGTCCTGGGGCTTCAACCTTACCCTGGCGCCGGAGCAAGCCCAGCTGCCAACCATCAAGCGCGGCACCTACGGCCATATCGACCTGGCCACCTCGCTGCTCGACTACTTCGCACTGCCCATTCCTGTGGCGCTTGGCGGTCGCTCGTTGTACCGCGACTACGACAGCGGCCGCGAAATGATCTCCTACACCAACGGCATGCTGCGCTACCACAATGGCCAGGGCCTGTTCACCGAATGTGACTTCCAACAGCGCTGCCGGCGTTATGCCAGTGAGGGCTTTATCGCCGACCAGGCCCGCTACCTCGGGCCGGCCGACAGCTTGCTGGGTCAACAGATCGGCGCATTGGCCGGGGTGCTCGACCAATCCTTGCTGCAAACCCCACTCAACCTGCGTTACCAGTTTGGCGGCCCTTCGCCGATCAAGTTGCGCAAGCGCATTCACGATGACTGGGCCGACAACCTCATTGGCGCCCAGTATCTGGAAATGCCCGGAGGCTCGCATACCCGCGTGCGGGTCAAGGTCCGCTCGCTGGACCCTGAACGTGCGGCTTATATCCGGCTCAAGGCCAAGCAGTTGGAACAGGACGTGCCGCTGGGTCTGCCAGATGAGGTAAAGGTCACTGCCGACGCGCCACTGGAGATGGAGTTCAGCTTCGACAACCCGACCGAGCGCAAGGCGTTTTCCTTCCACTTGCTGGGCTATGGCGGCGGCAAGGTAGAAGTCAGCGACTTCAGCGTGATCACCGCCCTGCCGGGTGAGGATGACGACGCCGATGAATTGGCCGAGGGGCATATCGCTCATTCGGGCTAAGCAGGTACCGCTCATCGCCCGGACACCGGTGCTTGTCGAATCGACCTGGTCGTACTCGACCAAGGTGTGAATCCCCCAGCGAGGAGACAGCACCATGAGCACCCGCGAAAGCAGGCACCCGGTGGTTTCCCGCAGCCAGTGGCTGGCAGCTCGCCAGCAACTGTGGCTGCACGAAAAGGCGTTTACCCACCACCGCGACGCGCTAGCCGCAGCCCGTCGCGCCCTGCCTTGGGTAAAGGTCGAGCAGGATTACCGCTTCTTCGGCCCGAACGGCGCGTTGAGCCTGGCCGACCTGTTCGCAGACCGCAGCCAGTTGTTGCTTTACCACTTCATGTTCGCCGAGGGTTGGAGCGAGGGCTGCCCCGGCTGCTCTTTTCTGGCCGACCACTTTGACGGCGCCAACCTGCACCTGGCCCACCACGATGTGTCGCTGGTGGCGGTGTCACGGGCCCCGTATGCCGAATTTCAGGCATTTCGCCAGCGCATGGGCTGGCAGTTCCCGTGGTATTCGTCGCATGGCAGCCCCTTCAACGAGGACTTTGGCGTCAGTGTCGGCAGTGAAGGCCAGCGGCAGTACAACTATGAGCCGTATGAGGGCAATGAAAGCGAGCTGCCCGGCTTGAGTGCGTTTTTCCGCGAAGGCGACGGCAGCGTGTACCACACCTACTCAACCTACGCCCGCGGGCTGGACATTCTGGTCAATACCTACAACTTCCTCGACATTGCGCCACTGGGGCGCAATGAAGGTGGGACCATGGACTGGGTGCGGCACCATGACCGCTATGAAGGGCAACCGGACAAGCCTCACTGCTGTCACAGATGATGCAGGCAACACGCACACCTGCGGGAACGGTTTTACCAGCGAACACCGGCAGAGCCGGTGCCATCCACCGCGTTGGTTTCTTCGCGGGCGTGCCCACAGGGTTAGGCATTAACGCTGATGGTTGCCCGCAAAAACGCGTGCATATTTACCACATGTTGCACCGGGACGGGTTCGAGGGCGTACTGGCCGCAAGCGAACAGTTGCCGCTTCACGCTGAACTGGCGGGGGCCAAGAGCGGCGCTCTTCTCCCTCGCCAGTCAAACGCTGCTGGATACCTTGATGCAGGTGCACGCTGACGCGCCGCCAGCCGAATATACCGGGAGGATAATCGGGCTGCCCTTACCCACCTGAGTGGTAGAACAATCAACGGAGCCACCAGTTGCTCGCCGAAAGTCAACACACTGCGCGTTTCGCGACAATACAGAAAATAGACGTTGTATTATTCAGCGTCCACTTTGCCGTATTGAAGCAGATGCAACCATCTTATTTTGGCATTGGTGCCTATCCATCGTATCTCCCGGACGCCTTTGGGTAGACTAGTAGGTACATCCGACAGCAACGGCACCTCAAAGCCATCACCTTCAAAGTCTTTAGAGATGATGTATTGCCTGAAGCACAGCAACCCCAACCCGCCAAAGGTAATCAACCTGTTACGATTGTACGGCCGCGCCGCGAAACGCACGCTTCCGCCCTCGTTGCTGATGGCGGTTTCCCTCCAGAGTGGAATCAACGAACCGAAAGGTAGTTTTTTGCGGACCGGGTCACCGTCAAATAATGGCAGTGGATACATATTCACGTTGACTCGCGCCCCAACGGGTGGTTCCACTTCATCGCCTTCGTCGCGCCGTGAAATATTTGCGAGGTTTTGATTGACAATGGAGTTGACATACCCCGGCGTCACAAAATCCAGCAATACCACCTGCGGGGCACTCCAGTTAGCCGGGTAGCTATTAAGATTGTGTGCCAGTTTTTCATTGATGACTTTCGCCATTTTTTCGACCGAATCCGCCCCGCTCTGCGGGGTGCGAGTCCAGTTGAGCATGAAGCCGACGCCATATTCACCCGGCACATGCCTTGCCCACTTACCCAACTGATCTTCAATCACAGCATCTGTGTCTTTCGAATTAGCGTAGTCATCCACAATTTGATACGCATCCCAAGAATTTGGACCCTTTGTTTTTCTATAAAACCCTGAGTCAGGCGCATCCATCAACCCTTCACTGACCACCAGCATTTTCCCGCGCAAATCCTCCAGGATAAATTGGTTCACCGGTTTGCGCTCACCCGGTTCGGCACTGACTTTGTGCAGACGATTCGCATGGCGATTAATCATCGTTTGAATGGCTGAAACGTCAGCGTCGGGTATATGCGTGAAGCTCAAGATCACGAACTCTCCGCGATTTTCTGTCAAGAACGTGTCAACGGAAGTGAGTACTTCGTCGAGCGTCGCGCCGTCGCATCCCGGCCCCGTGCCGGTGCCTGTCCGATGGTAACAAAGCAGTTGACCATCAGCGCGAGCGACCCGGATATCCAGGTAACGAACACCCATCCGGAGTTGCTCCGCAATGGAGGCGCGTTGCGCTCTAGATGCTGCCTCACCAAAGCCTCCCCCGGTGCAATTATGCAGTGGGCCATACATGCCAGCGTTATGGCTGCCGGGAAGCACCATATCTTGCACGCGAGTCGTACCTATCAATCTGGTCATCCACGCCTCGGTGGGCAGCGCATTTAGCGATCCCTCGTATACGAATATTTCGTCGTCCGTGAGCGGCTCTCCGCCGCGCTGAAAATACATCGAGGCATCAAACTCCCCGTACGGCGTCGGCGCCTTACCCTCCACTCGAACCCAACGCTTACCATCGTCCGGGTTGCGGGCACCAATGGCGCCGAACCACCAGTTATTTGATGTTCCTGTATGACCTTGAGCGATGAAAACGTCCTTGAATACCAGCGTTTGGTCCATGCCACTGAAACTACCGCCCGTCACGGTCAGTTTCAACGTGCCTTTGAAACCAAAATTGAGCTTACCTGGAGCATGCCCGAACGTATTCTCGGAATCACTGATGTAGCTACTGAACCAGTTCGCGACAGCGTCCGTACCGTGCCGCCCCACCTTGAAGCTCATAGTTCCATTGCTGGAGAAACTTCTTGTAAACGGTGGGTCGATATAGTTATCAGGATCTTGGCCACTGGAAACCTTCGCCGACGTAATTTCGTAGGAGCCATAAACAATCTCGTTAGCCGTTCCAAAGGGTTGGCCATATTTGGACCGGAAATGCACCTTGTTATCGTGATACGTCTGCTCCACGTCTGCCTGCGGTTGAACTGCCTCGGCTCGCGCCTTTTTCCCGGCGAGCAGTACCAAAGGACGAAATGCCCAGGTCGCGCCAAGCGTACTCAACTGTTCAAAATTACAAGCCCCGTGGACAATTCTTTCCTCAGCATCCCTAATCCAATAGGGAAGAGCGAATTCATAGTCCGAAAGATCACCTGTAAAACCATCAGCGTACAGACTGAACCTGACACCTGACCCGTCGTGATATAAAATCTCCCAACCATCGGCGTATTGTACTTCTGACTGACCGTCAGTCTGCAGACTGTGCTTCACGAAGGGTGAATTGGTATCGCTCAACGGAGCACTTTCACTAGCTGCGGAGGGTGCTGCGTTCATTGTGGGTCTGACCGTTCCAATCCTTCGCCTCCAACGGCCATCAGGGTTGGTAAGTGTCACTACCTCCATGTCAAACATACCAGGCCTGACAAGCATGGCCGGACGTTCAATTTCTTCGAATTCGCCCCAGTCTACCGGGTCTGTACATTGCTTAGGGGTGTAGACACGGATGAGCACGTCCCCGGAGGGACTGATAAAACTGATCTCTTCGAATTCGTCGCTCGCCAGTTCAGTCATGACCATCCACCTGCTTCCGTTATAGGGGATGTCAGCATTGCACTCGGCAAGCACAGGCTGCTACTGGCAAAAATATCAGTTCTGGGGCCGGGAAATAGCAAACGCGAAGACGAAAAAAACCCCGGAAAGCCTTGAGCTACCGGGGCCAGTGCGCCCTGGCCATCGACAAGCAACTGTTGCCAGCGTTGGCGCAGTTCAACAAACGCGCGTAATTCATTTACCCAGGACCGGTCCCTTCGCGGGACAAGCCCGCAGGGACCTCGATCTGTCAGGCTCGCGCACCCAGCATCCCGCGCTCGACGATAAAGTCGATCACCGCCTGCAACCCCTCGCCCTTCTTCAGGTTGCTGAAGGTCCAGGGCCGCTGCGGCCGCATACGCTGGGTGTCGCGTTCCATCACTTCCAGTGAAGCCCCGACATAAGGCGCCAGATCGGTCTTGTTGATCACCAGGAAGTCGGACTTGGTAATGCCTGGGCCGCCCTTGCGCGGGATTTTCTCGCCCTCGGCCACGTCGATCACGTAAATGGTCAAGTCAGCCAGCTCCGGGCTGAACGTGGCGCTGAGGTTGTCACCGCCGCTTTCCACGAAAATGACTTCGAGGTTACCGAACTTGCGCGCCAGCGCTTCGACCGCCGCCAGGTTCATCGAGGCGTCTTCACGAATGGCCGTGTGCGGGCAGCCGCCAGTTTCAACGCCAACGATGCGCTCCGGCTCAAGGGCGCCGGCCTCGGTGAGGATGCGCTGGTCTTCCTTGGTATAGATGTCGTTGGTAACCACGGCAATCTGGTAGTGATCGCGCATGGCCTTGCACAGCGCTTCCAGCAGAGCGGTCTTGCCAGAGCCGACCGGGCCGCCGACACCGACGCGCAGGGGTTGTTGATAGCTTTGCATGCAGGCAGTCCTCAGGAACGGAACAAACGGGTGTATTGGGTTTCGTGACGCGATGAAGCGATGGCCAGCAGCGGCAGGCCGCCGCCAAGCTGGTCATCGCCCAGGGCCAGTGCCTGGTCCAGTGCAGCGGGCAAGTCGGCGCCAAGGTCGCGCAGCAAGGTCTGGGCAGCCTGCTGGCCGAACGGCACCAGCTTGACCCCGGCCATGACCGCGCCCTCCAGCCAGGCAAAGCCATGGCCCAATGCCAGCTGGCGCAGCGGGATGGCCCAGTGTGCAGCCAGCCAGGCCATACCGCCCAACTGGGTCAGCTCAAGGCTGGCGCGCCAGGCCGGTGCCTGGCCCAGTTGCCAGCCGTCGAGCAACCGCGCCAGCGCTGCGCCGCGCTGCTGTTCTTCCAGGCGCAGCTCGGCGGTTTCGCGGTTGGCCAGCAAGAACCGGCTCCAGTGACCGAACGCTTCGGCGTCCTCAGCCTGGCAGGCGCGGTACAGACGCGCCAGCACCGGCCAGTCGAGGCAGGCTAGGGTGTCGTGAACCTGCTCACGCTGCCAGCCGACAAAACTGTCCACGCCCCGAACCCAGCCGGCCTCGACCGCCCACTCCAGGCCTTGCGAATAGGTAAAACCACCCACCGGCAAGCCGGGGCTGGCCAACTGCAGTAGGCGCAGCAGCGCCAGGTCGCTGTTCATCAACCGGCCAGCACCAGCGCGGCGCCGGCCAACAGGCCACCGCCAAAGGCCTTCTGCAGGCCGCTGTGGCGGCGCAGCAGGCAACCGACTGCAAAGCCCGCCGCCAGCAGCAAGCCGCTGACCACGACAAACCCCGCGCTGAATTGCCAGAACGCGCTCGGCGTGGCTTCTACGCCATGTGCCCAACCATGGAACAAGGCGAACACCGGCATGGCCATGGCCAGCAGCGACTGGCGGCTCGGCAGCAGCACCGCCCCGGCAGCCACCAGCAGCGACACGGCAATCAGGGTTTCCATGCCCAGCACATCGCCGAACAGGTGACCGCACACGGCACCACCGAACATGGCCGCCAGGGTAGCCAGGGGCAATGTCAGGTTGCGACGGGTCAACGCGGCGAGCACGCCGGTACCCAGCAGCATCAGCAGGTGATCGAGCCCGGTCAGCGGGTGCAGCAGGCCGTCCTGCAGCGGGTTGCTGTCATGGCCCGGATGGGCGAAGGCTGGCAGTGCCAGCATCAACAGAAACAGGGCGAAAGTCTTTTTCATTGGTTGCTCCAGGGCAGTTCAGGAATGGGCAGGCAGGCGTACGAACGGGTGATCGTGGCCATGGGCATGGCTGTGGCTGTGGCCATGCGGTGCACTTTGGTAAGCGCCCGCTTCAGGCTCGAACGGGGCCTGTTCGGCCTCTACCGTCAGGCCCAGCCCCCGCAGCATGTCGTCCAGCACATGGTCGTGCTGGAAGCGCAACAGCCCGGGTTCGATCTGCAGCGGCACATGGCGGTTACCCAGGTGGTAGGCGGCGCGGGCCAACAGGTGTGGATCGGCACAGCGCACGGTGGACACCGCCTCGGGCGCCGCCAGCACGCGGATCAGTTGGGTGCCCTCGGCATCGGCCAGCAGTTCACCTCCGCGCAGCAGGTGGCCGCGCTCCAGCATCAGCCCAGCTTCGCGGCCATCGTCCAGGGTTACTCGCAGGCGGCTCTTGATACGGCTGTCCACGTCAAGGGTGACAGTGCCACTGACAACCCGCGTACCGGGTTCGGAGATACGGCGGCTCAAGACAATCATTTGTGCTCCTCAGAACAGGAAATAGCGCTGGGCCAGCGGCAGTTCGCTGGCCGGTTCGCAGACCAGCAGCTCGCCATCGGCACGCACCTGATAGGTCTGCGCATCGACTTCGATCAGCGGCTGCAGGGTGTTATGGACCATGTCCGGCTTGCGTACCCGCCGGCAGCCGTTGACCACGCCAATCAGGCTGCGCAGGTTCAGCGCCTCGGCCAGCCCGCGGTCCATTGCCGCCTGGGGCAGGAATGTCATGCGTGTGGCATGCCGAGCCGCGCCCAGCGCGCCGAACATCGACCGATAGTGCACCGGCTGGGGGGTGGGTATGGAGCCGTTGATGTCGCCCATGGGCGCGGTGACGATCATCCCGCCCTTGAGCACCAAAGCCGGCTTGACCGCAAAGAACGCTGGCGACCACAGCACCAGGTCGGCCAGCTTGCCGACCTCCACCGAGCCCACTTCGTGACCGATGCCATGGGTGAGTGCCGGGTTGATGGTGTACTTGGCGATGTAGCGCTTGACCCGAAAGTTGTCGCTGTACGGGGTGTCCGGTGCCAGCGGCCCGCGACGCAGCTTCATCTGGTGCGCCACCTGCCAGGTGCGCAGCACCACCTCGCCAACCCGACCCATGGCCTGGGAGTCGGACGAGGTCATGGCAAAGGCGCCCATGTCGTGGAGAATGTCCTCGGCAGCGATGGTTTCGCGGCGAATGCGCGACTCGGCGAAGGCCACGTCCTCGGCGATGCTCGGGTCCAGGTGGTGGCAGACCATGAGCATGTCCAGGTGCTCGTCCACGGTGTTGATCGTGTACGGCAGGGTCGGGTTGGTCGAGGATGGCAGCACGTTGGCCTGCCCCGCCGCACGGATGATGTCCGGGGCATGGCCGCCACCGGCACCTTCGGTATGGAAGGTGTGGATGGTGCGGTCGCCGATGGCCGCCAACGTGTCTTCGATACAGCCCGACTCGTTGAGGGTGTCGGTGTGAATCGCCACCTGGATATCCATTTCCTCGGCCACGCCCAGGCAACAGTCGATGGCTGCTGGCGTAGAGCCCCAGTCTTCATGCAGTTTGAGCCCGACAGCACCTGCGGCAATCTGCTCGCGCAGCGCGTCCGGCCGCGAGGCATTGCCCTTGCCCAGCAACCCGATGTTGATCGGCAAGCTGTCGGCGGCCTGCAACATGCGCGCAAGGTACCAAGGGCCGGGCGTGCAGGTGGTGGCATTGGTGCCAGTGGCCGGCCCGGTTCCACCGCCGATGAACGTGGTGACACCGCTGTTCAATGCCTCGTCCACCTGCTGCGGGCAAATGAAGTGGATATGCGAATCGACCCCCCCGGCGGTGACGATCTTGCCCTCGGCCGCGATTACCTCGGTCCCTGGCCCGACCGGCACGTTCACGCCCGGCTGCACATCGGGGTTGCCCGCCTTGCCGATCACCGCAATGCGTCCATGCTTGATGCCGATGTCGGCTTTGACGATGCCCCAGTGGTCGATGATCAGCGCATTGGTCAACACCAGGTCCATGGCCTCGGCCGCCAGCATCTGGCCCTGCCCCATGCCATCGCGAATAACCTTGCCGCCGCCGAACTTCACCTCTTCGCCGTAAATCGTGAAGTCTTTCTCGACCTCCACCCACAGCGCAGTGTCAGCCAGGCGCACGCGGTCGCCAACCGTGGGGCCGAACATGTCGGCATAGGCCTGACGGGAAATACGGCTCATGCCCTGCCCTCCAGCGCGCCCATCACCTTGCCCTGAAAACCATAGACCTCACGCTTGCCGGCGTACGCCACCAGTTGCACGGTACGCGCCTGACCCGGCTCGAAGCGCACGGCAGTGCCGGCCGGGATGTCCAGGCGAAAGCCCAGGGTGGGCGCCCGGTCGAACACCAGCGCGTCGTTGACTTCATAGAAGTGGTAGTGCGAGCCGACCTGCACCGGCCGGTCGCCATGGTTGGCCACACTGACGCTGACCGTTTCTCGGCCACTGTTCAACTCGATGTCGCCCGCGGCGACCTGGATTTCACCTGGGATCATGCGACGCTCCTTGGCGGTTTCAGACGATGGGGTCATGCACGGTCACCAACTTGGTGCCATCCGGGAAGGTCGCTTCGACCTGTACGTCGTGAAGCATTTCAGCGATACCGGGCATCACCTGCTCACGGGTCAGCACTTCACGCCCCAGGCTCATCAGCTCGGCGACTGTGCGGCCATCGCGGGCGCCTTCGAGCACCGCGGCACTGATCAGCGCCACGGCCTCCGGGTAGTTGAGCTTCAGGCCACGGGCCAGACGCCGCTCCGCCAGCAGCGCGGCAGTGAACAGCAGCAGTTTGTCTTTCTCTCTCGGGGTAAGCTCCATGGCGCTCTCTCAGGTAGCCCAGATACGCGGCGGGCAGGCTGGCAGGCCGAGGATGGCCGGGCGCAGCACATGCCACAGGCGTTGCAGGGTGCGTTGCAGGTGTTGGTTGTCATGGTCGAGCACGCGGATCACCAGCAACGACCCGAGCAGGGTCGCACCGGCCGGGTTGCCCAGTTCATCGAGTAGCGGGCGAACCTGCTCCAGCACTGCCTGATCGGCAGGTGCGGCACAAAAGGTGGCGAGTAGCGGATGCCCACCCAGCTTGCCCAGGTGCCCGCCTGCGAGCCGCAGGCGCTCATGCAGGCCAGCCTCGTCAGGCAGTTCGATGTGCAAAAGGCTGTCGAGGGCGCCGTGGTCGAAACGCTCGTGCATGACCGGACGGCCCAGGCACAGGGTTTCCCAGGCCAGCAGGCGGGCGCCCGGCTCGAGGGTAAAACGGCTGGCGAGGCTGGCGCGGGCGCCAGAGAAGAAGATGCTGTCCTGCGGCAGCCACTCCAGGGTGCTGCCCGTGGCCATGTGGAAGCGTTGGGTCAACCGCGCGGTCGGGCCAATGCTGCGGTAGAACTTGCTGGCACCGGGCATGGTCAGCAGCGCGTGGCTACCCGGCTCCAGGTGAATGTCCAGTTCCAGGCGGTCGCCGGCGACGATACCGCCCGGCGGGTGCAGGACATAGACATGGCACGGCGCACCTTCAGGATAGAAAGGCCGCTGCACCAAAAGAGGTCCGAAATGCTTCCACGCACCAAGGCGGGTCACGCCGTCACGCTGGACAAAGCGCAACTGCAGGTGAGCACTCCAGCCTGCATCGTCTTGCTGTTGTTCGATCTGCTCCGCGAGCGACATCCTGCGGCCCCTGAAATCCGTGGCCTGCTGGCCGTTTAGAGGGTCCGGCGCGGGCGGCTGCTAGCGCGCGCGGCCTGACCACTCGATCAAATTCGCAGGCTGGATATAGCAGGTTGCGGGCCAACTTCGCAGGTGAACGATGATGAAACCTGTGCTGCGCCCGCTCTGGCATCGGGCATGCGGGGGAATGGCGCACAAAGCAGGGGCGTGTGTCGGCCCTGTTTCGGTGCCGGCATACGTGAAAAGGGGGCTGCTTTGAGCCCCACAATTTCAAGCCTCAGTAATCGAAGCGGTCCACGGCACGCCGACGCTCGTTGTCATCACGCCGGTCATAGATGGCCGTAGTCTGGATATTGGCATGGTGCGCCAGCTTCTGCGCAATCGACAGGTCGTGCTCTTCGATCACCCGGGTAATGAATGCCCGGCGAAAATCGTGCGGCATGATCTTCACCCCCACCTGCGCGCCGCGCTGGCGGGCAATGTAGTAGATCGCATGCTTGGTAATGCGCGCCCGGGTAATGTGGTTGCCGCGACGGATGCGGTTGAACAGGAACGGGTCATCTTCCGCCCCGGCAGGCAGGTCCTGGCGGCGCAGTTCAAGCCAGGCCTGCAGCTTCTCGAACGCCCACGGCGGTGCGTACTTGACCAGCTGGTGGTTGCCCTTGCCCACTACCTGCAGGCTGCGCGCCTCGAAGTCGACCTGGTCGAGGTCGATGTCGACCGACTCCGACTTGCGCATGCCGGTGCCGTACAGCAAGGCAATGATCGCCGCATCACGTACCCCCTGTGGCCGCGGGTCGGCGGCGCACACATCCATCAGCTCGCGGATCAGGCTGCGGCGCAGGTTGCGCCCTGGCGGCAGGCGGCTGCCCGTGGCGGGCTTGACCTCGCGAATACGCAACAGCTGCTCGTGGTCGATCAGGCCCTGACGCCAGGCCTCGTTCATCACCCCGCGAATCGCGTTGACGTACAGCGACGAGCTGTTGGGCGCGTAGCCATCGGCACGCAGGGCAGCCACCAGTGCAATAACATGGCCCGGCTCGAGCCGATGCCAAGGCACATCGACAATGTTGCAGTCGACAAAACCTAGCCGGTCGGCGGCGTCCTGAAGAATGTAGCGCATGGTTTGCTGGCTGGATGGGGCCAGACGGGCCATGTACTGCAGCAGCGGATTTTTCGAGAGGTCGGACAAAACGTGAATCCTGTAGCGAAGCGTCAGCCGGCACTGAACCAGGCAAACCCTGAAGCAAGTCAAAACGACATACAAGCCAGTCTGAATGACCGCAATACGCGCGTGTCATTCGGACCCTGAGAAGTGCCATCACCTTGATATTCAAGGGCTTTGCAAACTGGCACGGATCGTGATCTTACCCCAATTGAAGCCTACTGAACGAACCAAGGACTGCCCATGCTCTTGCAACCCACTGCTTCACGCCCACGCCAAGCCGTCTGGAGCCTGGGTTTTCGCCCGTTCTTCCTGGGTGGCAGTTTGTTTGCGCTGATCGCCCTGCTGTTGTGGGCCGGCGTACTGGCTGGGGCACTGGCCCCTGCACCGCCCGGGGGTATGCTCGCCTGGCACCGCCACGAGATGCTTTACGGCTTCGCCGCCGCCATTATCGCGGGTTTTCTGCTGACCGCCGTGCAGAACTGGAGCGGCATCCCAGGCTTGAGCGGGCGGGCGCTGCAGGGTGTGTTCCTGCTTTGGCTGCTGGGGCGGGTAAGCTGGTTTATGCCACTACCGGGTAGCTTGCTGGTACTGGTCGAGGGCAGCTTCCTGCCATTGGTGGCATTGAGCCTGGCGCGACCGGTCCTGCAACGGCGCCTGCGCAACAACTACCCGATCGTCGTACTGGTGCTGTTGATTGCCGCCTGCCAGTGGCTGACCTTGGCCGGCTGGTTGCACCAGGACGAACTGTGGCAGCGTCGTGGAATATTTGCCGGGCTGTGGCTGGTGACGGCGATGATGACCGTACTCGGCGGCCGGGTCATACCCTTCTTTACCCGCCGTGGCCTGGGTCACCTTGACGCGGCCCCTGCCCGCCCATGGCTGGACCGAGCCTGCCTGTTGCTCAGCGTCGCAGTACCGCTGGCGTTTGCCACCGGCCTGGCCGATACGCCGCAAGCAAATTTGGCGGTGCTGTTTTTTGCCTTGTTCGCGCTGCACGCGACCCGACTGGTGCTGTGGCATGACCGTGGCCTGTGGCGCGTACCGTTGCTGTGGTCGCTACACCTGGCCTACGCCTGGCTCGCCCTGGCCTGCCTGGGCATGGCGTTGTGGCATAGCGGGGTGGCCCTGAGCCCGAGCCTGGTGACCCACGCGCTGACCGTTGGCGCCATGACCGGGCTGATCCTGGCCATGATGGCGCGGGTCAGCCTGGGCCACACCGGCAGGCCATTGCAGGTGCCGACCAGCATTGCCTGGGCCTTTGCCCTGATGCAACTGGCGACCTTGGCCCGGGTGATTCTGCCGCTGTTCACATCGCTGGGGGTAAGCGTTTCGGCACTGTGCTGGAGCCTGGCGCTGTTGCTGTTCCTGCGCCATTACCTACCCATCCTGCTCCGGCCCCGGGCAGACGGAATGCCCGGTTGACGTGCTTGGGCCGCCTTGCGGCGGTGTGCCATGAGGGGAACTTGGTGGGTGGTTTGCTCACCCTCCTGATTGCGTCTGATCGCCAAAGGCGAAAGACCGCTAGACAATAGCCGCCGCCCACCACCCTGGAAACATCTGCTGCACCCGGGGCTCGGCGAAGCGTTCGTCAATCAGCACCAGTACGCCACGGTCCTGGTCACCCCGAATAACCCGGCCCGCCGCCTGGATCACCTTGCGCACGCCCGGGTAGAGGTACGCGTAATCGAAACCCGCGCCAAATTGCCGCCCCAGGCGCTGTTTGAACTGCTCGTTGACCGGGTTGACCTGAGGCAGCCCCAGGGTAGCGACAAACGCACCAATCAGCCGCGTGCCGGGCAAATCCACCCCTTCGCCGAAAGCGCCGCCCAATACGGCAAAGCCCACACCTCGGCCATCGGCGACAAAGCGATCGAGAAATGCCTGGCGGGCCGCCTCGTCCATGCCCGGCTCCTGTGACCACAGCGGAATCTGCCCATGCTGCTCGGCCAACAGCCCTGCCACCTGTTGCAGGTATTCGAAGCTGCTGAAGAACGCCAGGTAGTTACCCGGCATGCGCTCATACTGCCGGGCAATCAGGTCAACGATCGGCGCCAGGGAGGCTTGGCGCTGCTGGTAACGGGTGGACACCTGGCTGGCAATGCGCACCTCCAGCTGTTCGGCACGGAACGGCGCGGCCACGTCCAGCCAAGCGGTATCGGCTGGCATGCCCAGCAGGTCGCTGTAGAAGTGCCGTGGGCTCAACGTGGCGGAAAACAGCGTCACACTGCGCGCCGCCTGCATGCGTGGTGCCAGCAGCCGCGCCGGGGTGACATTGCGCAGGCACAGCGTGGCCAGCCGCCGCTTGCGCGGGCCCTGGCGCTGGCTGATGTCGAACAGAAAGTGCTCGTCGAACAGCTCGGCAACCCGGCAGAACTGCAAGGCCTGATAGTAGAACTGCAACACCTGGGGGTCGATGTGCGTGGGGGCCTGGTTCATCTGTTCCTGAATCACCCCGACGCACTGCTGCAGGGCGCGCAGCAGGCCTTCGGGCAGCGACTCGCTGGCCTGGTACGGCGCACGCTGCTCTTTATACAGGGCGTTCCACTGCCTGTTCAGGCGGTCCAGCGCACTGACCAGCCCAGGCGGTTTGCTCTGGCGCAACGCCAGCAGCTGGCCCTGGTCAAGGGTGGCGCTGTACATGCCGCGCCCACGCTCGACCAGGTTATGCGCTTCGTCCACCAGTACTGCCACTCGCCACTGGTTGAGCTGGGTCAGGCCGAACAGCAAAGCATGCGCATCGAAGTAGTAGTTGTAGTCGGCGACCAGCACGTCGGCCCAGCGCGCCATCTCCTGGCCCAGGTAGTACGGGCACACCTGGTGCGCCAAGGCCACTTCACGCAGGTTGGCGCGGTCGAGCAACGGCAGTGCTGCCGCAGCCTCGCGCGCAGCCGGCAAACGGTCGTAGAAACCTGCGGCCAATGGGCAGGACTCACCATGACAGGCCTTGTCCGGGTACTCACAGGCTTTGTCGCGGGCGATCAACTCCAATGTGCGCAGGGCAGGTTGCGGCGTGGCCTCGGTGATCTGGCGCAGGGCATCCAGGGCGAGTGCCCGGCCTGGTGTCTTGGCGGTGAGAAAAAACAGCTTGTCCAGCTGCTGCGGCACCATGGCCTTCAGCAGCGGGAACAAGGTACCAAGGGTTTTGCCAATGCCGGTGCTGGCCTGGGCCATCAGGCAACGGCCGGTGCTCACCGCTTTGTATAAGGTTTCAGCCAACTGCCGCTGGCCCTTTCGGAACTGTGGGTAGGGGAAACTCAGCGCCAGCAGGCCTTGGTCACGGTCGGCCAGGCGTCGTTGCTGCGATCGGGCCCAGCCCAGAAAGCGCTGGCACTGGGTTTCGAAGAAGGCCTGCAGCTCGGCAGCCGAACAGTGCTCCGTGAACAGCGTCTGGCTGTCGCTGTCCACGTCGAGGTACACCAGCGCCACCTCGATGGCGGGCAGTTGTCGTGCCTGGCACATCAACCAGCCATAAACCTTGGCCTGTGCCCAGTGCAACTGACGGTGATTGGCCGGTTGACGCGCCAGGTCGCCACGGTGCGTCTTGATCTCTTCCAGGCGATTGCTGCCAGGGTCATAGCCATCGGCGCGGCCCCGCACCCTGAGGGTTTCGAACCGGCCTTCAAGGGCGATTTCCGACTCGTAGCCAGCAGCCCGCCGCGCCACCACCCGCTGATGCCCTTCGATACCCTCCTGGGCGGTGGGCGATGGCGTGAAGCGCAGGTCCAGGTCACCGACCTTGGCGCTGAACTCACACAAGGCGCGCACCGCTACGCTGTAGCTCAAGGCGTTTCGCTCCAGCGCACGTGGCACACCGCGACCGGAAGGCCGTGCTGCCTGCAGAACTCCAGCCAGCGCAGCTGATTGTCCTGCAGGCGGTCACCGGGCCCCTTGACCTCGACCATGCGATAACGGCCCTGCTCGGGCCAGAACTGAATCAGGTCGGGCATGCCGGTACGGTTGTTGCGAATGTCCTGCAACAGGCGCAGGAAACATTGCTTGAGCGCCGCGGCCGGCAGGCAAGCCAAGGCCTGCTCCAGCAGTTCCTCGCTGAGCATGGACCAGAACACGAACGGCGACTGCAGCCCCTGTTTGGCCACGTAGCAGTCGAGAATCGCCTGGCGATGGCTACCCTCGTCGAGCCTCCCGAGGCAGCGTTCGAACAGTGCACTGCGCCGTTGCTGGAAGTCGCTGTCGTGCAGGTCCTGTGGCGCGGCCTGGAACGGGTTGAAGAATGCGCCGGGCACCGGGGCGAAGATGGCCTCCCAGCACAACAGGCCAAACAGGCTGTTGAACAGCGTGTTTTCCACGTAATGCGCCTGCCCCCCCTCTTGCATCAGGTGCTGACGCACGGCTTCTTCAACGCCCAGTGCAGCGTCCCCGCGGGGCAGTTCGAGCTCGATCAGTTCCAGCGGCGTGGTGCGCTGGCGCCGCTGTGGCGGGCCGCCGAGTTTGCGCGCCAGGCGTGGCAGCATGCGCTGCAGCGCCTGCACCTCCAGCGCGTTGGCAGGTGCCGCAGCCAGTTGCACCGCCAGTGCATGGGCCTGGTGCCACTGTTCGGTGCGCTCCAGCACCCTCACCTGGCGAATGCGCGCCTGGGGATGGTTGCATTGCGCATACACCGTCGTGGCCAGGTCCCATTCACCCAGGCGTTCGCATTGTTGGCCCACGGCGAATTGCAGTCGTGCATGGCGCCGGGCCAGCCAGGGGTTGCTGCTGTGCAGACCCTGCAGGGTGGCAAGGATCGGCAGCGGGTCGCCGCCCTGCTCCAGGCGCTCGGCGCACTGGTGCAGCGCCATGGCCAGGTCGACATCGTCACGTTGCTGCAAGGCACGCGAATCGGAGCTGAACGGCACCTGCTCGTAACGCAGCAAGCCCAGGTCGGCAAGGACGAAGTCTGACCAGTCCTGGTACAGGTTGCCGAAGAACAGCAGGCGCATGCGGTCGCACAGAGGTTGCAGGCACCACTGGAGGATGCGCACCTCGCTGGCAGGAAACCACTCGACCAGTGACCGGGCTGCCAGCGCCAGGGGTTGCAGCTGTGCCAACAACTCATGCTTGGCCGCGCGCGGGCGGTTCAGTTGCCGGGCGAAGCAGCGGGCCAGTTCTTCCTTGCGCAGCAACGCGAACAGCTGTTCAAGGTCCAGTTGCTCGGGCTCCCGTACCCAGCCGAGGGCCAGCAACGGCTGCAGCGCCAGTGCAGTATCGCCGATTTCGGCGTAGTCGAGCCGATCGCTGCGAAACAACTCGCCTTTGCGCATCACCATGCGCACCATCAAGGCCTGGGCTGGCGCTTGCAGTTGACTGAAGGCACGGATGAAGGCCAGTTCCTGGTCATCGAGCAGGTCCTGGTAGCGCTGTTCGACCCACAGCACGACCTGGCGGAAGTTATGCAGGTAGTAGAACGGGTCGTCGACGGAATGGGCGATCACGGGCGGAAGTCAGGTAGCGGCAACAGGCACTGTTTATACATACAGATACCCCTCCATGACAAGCGCCGCGGGTCGCGTCACAATCAACCAAGGGTTCAGGGGCTGCACTGCAGCCCCCGTAGCGTTCACGCCTGTTCAGTTGCGCCAGCCATCCCGCCCGCCTCGACCCTGGCACTGCCAATGGGCGCCTGAAGCAGCAGGAAATACGCCACCGCCGAGCACAGCGCCACCACCGCGCTGATCATGAACGCTGTGGTGAACGAGCCCGAGTACTGGATGCTGAAGCCCGTCACGATCGGTGCCACCGAGCCTGCGATGTAACCGCCGAAGTTCTGGATCGAGCCAAACGAGGCCACGCGCTGGCTGTCGACAATGGTGTTGACGATCATCCAAGCGGTGGCACTGGCCATATTGATGCTGAACAGCGCCAGGCAAAGCAGCATGATGCACCCCGTTAGGCCGGTGACGAACGACAGTGGCAAGGTGAACAGCGCTGCCAGCACCAGGCCAGTGATGACACTGAACTTGCGGCTGCCCAGCACGCTCATGCCACGCCTTACCAGCCAGTCACAGAAGCGCCCGGCAATGATGGTACCCGCCGCACCGAAGCCATACGCCAGCGACACCACCCAGGCGGTCTTGTACAGGTCCAGGCCATGCTCGCGCTCGAAGTAGCCCGGCAGCCAGGTCAGGTGCAGCCAGAGCATGTAGATCACCCCCATGAAACCCAACACCGCGCCCCAGGTACTGCGGTGCTTGAACAGATCAAGCCAGCCGGCAAAGTACGAAGCCTTCGGCGCGGTTACCGTGGCGGCCGCAGCCTGGCGCTCACTCGGCAGCGGTTTGCCTTCGGCGGCAAGCTCTGCCAGAAAACGGGCCTTGCTCTTGTAGAAGGTCAGCCAGCACAGCGCCAGTACCACGCCGATCACGCCGGTAATGATGAACATGCCGCGCCAGCCAAAGTTGACCATGAACAGCGTCAGCAACGGCGGCGCCAGGCAGGGGCCAAGACAGGTCGACGACCAGACCACACCGGTCGGGGTGCCGCGCTCGTTGGCGTCGAACCACTCCGACAATGCTTTGGCCGCCGATGGAAACATCGGCGCCTCGCCAATCCCCAGCAACACCCGCAGGCCCATGAAACCGGCAAAACTGTTGACCATGCCAAACGCCGCCTGGGCAACCGACCAGCCCAGCAACGAAGCGCCGAGGGCGATCTTGCTGCCCAGGCGGTCGATGATCATGCCCATTGGCAACTGGGCAAAGGCATAGGCAATGGAAAACGCCGACAACAGGATGCCCATCTGCGACGGGCTGATCATCATGTCTTTCTGGATGGAGGTGTTGGCGATCGACAGCGCACTACGGTCCAGGTAGTTGACGATGCCGATCAGCAGCAGGAACACGACGGTAATGCGCTGGTACTTCTTCATTGGGTTCATGTGATGACCTTTATTATTATTGTTGCCGCGCTGTCAGCGCCTTGACGATCCCTCGATGATGCTGCGCCCCTCCCTGACGCAGCGAGCCGTTCAAAGCGGGCGGGCGGTGGCCGCGACCTCCAGCAGGCCACGCCGGCCGAGGTTGTCGATCAACGCGCGCAGGCCGAAGTCCCACTGCGGTGCCAGATCGCTGGTGGTCACGCGGTTGCACAGGGTACCCAGTTGCGGGTTGCTGATGCTCACCACGTCACCCGGTTTGTGGGTAAAGCCGTTACCCGGCTGATCGCGGTCCTGCTTGGGGGCGAACAGGGTACCGAGGAACAGCACCAGGCCGTCAGGGTACTGGTGGTTTTCGTTGAGGGTTTGCTGCACCAGGTCTTGCGGGTCACGGCTGATCTGGCGCATGGAACTGCGCCCGGAGAGGATAAAGCCGTCCTCGCCTTCCACCCGCAGGTCCACCTCGGCAGCACGCACATCGTCCAGGCCGAAGCTTTCGTCAAACAACCGCAGCAGCGGGCCCAGTGCAGTGGAGGCGTTGTTGTCCTTGGCCTTGGACAGCAGCAACGCGCTACGCCCTTCGAAGTCACGCAGGTTGACGTCGTTGCCGAGCATGGCGCCCTTGATGCTGCCATTGCTCGACACGGCCAGCACCACTTCCGGTTCTGGGTTGTTCCAGCTGGACTTGGGGTGGATGCCGATGTCGGCGCCGTGGCCAACCGCGGACAGCGGTTGGGCCTTGGTGAACACTTCGGCATCCGGGCCTATACCCACCTCCAGGTACTGCGACCACAGGCCCTGCTCTACCAGCACCTTGCGCAGCGCTTCGGCCTGAGCCGAGCCGGGCACAATCTGCGACAGGTCGGCGCCAATGCGGCTGGCCAGGGTGTCACGGATGGCGTCGGCCTTGGCCGGGTCGCCCTTGGCTTGTTCTTCTACCACACGCTCCAGCAGGCTGGTGGCGAAGGTCACACCAGCAGCCTTCACCGCTTGCAGGTCGATCGGCGCCAGCAGCCACGGCTGGTGCGGGGTGCGCCGTGTGGGATCGCTGTTGCCCAGCAATGCCGGCAGCGCAATCAAGGGTTCGGCCAGCGGCAAGGCACGCAGGTAGGCCACCGGATCGTCCACTTCCAGCAGCGCCGAGACGGTCGCCACGTGGGTGCTGATGTCGTAGACGGCGCCGGCTTTCACCAGCACCACCGCCGGCCCCTGCTCCGGCAACCAGACGCGCCCTACCCAGCTGCCGCTGTCAAAAACGCTGGCATCATGGTTCAGTGGCAGCGGTTGATTGGCGTTCGTTCGATCAGTCATCTGTGTTCCCTTGCTGTGCATCATTGGAAAAGTCCCGGCAGTTGCAACTGCCCAGCCACACGCTCAAGGTCGGCTATCAACTGCGGCGAAAGGCTCACGCCCTGTTCCACGGCCTGGCGACGCAGGGCAAGGCCTGCTTGCCCGGGCAGGCGTACCGGGCGTTCGGGGTCGAGCGGGCGGCTTGCCAGAACCAATC
Organism: Pseudomonas sp. USTB-Z; assembly: GCF_019691255.1. Classification (NCBI taxonomy): domain Bacteria; kingdom Pseudomonadati; phylum Pseudomonadota; class Gammaproteobacteria; order Pseudomonadales; family Pseudomonadaceae; genus Pseudomonas; species Pseudomonas sp. USTB-Z. Next base: position 272,757 of record NZ_JAECZP010000002.1, read on the forward strand.
CCCCCAGGAAGCTGGTTTCGTCGAGGAACGCCTCCAGGCCGCCGAACATGCGCGGGTCAATCACCAGCGCAGTGGCCGAGGCGCCCCACTGATCCGGTGCATCCTTGCGCCCATGGCCGGCCAGCCCCGAGGTGAGGGCTTCGACCAACAGCGCAAGGGCAAACCCTTTATGGCCAAAGGCCTGGCCGCCGAGCGGCAGGATGCTGCCTTGCGGGCGGGTAAAGAAATCGCCCGGGTCATCGCTGAGCTGCCCGTCATTGCTCACCAGCACCGGGTGCGGCAGACGTCGGCCGGCATCGCGGCATTGGCCGACCAGGCCGAGGGTAACGGTGGACATGCTGACGTCCAGCAGGATCGGCTCACCCTGGGTCGGGATACCGGCAGCAATCGGGTTGGGGGTGTACACCGGGTCGATGCCACCATGAGCACAGACCAACCCCACCGACGGATCCGACGAGTAGACGATGGCCAGCAACCCTTGGTCGGTGTATGGCTTGAGGTAGGCGGCCAGGCAGCCGATATGGGCAGCGCGGCGTACTACCGCAATACCGATGCCCTGCTTGGTCGCGCCCGCGGCCGCGCAATCCAGTGCCCGGCTGACGCAATAGGGCCCCAACACGTAGTGGCCGTCGAACAGGCTGGAAACACCACTGTCGGCGACCTGTTCCAGCGCCTGCGCGCGGGCCTTGACCTGCCCGCTGAGCACGCCGTCGATGTAGCGGCTGACCAGGTTGAGGCCATGGGTACGGTGGCCGAGCAGTTCGCCTTCGAGCAGCACCCGGGTCACCACCTGGGCGACCTCCACGTCGGCTCCGGCTTTCATGAACAGTTGCTCGACAAACGTGGTAAGCGTTTGCACGTTGTACCGTGTGGTTTGAATCATTGCAGTTGCCTCGCAAATGGGACGGGAGCGATCAATCAGGTCACGGCGCCGATCTGCCACGGGACGAACTCGTTTTGCCCGTAGCCGTGCTGTTCGCTCTTGCTGCGTTCCCCGGAGGCAATGCGCAGCATTTGCTCGAAGATGAATGCGCCGCGCTCTTCGATGCTGGTGGAGCCATCGACGATGCCGCCGCAATTGACGTCCATGTCCTCTTGCTGGTGCTCGAACACCCGGTTGTTGGTTGCCAGCTTGATCGATGGCGCCGGGGCACAGCCGTAGGCCGAGCCGCGGCCGGTGGTGAAGGCGATCAGGTTGGCCCCGCCGGCCACCTGACCGGTGGCCGAGACCGGGTCGTAGCCGGGGGTGTCCATGAACACCAGGCCCTGGGCACGTACGGCTTGCGCGTACTGATACACATCGACCAGGTTGCTGGAACCTGCCTTGGCCACTGCGCCCAGGGATTTCTCGAGGATAGTGGTCAGCCCCCCTGCCTTGTTGCCGGCCGAGGGGTTGTTGTTCAATTCGGCGTTCATACGCTGGCAGTAGTCTTCCCACCAGCGAATGCGCGCCACCAGCTTCTCCCCCACCTCACGGCTTACCGCGCGGCGCGTGAGCAAGTGCTCGGCACCATAGATTTCCGGGGTTTCGGAGAGAATGGCGGTACCACCGGCGGCCACCAGGCGGTCAACGGCATTGCCCAGTGCCGGGTTGGCGGTGATCCCCGAATAGCCATCTGAGCCGCCGCACTGCAGGCCAACCACCAGGTGGCGGGCACTGACCGGCTGACGCCGTACCCGATTGGCCTCGGCCAACAGCGCCTTGACCTGGGCGATACCCGCAGCGATGGTTTTCGAGGTGCCCCCGATCCCTTGGATGGTAAAGGCGCGCAGTTGTGCACTCGCCTGCAGGCCATGGGTTTCCAGCAGGGTTTCGATCTGGTTGGTTTCGCAGCCCAGGCCGATGATCAGCACGGCAGCGAAGTTGGGGTGGACGGCGTACCCGGCCAGAGTACGGCGCAGCAGGCCCAAGGCTTCACCGCTCGGGTCCACTGCGCAGCCGGCACCGTGGGTCAGGGCGACCACACCGTCGACATTCGGGTAGTCGGCCAGCACCTCGGGGTGAATGTCACGGCGGAAATGGTCGGCCACGGCCCGGGCCACGGTCGCCGAACAGTTCACCGAGGTGAGAATGCCGATGTAGTTGCGGGTGGCGACACGGCCATCGGCGCGCACGATGCCCTGGAACTGCGCGGCGCTGCCTGGCAGGCTGCGGGTATCGACACCAAACGCGTAGTCGCGGGCAAAATCGCCCATCTGCACGTTGTGCACGTGCACATGGTCGCCAGCGTCGATCGCCTGGGACGCAAACCCGATGATCTGCCCGTAACGGCGCAACGGCTGGCCTTGCGCCACAGGCTCGGTGGCGAGCTTGTGGCCTGAAGGGATGGGCTGGCGCACGGTAATCGCCTCGGCATCCAGGCGCACGCCTGGCAGCAGGGCCTGGCGGGCGATGACGACGTTGTCCAAAGGGTTGAGGCGGATGACCGCGGGGTCACCGGATTTGGCAATCAGTTGCATGGGACCTCTCAGGGCGGAGCGGCTGACTTCTTGTTATGGCTGTCGCCACTGTAAGAAGCCTGGTGCCGCATTCCCAATGAGATGATCCGATCGTGCGATAACCTGGAGTTATCGCAAGGGTATTTGGGTGCGTGATCTTCAATCGGCTAGGGGTGGAACGCAGCATCTGCCGGAGATTGCCGCCGTCGCTGCGCGCCCTCCAGCAGAATCTCGACAAACGCCCTGGCGGAGGCGCTCAGCGGTTCATCCTTGCGGGTAACCACACCATACTCCAGCGCGGCCACCTGCAAAGGGCTGCGCAGCTCCTTGAACTGCCCACTGGCCAACTGCGCGGCCACCATCGAGCGCGGCAGCATGGCAATCATCGGTGCCGATTGCAGCAACTGCAGGAACATGGGCATGGAGATGGTCTCCACGCAGTCGGCAGGCGTGGCGATTCCGGCCACTCGGAACGCCTGCTCCAGGCGGTTGCGGATCGGCGTACCCACCGGGTACAGCACCCACGGCCAATCGCCTAGCGCCTCAAGCGGTGTGTTGTCGAGCCGGTTGAGCGGGTGCTCGCTGTTCACCACCAGGCTGAAGGGTTCAGGCTCCAGCGGCTGGAAGTCGAACAGCTGACCGAAGCGTTCCTCGGTGAAGCGGCCAATCATGATGTCCAGCTTGTTCTGCTCGAGCATGGTCAGCAGGTGATCGCTGGAATGCTCCACCACTTCAATCGACAGTAACGGGCTTCGCGCCTTGATGGCGGCGATGGCCTGCGGCAATACCAATGCGGTCGCGGCAAAGATCCCGCCAACGCGGATGAAACCGTGCCCGCCGTTGCGCAGGCGGTTGACCTGGTCGACGAACTGTTGCGACTCGGCCAGGGCACCCTGGGCGTACCGCACCACGTATTCACCCAGCTCGGTGGGGGGCATGCTGCGAGGCAGGCGCTCGAACAGGGCAAAGCCGAACTGCTCCTCAAGGTCACGCAGCATTTTGCTGAGCGCCGGCTGGCTGAGGTTCATGCGCGTGGCAGTGGCGTGCATGTTGCGCGTGCGCGCCAGCGTGTCGATCAACACCAGGTGCTTGTAGCGGATCCAGTTGCAAAAGCTGGAATGGGTCATGTCCGGCGGCATAGACGCAGGGCCTCATGCAGGTGAAAGTTATTGTGCCCGCAGGTAGCGCAGCAAGGTATCAAGGGCAACCGAGTTGGGCCGCGAGCGCAGGGTCAGCACGCCGAGGTTGGCCATCGCCAGTGGCAACTCCACCGGCAGGATGGCGACCATGCCATAGCGGGCATAATGCTGGGCCACGTCATTGGGCACCACCGCAATCATTTCGGACGCTTCGAGCATGGCAGTGGTCGCCAGGATCGAAGCGGTTTCGACGATATCCAGCGACTGCACCATGCCACCGGCCTGCAATGCGCTTTCGACGCGACGGCGCATCGGGCTGCCGATGGGGTGCAAGATCCACGTCAAGCTCACCAGGTCGGCAAGCTGCAGCCCTGTGGCTGTCGCCAAGGGATGACCTGCGCGAGCAATTACGCGCATCTGCTCACCGCCGTCGAACAGCTCGATATTCAGTTCCTGGCTGTCGCTCTGATCCGGCAGGCGCCCCACTACCATATCGAAATCACCGCGTAGCAAGGCCGGCAGCAAGGTGTCGCTGGTGCCCACTTCCAGCGAGATACGCACCTTGGGCTGGTCGCGCTTGTAGGCCAGCACCGCCTTGGTCAGCACGCCCGGTACCGGGCCCATGACGCTGCCCACCCGCACCAGGCCCAACGCCCCGCGCGCCAGTTCGGCGATTTGCGCCTGGGCATGATCGAACTCATGCAATGCGTTTTGCGCATAGCGAATCATCACCTCGCCATACAGCGTCGCTTGCATCCCCCGGGGCAGGCGCTCGAACAAACGTACCCCCAGGCGCTCCTCAAGCTGCTGTAGCAACAGGCTGGCGGCCGGTTGCGTGGTGTGCATCGCGGCGGCGGCGCGGCGCAGGTTGCCGAATTCGCCCAGGGCATTGAGCAACGTGATCTGACGGCTGGAAATCTTCAAGGCACCGAGGCCGGCAGGCGCCTGGGCCTTGTCAGGTGGCAAGCGAGACATATCGAATCCGGTATCACTGATTAAGATTTGGCGATTATGCCTGTATCGCTCGACAACCTACAGTCAGCTCTCCCTGTGCCTGAACAGAACAAGAGTCGACCATGAGCATACGCATTACCCACCTGAGCGTTCGCGATATCCGTTTCCCCACTTCGCTGTCGCTGGATGGCTCCGACGCCATGAACAGTGCCCCCGACTATTCGGCGGCCTACGTGGTGCTGCACACCGACGCTGCAGCCCTCGAAGGCCACGGCCTGACATTCACCATTGGCCGTGGCAACGAGATATGCGCGGCAGCGGTGCAGTCGCTGGCCCCCTTGATCGTCGGCCTTACGCTCGAAGAAATCAGCGCCGACATGGGCGCTTTCTGGCATCGCTTTACCGTCAGCGACAGCCAGTTGCGCTGGCTGGGCCCGGAAAAGGGCGTGATCCACCTGGCCACCGCCGCCATCATCAACGCGGTGTGGGACCTGTGGGCCAAGCACGAGGGCAAGCCCGTGTGGAAACTGCTGGCCGACATGACGCCAGAGCAGCTGGTGCGCTGCCTGGACTTCAGCTACGTCACCGACGTGCTCACCCCCGAAGAGGCCATCGCCCTGCTGCGCCGCCAGGCGCCGGGCAAAGCCCAGCGCGAGGCACACATGCTGCGTGAAGGCTACCCCGGGTACACCACTGCCCCGGGCTGGCTGGGCTACAGCGAAGAGAAAATGCGCAAACTGGCCCGCGAGGCCGTGGCAGACGGCTGGACCCACATCAAACAGAAGATCGGGGCCGACCTGGAAGAAGACATCCGCCGCGCCAGCATCCTGCGCGACGAAATAGGCTGGGAACGCACCCTGATGATGGATGCCAACCAAGTGTGGGGCGTCGAAGAGTCGGTGGCCAACATGCGCCGCCTGGCCGCCTTCGAACCGCTTTGGATCGAAGAACCGACCAGCCCCGATGACATTCTCGGCCACGCCACCATTCGCCAGCGCATTGCGCCAATCGGTGTCGCCACCGGTGAGCACTGCCACAACCGGGTGATGTTCAAGCAGATGTTCCAGGCCGGTGCACTGGACTTCTGCCAGCTGGACGCAGCCCGCCTGGGCGGCCTTAACGAGGTCCTGATCGTACTGCTGATGGCCGCCAAGTACGACGTGCCGGTCTGCCCGCACGGCGGTGGCGTCGGGCTGTGCGAGTATGTGCAGAACATCGCGCTTTTCGACTACATCGCGGTGTCTGCCTCGCTGCACAACCGGGTGCTGGAGTATGTCGACCACCTGCACGAGCACTTCATCGACCCGGTGGTGATCCATCGCGGGCGCTACATGCCGCCACAACGCCCTGGCTACAGCATCGAGATGCACGCTGAGACCCTGGAACGTTATCAGTACCCCAACGGCGCAGTGTGGCTCGACATCAACCGTTCCTGACCCACAGACCTGAGTGTGCCGCTGCTGCGCGGCACACCACCAGCACTTTTCACGGGGAAAAAAACAATGACAACCCTCACCCGCGCAGCGGCTTGCGCCCCAGCCACCCCCCATGAGCAGCGCTTGAACGGCCTGCTGCTACGCAAATTGATGCCACTGCTCATCGTCGTCTACGTGATGAGCTTTCTTGACCGCACCAACATCGCCCTGGCGAAAGCCAGCATGGGCATCGACCTGGGCCTTTCGGCAGCCGCCTATGGCCTGGGCGCGGGCTTGTTCTTCCTCACCTATGCCTTGGCCGAAGTGCCCAGCAACCTGATCATGCACCGGGTGGGCGCGCGCTTCTGGATCACCCGTATCATGATTACCTGGGGTTTGCTCTCGGCAGGCATGGCCTTCGTTCAGGGTGAAACCTCGTTCTACATCATGCGCCTGCTGCTGGGGGTCGCCGAAGCTGGCCTGTTCCCCGGGGTAATGCTGTACCTGACCTACTGGTTCGACCGCGAACAACGCGCCCGTGCCACGGGGTACTTCCTGCTGGGTGTGTGCCTGGCCAACATCCTTAGCGGCCCGCTGGGCGGTGCCCTGCTGGAGCTGGACGGTGTACTGGGCTGGCATGGCTGGCAATGGCTGTTCGTGCTCGAAGGCCTGCCCGCCGTAGCCCTGGCCTATGTGGTGTGGAAGAAGCTGCCGGACGGTCCAGCCTCGGCACCTTGGCTGACGGCTGCCGACGCCCAGGACATCGAGCGCCGCCTGGCCGCAGAGCAGGCGGCCGCACCGCAGCAGAGCAAGCTGGGGCAGATGTTCCGCGACCGGCAGATCTGGCTGGCGATCGTGGTCTACTTCGTGCACCAGATCACCATCTACACGGTGATTTTCTTCCTGCCGGGCATTATCGGCACCTACGCTGCGCTTTCGCCCTTCCAGGTCGGCCTGTTGACAGCGGTGCCGTGGATTGCAGCAGCCATGGGTGCAGCGACCTTCCCACGCCTGGCCACCTCGCCGCGCCGCTGCCGCACCCTGCTGTTCTTTGGCCTGCTGACCATGGCGGCCGGATTGCTGCTGGCATCGCTGGCCAACTCGTTCATCGGCCTGATCGGGTTTTCCCTGACCGCGCTGATGCTGTTCGTGGTGCAGTCGATCATCTTCGTCTTCCCCTCCAGCCGACTGAGCGGCAGCGCGTTGGCGGCGGGCCTGGCCTTCGTCACCACTTGCGGTCTGTTTGGCGGCTTCGTCGGGCCGTCGGTGATGGGCCTGATCGAGCAGACCACCGGCAGCACCCGCAACGGGTTGTGGATCATTGCAGCGTTGCTGGTATGTGCGGCGCTGGTCAGTACCCGTTTGCGTCAAGGGCAAGAGCAACCCTGAGGCGTACTCAATTTACGCCCCCTGCAGGTGGCTTTTGTGCTGCGAGTGAGCCTTGAGATCTTCAGGCCGTCATTTCACTTGTCGGCCCTCTCGCAGCACTTGGCGGCGCCTGCAAGCGTCTTGATTTCAACTTGAGAAGCGGGTGTTTCGCCCGCAGCGCACCTCAAGCGCCTGCGCCAGTCGCCTTACCGCCAGTTGCAGTTCATCCGGGCGCCCCCCCAGCCAGATCAGCGCAAGGTGTTGAGGGTAATGCCCCGGCAGGCCGAACTGCTCGCCCGGTAGTGCGTGCAATGCAGAGCCTGCCAACGCTGCGGCAATACCGTCCCACGCCAGCGGCTGGCAAAAGCTCACCCACAGCATTTGCCCACCTTGCGGCATGTCGAAGACCACCCGTTGACCGAATTGCGACTGCAGTACATGCGCCAGGTATTGCGTACGCCTTTGCAAGTCTGTGCGTTGCTGTACCAGCTGCGTTTCGATTTCCCCCTTGCCGAGCATGTGAGCAAGCGCCTGCAAACGTAGCGGCGCAAGCCGAAACGCCCGTTCAGCGAATGCCTTGGCCAACACGGTGTCACGGCTCAGTAAATAGGCATACGGCGCCTCTGCCCCCACTGCGGCCTCGAACGTGCCCATCACCAGAAGCCAGCGCGGGTCGATCCAGTCACGCAGGCGTGTGCTCGGCGGCCCGTCGTAACAGAGCTCGCTGTCCAGGTCGTTTTCCAGCAGCCATACAGGGTGCTGGCCAAGCAAAAGACCAAGCTGCTGCTGGTAATACGGTGAAACCAGCCGACCTTGTGGCATGCCCAGGCAAGACGGCATGACCAGCAGGCTTACCGGCTCGCTACCCAGCAGCTTGGCCAACGCGTGCAGCTCGGGGTTGCCACGGGCATCCAGTGGTGTTTCCAGCACGCGCATGCCGGCACGCGCCAGGGCGCGCAACACTTGCCAGCAACAAGGCGAATGCACCAATGCGGTACCACCTTGCAGGGCCAGCGCCGCAAGCAGCGTCTCCAGCACCGCCAGCACATCGGGAGCTAGCTGGACATCATCGGCATGCCAGTACTGGTTGGAGCAGCGGGTGTATCGCTCAGCCACAGCATTGCGCAAACGGGCGCTACCCAGCGCTTCCCAGGACGCAACGCTGCGATCACGCTGACGGGCTAAACGCCGTTCGTGACCAAGCAGCATGCGCTCCAACAGTGGCTGCGTCGGCAAGGGAGGCTGCCGGGCCACGGCCACGGCCTGATCTTTGCCACCGCTCTGTACGTAATAGCCCGACCTCGGCAGGCAGTGTACACGGCCCTCCTCTTCCAGCAGGCTGTAGGCACTTTGTACCGTGGCCAACGACACCCGCAGCCGCCGGGACAGCTCACGCAATGACGGCAACCGGCATGTGCCAACGCCTGCAGCTTGTTCGATCAACGCTTCCAGGTAGCGATACACCTTGCGATACGCGAACTCGCCTGGGGCCGCTCGCCCCATCAAGGCAGCCCCGCAACACCACGCCGCCGCCCCAACGCCAGCTGCGGCAGCAGCCTCAGGTGTACATCGCGGCGGGCCAGGTTGTTAAGCAGGCGCCATCCCGCCAGCGGCAACTGCCCATCATAAATTTGCCGCAGTTGCCCCAACGGCAAGCCACTGGTATTCACCAGCCAGGCTTTGACTGCATCGGGGCAGGGTTTGCCTTGCAAGGCCCTGTGCAGGTACGGCAACGCCACCACCATGTCGGCGTGCCGACACTGCAAGAACCGCTCGAGGTTTTTCCCCTGCCTGGCAAACGGGCTGAACAGCAGGCACACCAGTTGGGCCTGATTGATGCCGTAGGCTTTGCCCAATAGCAACGACGCGGCGTCACGCTGCTTGCTGCCGCCCGCCTGCCCTGCCAGCCTCAGCGCTGGGCGCCCGGCCAGCGGCTCCAGACTGCGGGCGCGCAGTTCATGCAGCTGGGCCGTGGCTAGCGAGTCAACGAATTCGGACAGCGGCAAAGCATCCGCAGCCGTCTCGAAGTGACAACCCAGCATCGCGTCAAGCTGCGGCTCTTCAAGCAAGTGCGGCAACAGGTCATCAATAGCAATCAGCCGCACCGGCGCGCGCTCCGGTACGGCGCCTGGAACCGGCTCGTGCTGACCACCCGGTGCGCCCCCAACAGCACCGTGCAATCGGCTCAGCCCTTGGGCCAGCGCCGCCAGGCACTGGTGCACTGCATGCGAGCCACGCACGCCGGCCAGGCGCAGGCTACGCCGGGCCCACGCCAGGTATCGGCGCCGCTGCAGCCCGGGCATGGCGGTGACCAACGCATCGGGAGGCACCGCTGCCTGCAGCGCCTGACCCACGGCCCCGGCCAGCTCCAGGTGCAGGCGGCAGCCCAGCAGGGCTTCAGGCCTGGCATCGATCATGTGGCCGAACATCAACATCGCGTCCCTCGCCAGCAGCCAGCGCTCAGGCATTACCGAGAGCCGACGACTGAACGGCACCACTGCGCGCCCCTCGATCATCTGCAATTGCACCCGCGGGTCATCCTGCATGAACAACGCGCTAAAACTGCGCTCGTGAGCTTCCAGCGTGGCGCTATCGGCAACCGGCAGGCTGACTACCAATACCCGCAGCTGGAAGGTTACCGGCGAACGCAGGGCAATGCTCAGTTGCGCGGCACGCAACATGGCCAGCAGCCGGCCGCTATGGCGGTCGCTCCCTTGCAATACCTGCAAGCTGAAAGTACCGATGTACTCGGGCCCGCCTGCAGCGACCAACAGGCGTTGTATCAGCAACTGCAAGGAAGCGCGCTGGGCCTGGGACATGTGGTTCAACAAGCGCTCGAGTACTTGCTGGTAGATATAATGCATCGCCTGGTCGTGAATAGCAGTCACGCAATCACCTCATCAACTTCATGCAGCCAGCGCATGCGGTACCCAACATTTGAACGTGAACATGCGCCGAACTTACCTAGAAGAAATTTCTTACAACAAAATGAAAGTAATGACGTAACCCTTCACTGTCGCCAAGCCATCGAGAAGAAACCACCCCTGCGATGGCCTGTCGCTGTCACATGCTGCTCTATATCAGGCATAGCCATGCTCATCCCACGTTCCTTGCACAAACTATCATTGGGCCATTATCGAGAGGGAGGCAGCATGAATTGAAGATACAGTTCAGGGTAAAAAAACCATTCAGCATCCGTGTCAGTTCACAGTGACTCGCAAGGCAAAAGCGTTCAAGACTGATTATTTGGCGGGATATTTCTGACAGCCCGAAAGCTACAGACTTATATGTAGTCCATATCTGGGTTTATTGTAGGAACAGTCCTACTTTAAGTGTTGAAACACTTTACCCCGCGCATAAAAAACCCGGGACATTGCCCGGGTTTTCTGCTTGCGTCATCCACCGTCAGTGTTGCGCCATGTCCAGCACGACGCGCCCGCCGCACGGGCATTGGTCCATGTAGCGATGCGCCTCGACCACCTGCTCGAACGGGTACACCTTGATGATCTGCGGAGTCAGCAGCTGATCGGCGGTGAACTGGTTGATATCGCGCAAGGCACGCTGCAGTGCCACCTGGTCCTGGCTGATGCCAAGCTCTGGCTTGCCGGTGAAATTACCGATGCAGTGCACATAGAACTGAATGTTCTTCTGGAATGCCGCGCAGGCCGGGAACGGCGTCTGGTTGCCGCCTTGCAGACCGTACAGCACCAGGCTGCCACGCGGCGCCAGCACATCACCCAACAGCGACATCTGCGGGCCGCCCATGCCGTCGAGCACCATGTCCACACCACGGCCATCGGTGTACTTGCCAATCTGCAGCAGCAGGTCTTGCTCTTCGGTGACGATCACTTTGTCTGCGCCCAAGCCCAGCAGGTAGTCACGCTGCGCCGCTTCCTTGGTAGCGGCGAACACTTTCAGCCCCAGGGCCCTGCCCAGCTGCACGAAGGCAGGCCCGGCGCAATGGCTGGCATCGGTGACCAGTGCTGTCTGCCCGGCCTTGGCCCGTGCCAGGTCGACGTAGGCGAAGTAGGCGATCAGCAGCGGGGTGTAGTGCACGCTGGCCTCGATCGGGGTGAGCACATTCGGGTAGCGCGTGATGGCTGTACGGGGCAGTACGATGACATCGCCGTACACCGGGTGGTCGTTGGCACTGGTGGCCGGGAAGCTGGCGACCCGATCACCGACGGCAATGTCATCGACCCCTTCACCGACCGCAGTCACCACCCCGGCCATTTCGTGACCGATCCCCGCTGGCAGACGCGCCTGGGACGGTGCCAGATTCTGGCGCCAAAGCACGTCATACCAGCTGACGCCAACCGCTTCGACGCGGATCTGCACCTCGTCGGCAGCGGGTGACGGTTCGGCCTGCTCTTCGCAACGGAGCACGTCGGCAGCACCGAACTTGTGGAAACGGATCATGCGGGACATCGCATACCTCGCCTTTGTGAACCTCTAATTACCACTGACTCTATCCGGGCTTTGCCCGTTAGACCATCAGTGGGCATTAATAGTCGACATGCTTGTCATCGATTGGGCACCTGACTTTCCCTGCGATTGGTCCCCCTAAACCCGTGCAGGGTAACAGCCTTTGGCCTTAAGATTCACCTCTGCCCCACATTAGGCGAAGCGCACCGATGAATCGAAACGACCTGCGTCGTGTAGACCTCAACCTGCTGATCGTGTTCGAAACGCTGATGCACGAGCGCAGCGTGACCCGTGCCGCAGAAAAACTGTTTCTCGGCCAACCGGCCATCAGCGCGGCGCTGTCGCGCCTGCGCAACCTGTTCGATGACCCGTTGTTCGTGCGCACAGGGCGCAGCATGGAGCCGTCGGCACGGGCCCACGAGATCTTCGCCCTGCTGTCACCGGCACTGGATTCGATTTCCACGGCAGTCAGCCGCGCCGCCGAATTCGACCCGGCCACCAGCAATGCGGTGTTCCGCATCGGCCTGTCGGACGACGCCGAGTTCGCCTTGCTGCCGCAACTGCTCAAGCGCATTCGCGCCGAGGCGCCCGGTATCGTGCTGGTGGTGCGACGGGTCAACTACTTGCTGATGCCAACCCTGCTGGCCTCGGGCGAGATTTCGGTGGGGGTCAGCTACACCAGCGAACTGCCGGCCAACGCCAAGCGCAAGGTGTTGCGCCGCAGCATGCCGAAACTGCTGCGCGCCGACAGCGTACCCGGCAGCATCACCCTGGATGACTTCTGCGCCCGGCCCCATGCGCTGGTGTCGTTTGCCGGGGACTTGTCCGGGTTCATCGACGAAGCCCTGGAAGAAATCGGCCGCAAGCGCCACGTGGTGCTGGCGGTACCGCAGTTCAACGGGCTGGGGAGCTTGCTGGCAGGCACCGATATCGTGGCGACGGTACCGGACTACACGGCGGATGCACTGACGGCCGCCGGCGGCTTGCGGGCCGAGGATCTGCCGATACCCGTGCGCAGTTTCGAACTGCACATGGCCTGGCGCGGGGCACAGGACAATGACCCGGCGGAGCGGTGGCTGCGGTCGCGGATACAGATGTTCTTTGGGGACCCTGAGAGTCTTTAGGCGTCGTCGGGCGGGCTACTGATGGATGCAGCTCCGACCGGACTCTTCTGCGAGTGGCGGTACCGGCCCTTGACTTTCAGCTAAACGATGAACATCCAGCCGGTGAACATTTGACTGATTCTCCGGTATCACGCTGCATAAGATATGTGCAAATGTAAAAAATCGTGATGGCATAATGCCTCGGCAACCTGCAAAATCCACACGTTTCCAGCGGATTTGAAGGAGCGGTTCCGATGACATGGCCAGTCACGTTGAAACTCGACAGCGCAGCCTACCCGCTCAGCGTGGTGCGACGCGCCGCTTATTCCCTGGCCGACACTGTCGCGATCCAGGTCGGTATTGAAACCAATCAGATAAGCCTCACGGCCCACCCCGCTGAAGCAAGGCTAACGCTTTCCCCGGAGCAGGCTCAAACGCTGATCCTCCAGCATCTGAACGACTTCGCCTTACGCGACCATATCAACCGCGAAACAGTAGGGTTGCGTGAAATCCTGGCCCAAGCCGCGCTGGCTGGATGTGGGGTTTCGCAGTGACACTGATTGCGACAGACGCCAAGCACTACCACTTGCTGCCCTTTCGATTCATGCGCATGAACACGGGACGTGACCCTGACATCCTGATCACCTCCGATACCGGTGAGTACATGCACGTGAGCGACGCGCAATTACGGGCCCTCAGTTACTTCGGCGTTCAAACAGGTACGCCTTTTTACAAGGACCTGCTGGCCCGCCACTTCATCTACGAACCAGGCCGCCACGACCCGTTCCCGGAAATGGCCGCACAGTATCGCAGCCGCAAGGACTTCCTCTTACAGGGCCCAGCACTGCACTTGTTCGTAGTGACATTGCGTTGCAACCACACCTGCCAGTACTGCCAGGTGTCGCGTGCCCCCCTGGGAGGAGCCGGCCACGACCTGTCGGAAGCGAATGCACAGGCGGCGGTCGATCGCCTTTTCGAATCGAACGCTCCCGCCCTAACTGTGGAGTTTCAGGGTGGCGAGCCGCTTCTAGCCTTCGAGCGCGTCCGCCAGATTGTCGAATGGGTCGTTGACCGGAACGTGGTCGAACAACGGGATATCCAGTTCGTCATAACCACCACGCTGCACCACCTGACGGAGGAAATACTCGACTTCGCAGAACAAAATCGCATCCAGTTTTCGACCTCGCTCGATGGGCCGGCGCCCTTGCACAATGCCAACCGCCCTACCCCGTCACGAGACTCCTACGAACGCACTGTGAAAGGCATCCAGTGGGTCCGTGAGCGCCTTGGCCATGATGCAGTTTCCGCGCTGACCACGCTGACTTCAAGAAGCCTCGAACAACCTGAAGCGATCATCAATGAGTATGTAAGCCAGGGCTTCTCCAGCATCTCACTTCGGCCTCTGAGCCCTTATGGGTTTGCCACCAAGAGTGCCCATCGACTTGATTACCCTATTGAGCGATACCTGGCCTTCTACAAAAAGGCACTGGCCTATTTGCTGCATATCAACCAACAGGGCGTATACCTCTCAGAGAGTTATACGAGCCTGTTGCTGAAGAATATCCTGACACCCTTCTCCTCCGGCTATGTTGACCTTCGCTCACCTGCTGGCGCAGGCATTGCGGCACTGGTTTACAACTATGACGGTTATGTCTATCCCTCGGACGAAGCCCGAATGTTGCTGGAAATGGGTGAAGACGGCTTGAGGCTCGGCACCGTGCAGCAACCTTTGTCTGAATTGCTCGCGTCGCCCGTTATGGATGCGTTGCTCGCCAGCGGTGTAGCAGAGGCGCTGCCGGGCTGCTCCGACTGCGCACTTGTCCCGTACTGTGGTGCTGACCCCATCGAACACTATGCCCGCCAAGCTGACCCTATCGGACACAGAGTGTTCAGCAGTTTCTGCAAGAAGAACATGGGGCTGCTGAAGCACGTTTTCGGTCTGCTTTGCGATGGCGACGACAACGTGCAGAGGGTACTGCTGTCTTGGTTAAGCAGGCGCTCTTACAACGATGTCCGGTTTCCGGGTTACAGGGGCTGATGGCGATGCTGCGCAAAGATACCCACTTCGAAATCCATCACCTGAATGAGCCGAAACTGCTCAAGGTCATCACTCTGGATGAGTTCATCGAACAAGGCCTGGCTGTTTGTGCCGGAAGCGCTGAGTTCGGTGACCTGCTGCTTTGGCTGCCAAACGAAGAACGGCTACGGAGCCCGAATCTGCTCTCATTACCAGTGGGTGGATTCCTGATCCCAGAACCATTGATCGGCGACTTCGACAGCACGCGGCCACATCTGCACACTCCTAAAGATGCGGACGTCGTGCAGCCCGGCGATGTCATTGCCATCACCCCAGGCAACGCGATGGTGCGAGTGCTCTATCGACGAGGCTCAGACAGCAACCTACTGTTCATGACTGATCGTTGCAACAGCCTCTGTCTGATGTGCTCACAGCCACCCAAAGATATCGATGATCGTTGGCACATCGAGGAAAACCTACGGCTGATCGACCTGATGGACCCGGGCGAGGAAAATCTGGGAGTCAGCGGCGGAGAACCCACGCTTTATCGCGACGGCCTGCTCGAAATCCTGGCCAAGTGCAAAGCCGTTTTGCCGCAGAAATCCATTCATGTGCTCAGCAACGGGCGTCTGTTCCAAGACCCGAACTGGATCGCAGCGCTCTCTGCCATCGGCCACCCTAAGTTGAGCTGGGGCATCCCGCTGTATGCCGACAATGCCGAAGACCATGACCATGTGGTGCAGGCTCCAGGAGCGTTCAGCGAAACCCTGCAAGGTCTTTACAACCTGGCGCGCGCCAACCAGATCATCGAGATACGCGTGGTGCTCAATCGCCTGACCACGCCACGCTTGTCAGAGCTCGCCCACTACGTGTTCAGGAACCTGCCCTTCGTGCGGCATGTTGCGCTGATGGGTATCGAAAGCACCGGCCTGGCTAGGAAAAACTACGAAGAACTGTGGATTGATCCGCTGGACTACCAAGAGACGTTGAGCCAGACGGTGAATTTCCTGTTCAACCGCGGAGTGCCGGTTTCGATCTACAACTTGCCCCTGTGCCTGATCCCGGCCCACCTCTCGCATTTCGCCCGCCAGAGCATCTCGGACTGGAAAAACCTGTTCATCGAAACCTGCCAGCAATGCGCTGCCGTCAAAGATTGCTCCGGCTTCTTCAAATCCCACACCAACCGCTGGCAGAGCCGCGGCATAAAACAATTATCGACCGAGGCCTTTAGCGCCTACGCAAGGAGTGCACAGTGAAATTGCTCGACCGCTGGAAAGTCCTGATCAGTGGGATCAGCTTGCTGCCAATGGCAGGTACCACCCTGGCACAGGCGGGCCATCTGTCGCTCGCCGATGCAAATTGGCAACCCAACGACAAGTTACAGCCCCCGGTATTTGCCGATACGCTCAATGCGCCAGACACCGTCAACATTTATGCGGCACATCGCTCGCACAGTTCGCACCGATCCCACAGTTCGCACAGCTCTCACTACAGCGGATCGGGTGGCTATAGCGCACCTCGCTACTACAGCCCACCCGCTACCAGTACCCGAAGCTACAGTGCGCCGACCTCAAGCAGCAACAGCCTCTACCAGTCGTCTGGCACTACCAGCGGTACAAGCTCGAGCACTTCAAAGGGCCGCGCGACCAACGAGCAGAAAAGCAACTTGGTCTCCCGTGTGCAGACCGCGCTGATGGTGCGCCAGTATTACCAAGGCGCCATTGATGGTGTGATGGGCAAGGCGACACGTGGTGCGTTAATGGCCTTTCAGATGGACAGTGGGCTGACCGTGAATGGCCGGATGGATACGCCATCGCTGAATGCGTTGGGTATCAAGATTCCATAAGTCGTTTCAGGCTAAAGCTAGCCTCCATTCAGCAACGAAGGAATTAACCAATGCAGCACATCATTCAAGTCGACGTCACTCTCTGGGCATTAATCAGCCGCCTGCAAGGTAAGGAACTGCAAACACCGTCGCGTAGCGACCGTTTCCGCATCGTGTCCCTGGAAGGGATGTAACTCATCCTGCGGCGCTACTGAGCATCCTCCCCGCCTATGCTTGATCAGCAGAAAACCAAGCCTGACCACGTAAGGATTATTCCTTACCACTCAATCAATACGTCCGGGAGAACGCTCATGCCTGCCATCCACGAAATCGCCACGTTGACCTCGAAGGGGCAGGTCACAGTGCCCAAGTCCGTTCGCCAGCTTTTAGGCCTCGACACGGGTGGCAAGATCGCATTCGACGTACGCGCCGGGGAAGTCGTGGTCAGCCGCGTAGAAGCCATCCATGAGGACCCTGCCATCGGTGCGTTCCTGGGTTTGCTGGAGGCTGATATCCGAAGCGGGCGCAACCTCACCACACTGCCGGAAAACCTGGCGCAAACCATGCTCGCCAATGCGGGCCACGCTGTAAATCTGGACGAAGATATCGACGGTGAGGTCGCGATCTGATGCTGCGACATGGCTGGACACTGTTGTTCCATGAAGGTGTGACTTTACAGCTACGCAAATTGCAAGAAGCCGCCGCCCGGGCCGAGCAGAACGACCTGCAAGGTTTTGAAAGCAACGCCAACGTCAAGCTGTTTTGGGCATTGAGCCATCTGATCATGGAGGCTGTGCCTACCGACCCGGGCAGTGATGAGTTCCGCCAAGGCAACACGCTGGGCACCGCCTACCGACATTGACGGCGGGCAACAATCGGCAGGTGCTTTCGGCTGTTCTTTCGCACGGCCGATCTAGAACGCCAGATACTAGGCTCGCCGCATATGGCCGGGGGGCACATCATGGCGCTGGCCTGCAACCTGCCCTGGACAGCCATGGAAACCATAGATGCCCTCCTCGCAGAACAAGCCCAGTACGCCGCACGTCACCCTGTACAGCTGGCACCGGGAGCCGTTGCCTTGCTCGCCCGGCTCAAAGAAACAGGCGCTCGTATCACCGCATATGGGGGAAGCACCAAGGCAGCGATCTTCGACCGCTACCTGGCGCCGGTAAGTGAGTACTTCGATGCCGACCTGCCTTACATCGACATGGGCCACGCACGCCCGGGCATGGCTGAAATCCACCGTCAAACAGCTACCGGTGCCGGCGAGCTGGTGTTCATCGATGACCTGAACCGGGTCGACCAAGTGAGCAAAACGCTCGGTTGTGGCTTTATCGGCAAACCCGCAACCCTGTACCAGAAACAGCAGATGCAGGCATCGGGTGTGCGGTTCATCTGCAAGGATCTGGACGAGATCGACCAGACACTCTTGCAAGCGCTGGACCAATCCATGCGACTAGAGCACCACTAGCCCGCATCGCACGCACGCTCAACTCACTGCCAAGCCAAGCACCGCCTGCATGGAATATACCCCGGCAGGCTGATGCCAAGCCCAGCGTGCCGCCCGCAGCGCCCCTCGGGTGAATACCTGCCGATCTAGTGCCTGGTGGCTGAGGGTAAACACTTCTCCTTCGCCCGCAAAGATGAGTGAGTGATCCCCCACCACTGAGCCCCCCCGAAGGGTGGCGAAACCAATGGTGCCCACTTCACGCGGGCCGGTCAGCCCATCCCGCACGCGCACCGCCTGGCTGCCTAGGTCCACCTGCCGGCCCTTGGCGACCGCTTCCCCCATCATCAACGCCGTGCCGGACGGTGCATCTACCTTATGACGGTGATGCATTTCCAGCACCTCAGCATCCCAATCCTCCGCAGGTAGCACTCGACCGGCAATTTCAGCGAGGGCACTGAGCAACTGTACCCCTACGCTCATGTTGCCAGACTTGACAATGCGCGCCCCTTGGCTGCCAGCAATCGCCGCTTCCTGCTCGGGGTTGAAACCAGTCGTACCAATAATGTGAACCAACCCTCGGGCCGAGGTGTACTGCAAGCATTGCAACGTGACTTCGGGCTGGGTGAAATCAAGCACGCCATCAGCCCCGTCGAGCGATCGCAACATATCGTCAGTGAAATGCACCCCAGTCGGGCCGCTCCCCACCACTTCAGCGCAGTCCTTGCCAACCAAGCTGGAACCAGGCCGTACCACCGCAGCATGCAGGCACGCACCCTGGGCATGAAGCAAGCTTCGCACCAGTCTCTGACCCATACGCCCCGACGCGCCCAATACCACCAGTCTTATTGGTCTATCCATAGGTATCAAAACGTCTCCTTTAAAAAAAAGCGGCCGCCGTCATGCTTATGGCAACCGCGATAACCGCGAATTGAAAGCTGCCGACCACGTTGGTATCGAGAATCTGTTCCACGGTTGCCAGCGGTGTCAACATCGTGTGGTTCATACTGGCGATACCGGCATTGTTGATCAGGTTATCTAGCCGTCCATTGTCCCGACGTATATGCGAAAAGATCGTATTGGCCGTCGCCTCGGCGACATAATGCTCGACCAAGAACTTGCCGATGCCTTTGCGTGTACCCGTGATCAAGGTCACTGGAGCTCATGCATGAGCGTGCTCTCCAATCAGAGTCACGACATGTTCAGTCATGCCACGCTGGCAAATGGGCTGCGCCGGGCTGACATCGCTTTCTCGCTGGCAAGCACGATTCACACTGCGAGTTTTGACAGGTGCCGGCTATAACTTTGAAAACACTGTTCACGCGGCAAGATCGAGCGGTGACAACGTAGAAGTTTGTGCGCAAACGCCTGGCGGGCGCTTTCACGCTATGAATGCCATTGAGCCGTGCCCACCTGATCCAGCAACAGCCGCACGCACTCGACCCTCTGTATAGACAGCGGTTCGAGTATGCCCATCGCCATTTCCGAAAGAGCCATGGTGACCTCCTGAACCTGCCAGAAGCCAAATGCTCATCTCATCTACGATCCCGCTCCATCGAAAAACCGAACTGGGGTCTATCCCATTCTGGTCTCAAATCTGGCCTTGAATGACTTTCCCGGCAATCCGTGAAGAGCGAATAAAAACGGTCTGCACGACCGGTATGAGGTACGAGACCTCTAAAAGCACACCCTCAACGAAACCTATGCGGCCGGCTCATCTCGCGCCGGTAAGGCTCCATAGACGCTTTGGCTGTAGGTCGGCATGCCCCCAGCGCGATCGCGACCCGTCAGTGTTGGTGATGCCGGTCGATCGTGCCTTGACAGGGCTCGCCCCCCTGACGTTCAACGACACCCTCAGCCACGCTTATGTCGCCCTCAACGCCAACAGTGCCCTCGCCGTCTATCTGGAGGCGAAAGCCCTTCAAGCCGGTTGGCGCTTGCAAGTGCGAGTGCGGGCTCAACGCACATTGCGTTTCTGCGCCCCCTCATTCAACGGTTTGCCGGGCTCCAGCCGAGCGCTGCTGGACTGTTTGTCTCTACCGCTAACCGGCAAGGCTTGACTCTACCGTAAGGGGCAGACTTTACCCTTGGCACTTCATTACCTGGAGTTTGTCATGAAGCGCAAACGCATGCTCGTAATCCTCGGCCACCCTTCGAACGACAGCTTTTGCGGCGCTGTGTCCGAACGTTATGTCGAGGCTGCCACGCAAGCAGGCCATGAGGTGCGCCTGCTGCGCCTGGACACCCTGGATTTCGACCCGGTCTTGCACGATGGCTATAACCAGATCCAGTTGCTTGAGCCCGATTTGATCAACGCACAGAACGACATTATCTGGGCCGAACACCTGACATTGGTGTACCCGATCTGGTGGGGCGGCATTCCGGCGTTGCTCAAGGGGTTCTTCGACCGCGTGTTTCTGCCCGGTTTTGCCTTCAAGTACCGCAAGGGCTCGCCCTTCCCGGATAAGCTGCTCAAGGGCCGCACGGCTCACCTTTTGGTGACCATGGACACGCCGCCGTGGTACTACCGGTGGGTGTATCGCATGCCGGGCCTGCACCAAATGCGCAAGACCACCCTGGAGTTCTGCGGCATAAAACCCCAGAAAACCCTGACCTTCGGTCCGGTATTGGGCTCTAAGCCGGAGCAGCGCGAGGCCTGGCTCAAACAAGTCCAGGCAGTCGCCAGCCGCTGATCGGCCCCGGGCGGGCCGTGCCCCTGCGCCGCCCAGCCGGGCCTCCGTGCTGTGACACCTTGTCCAACTTGGCTTCCCACACCCTGACGCTTGTGCAAAGATGTCGCGCGCCTGCACGAGCACGCGACATCTTTTCGCTTCTGATGCGTCATAAAAAGGGATTTTCATGTACATCGGCAAAGCTGCCCAGCTGTCGGGCACCACCGTCAAAAGCATCCGCCATTACGAAGAAATCGGCCTGTTGCCACCCCCGCAACGCGAAGGCAAGTACCGCATCTACAGCCAGCAAAGCGTAGAGCTGCTGACCTTCATCAAATGCGCTCAGCAACTCGGCTTCAAGCTCAAGGAAATGCAGGCCATTCTGCAGGATCATCGCGGCCAGGAGCTGCCCTGGGATCTGGCCATGCAGGCCATCGATAACAAAAAGCAGGAATTGATGGGGCAGATCCAGGCCTTGCAGCAAGTGCATGACGGCTTGGTTGAGTTTGAGCTGAGCCTCAAAGATGCTCAGATGCAATGCCAGTTCGAACACCTGGAAAAGGCCCGCTGAATCCGCTCCGCCGCCCCTGAACGGCCATGGCGCCCCGTGCCGTTTTCAGCACGCAGGCGCCCCGGCGATTTAGCCTGGCACAGCCCCACCCCCCGGCTGCTCGCCCTCTTGCACGGCTGGCTGCGGCACAATCGAGGCAAAGAACCACGGCGAAATCAGCGTGACCAACAAAATGGTCATGAAGCCGCTGGATGACAGCGCCAGTATCACCAATACACCCAGGTCAATGACGGGTTTGTAGGCGGAGAACAGCAGCGCGACAAAGCCCATCGAGAAGATCACGACGTTGACCACCGTCGAGCGCCCGACGCCCTGCATGGCCGCCAGGATGGCCTCGTCGATCTCGATGCCCTTCTGCACCAGCATCTTGATCCGTGACAGCAGGTGAACGGCGTAATCCACAACGCCCACCACCAGGAACGTCACCAGTGTGGTACCGATGTTCAACTCGATATCCAACAGGTACATGCTGCCGTACACCGTCACCGACGTGGTCAGCAACGTCAGCATGCCGAGGATGCCCAGGCGTACTGACTTGAGCCAGAACATCATCATCAAGGTCACGGCCAGCAACGCCAGCGAGAAGCTCAGCACCTGACCCTGGGTGATTTCCTGCAACACCCCGGTCCATATGTACGGCGTACCGGCATGGGTGACCTGCAGGTTCGCCGGTTTGTTGATGGCCAGCCAGGCGTCCAGTTTATCGAGCATCGCCTGGTAATCGCCCGCCACAGAGGAGGTCATGGTGAACAGCGTCACAGCCTTCGAGTAATCGGCATTGAGCACGTTCTGCAAGTCAGTGCCGCCACCGTTCTCGAACATCATGATGTGTTGTTCGATGAGCGAGTTGCCATCGACATCGAAGGTCTCTGGTTTGCCGTCATCATCGACCACCGTCACCTGCTCCACCGCCTGCGGCACCCGCAGGAAAGCAGGGTTCATGTCGTTAAGCACAAGGTTCATGCGCTTGATGTAGGTCGCCACCGAATAGGTGTAACTCACATTCGGCTGGGCCTTGATGAACTGGTCCAGACGTTCGAGGAACTGCACGGTTTCAGTGGTCAGCGCGCCACGCGGAGTCTTGGTGTCGAAAGCGATCCAGCCCGGCGATGTACCGGCGACTCCAGCCCGGTTGATGAACGCGTCGGATATCCGCACCGGGCTGTCCTTCTTGAAGTAGGCAATGCCCGAGTCTTCGATATCCACCTTGAACGTGAACACCGTCATCATCGCCAACAACGGCAGGGTCACCAGCAATACCGGCTTGCGCC
This sequence comes from Pseudomonas sp. USTB-Z, assembly GCF_019691255.1. Lineage (NCBI taxonomy): Bacteria > Pseudomonadati > Pseudomonadota > Gammaproteobacteria > Pseudomonadales > Pseudomonadaceae > Pseudomonas > Pseudomonas sp. USTB-Z. The sequence goes on from NZ_JAECZP010000002.1 coordinate 295,403, forward strand.
AGCGAATCAGCCAGGCACAGAACACCACCAGATAGTGGGAGATCAGCGACGCTTTCAGTTGCACTTTGCGCGGGACGGCATCTTTGCCCCAGATCGAAATCCACGCCGGAATCAGTAGCAACGAGATGATCAGCGCCGCCGTCAGGCCGATGGACATGAACACGCCAAAGTTGCGGATGCTGACAATGTTGTTGGTGGTGGAGATCAGGAACGTGGCAATCGTCGTGACCGTTGTCAAAACTACGGGCGTGACCATCAGGCGCTGGGTTTCCCGGTTGGCTTCGCGGAAAGACTTACCCGAATTGAGCTGTTCGTAATACTCGGCCATGACGTGGATCGCGTCGGCACAACAGATGGTGAACAGGAACACCGGCAAGACACTGGTGAGCAAGTCCATCGGCACACGCAGCAGCGCCATCAGGCCAAGGGTCCAGATGGTGCAGAACAGGATATTGAACAGCGGCAGCACCACGCCAAGTGGTTTGCGAAAGAAGAAAACCAGCAGAGAGGTCACCAACAGGAACACGATCGGGAACAGCATCGCCAGGTCGTGATCGATGATTTCCTGCTGGGCCGCAATGAAGATCGGCATGCCGGCGATGAACACCTCATCGGTGAACTCCGGGTGGGCGGCCTGGTACTTCGCGATGATCTCGCGGACCTGGTGATAGGCACGCAACTGGGCCTGAGCGTCGTCCTGTTTGGTGCCCAGTTCGGCGACGACCATGGCGACTTTCTTGTCCGCCGAGACGACGCCACCGACCATCTGCTCGTTGCCCATGATCTGCGCTTCGACCTTGATCGGGTCCATATCCAGGGCATGCAGGGTCTTGTGGATCCACAACTCGCCATCGGCACTCAGGCTGATGTTTTCCAGGTCAGCCATCGAGGCCATTTCCTGGATCGGGTTGAGCCGCTCGGCAAGAAAGCTCAAAAACTGCAGGTCATGGCTGTCCCAGTGCCGGGCAACCCCATGGTCGCGCAGCGCTTTGGCGGCAGCGTAATCGCTCTGCGAAAAACCCTCGGCGAGGATCTGCACCAGCAAACCCTGGGCATCAGGGTCGCCACTGTGGAGGCCGACGATGCGCTGCAGTTCGACACGGTCCTCATCGTTCGCCAGCATCAACTGGCGTATGGCCTGGGACAGCTCGAACTGGGCGTTCAGCGACGTGGTGTTGAAGACACTCTCGGGGTTGTTCAGCGCCACCATGACCGAGTCATACGTGCCGGTGAACTCGCGCTGCAAATCAATGATCGTCTTGCGCGCCGGGTGAGTGTCCTTGAGCAGATACGGATTGGTGTCCGACATCAGCGCGCCGAGGGTGTAGGTGAAGTAGGCGGTGATCGCCACCAGCACGAACACAATTGCCCGCGCATAGCGCTCGACGAAGTTCAGGTATCTTTCCATGAATGAGGGTTCCAGATGAATCGGGAGCGGCGCTTAGCGGGCAGACACGGCGTATTCCGGCAAGTCGCCGGCTTTCAGCCCGCGCTTGATCGCGGTCTGCGTGAACAGGCGGTCGTCCAGCGCGACGTTGTACTGCAACTGGTTGAAGCGCAGCTGAGAGCGCGTACCGGCGATGAAGTCCTCGGTTTCGCTGAAGGTAATGCTGTCGATCTGGTCGATGGTTTCAGTCTTCAGGGTGCGCATCTGCTTGAACATCACACCTTTTACATCGAAGAAGTCCTGGCGCAGCACCAGTGAGTTCTTCTTGTCAACCCAGACCTTGAGCTTGTTGTAGCCGGTCTTGGCCAGCACGGCAGGCGTCGCCGGCTCACGCTCGATCACGTAGCAATCGCGGCCCTGCAACTGCTCTTCGCCAACCAGCGTTTGGCGATAGTCTTCGGCGCGAATCTTGTCGAGGTCGGCATAGGAGTAGTCGCTACCCATGAACGCCCCGCGTTTGTCGGTGGTGGAAATCCTTCGGGTCTGTCGGCTGACCGGCAAATACATCCATTGGCTGTCTTCGAGGCCCAGGGCTTCGCGCGGGTTTTCGATGTGGAAGGCGACGTCACGCACATCACTCGGCGCGGAGAAATACATGGTGAATTTGTCGCTGTCCGGGTAATCCTTTTGCAGGTAGCTGAACTCGCGGATGCGGCTGTTACCTTGCTTGTCGATCAGGATCAGGGACACCTGGGACATGAAGCTCTTGCCGTCGTCGCGGTCCCGGGCCTGGCGAATGATGTCGTCGGCCGTGCGTGTTTCAGCTGCCATGGCGGCAGCGGCGCTCAGCAGCAGTGCGCTTACAGTCAGGGTCTTGAAGATGGGCAACATGGCGATTTCCTTTTCATTGTTTGAGTGGTTCGCACACCGCACCGGTGTGGTCAGAACAGATAACCGGCGGACAAGCGCACCTGGTCGCGGTTGGCGTACGCACCGAACTGGCGGTCGGGCTTGCCGAAGAACACATCGACTTCGAGCCCCAACTTGAGCCAGTCCACCGGTTTGTAGGTGAAGATCCCCTGAACGAAACTGTCGTCCTGCGCTGGCGGCGACATGCCGAAAACCAGACGGGTCTTGAGGCGATCCTGGAACTGCGAGCCTTCGGCAGACACGGTGAACAGGTCGTCGCGTTTGTCCTGGACCATGCCGGGCTGCCAGTCGAGCAGCCGCTGATGTTGCCACTGCGTCGAGATCAGCCAGTCCCGCAAGAGGTAATCGACGCCCAGCAGCGACTTGGTCATCGCCGTCTGGTCGCTGCCGTAAGCGCGGTAAGGATTGGTGACGCGCCAATTGTCGAAGTAGGCGACTTCACTGCGTACCACGATGCTGTGGCCGGCATCGATGGCCACACCGGCGCCGCCCATGGAATAGCGCGGGAATTGCCGTTCGAGGCGAATCAGGCCCTCTTCGGTCTGGCCTTCGACGGCGTAAACCGGGTCCTGTTGGCGGGCGTTGAGGGCAACGAAGCTGACATCCACCGTGCCGACCCGGCCGTTGGCACTGGCGCCGTAACCGAAGCCACTGTGACCGTCATACCCGGGCCGCGAATCGACCACAAACATCTGCGGATCAGGTGTGGCAAAGATCGGTGCATCGAACTCGCTGCCGACGGCCGGCGCCTGGTTCTTCACGAAATCAGTGATCACCAGCGCTTCCAGCTCCCACTCGGCGACCGGCTGCACCAGGCGAATCATCGGCACGGCGATGCGGCTGTCTTCCAACAGACCGATCACACCCTCGCGATAATCCAGCGGGTTGATCTGATCGAGCACCCGTAATTCATCTGCTCGCCCCCACACCACCTGCTGCCAGCCCACCGTCAGCTCGCCGTCACCGACGTAGAGCCCCCAGTAAAGGTGCCGCCAATCGGCAGTGGCCCGGTAATCGTCCCGGGCTTGCGCGCTGTATGGGTTGTTGCCGTCATAACGGAAGTCGTAACGGGCTCGGCCCTTGGCCTTGTAGTAGCCGCTGTCCCAGGCATCCTCCAGACTGAACTTGAGGTACACGGCCTTTTGCGTGATCTGGTCGTCACCGTGCAGACGCACGGCCGTGGCAACGCCGATCTCCGCTTCATGATGCTCCGGCAACCACTCGGCGATCGCCGCTGGCGGGCCGAGGCTGACCAGCGCGGCCAAAAGGCCGCGGTTCAATCCCAGTCGAGCCATGGCTACATTCCCAACCCGGCACCGCCGTCGATCATCAGGCTTTGCGCCGTGACACCACTCGCCTGCGGGCTCGCCAGATAACGAACCATGGCCGCCACTTCGTCGCCCTGAATGAAGCGCCGCAGCGGCAACTTCTTCTTGGCATTGCGCAGGATTTGCTCGTGGCTGATCCCGGCGATGCGCGCTTGAGCCGCCAATTCGCCTTGCAACATCGGTGTGTCGATCCAGGCGGGCAGGATGGCATTGACGGTGATTCGCCGTGGCGCCAGGTCCAGCGCCAAGGCTTTGGTCATGCCGATGATGCCGTGCTTGGAGGCGCAGTAAGCGGTGTTGCGGACCTTGCCCGCTCGGCCGAGGATCGACGACATGTTGACGATCCGCCCACCCTCCGCCATCAGTGGCAGGCACAACGAGGTGACGTAAAAGGTGCCGTTGAGGTTGATCGAAATGACCTTGTGCCAGTTGTCGAGGTCTTCGGGTTCGTTCTCGTCGCAGACCCCGGCGCTGTTGACCAGCACATCGACAAAGCCGACCCGGTCGGCCAGGCCCTTGAACAGAAGTTGCAGGCTGGCGAGATCGGCGATGTTCGCTTGATGGGTTTCGATGCGGGCGGCAAATTCGCCCTCGGTGACCCAGCTCTGCAAGGTTGCCAGATCCCGATCAAGCAAGATCAAAAGGTGCTCGGCCTGGGCTGCAAAACTTTCCGCGACGGCGCGGCCAATACCATTGGCCGCGCCGGTAATCACAATCGTGCGTACCTGGCTCATGGCATTTTCAATCCGCCGTTGACGGACAAAACTTCGCCCGTGACGTACAGGCCGCGCTCGGCCAGATACAGCACCGCGTCGGCAATTTCTTCAGGCCGGGCGAACCGTTTGATCAGCAGCCGCGACTGGATTTCCTGCTCATGGGCGCCGACCAGGGCTTGGCTCATGTCGGTGCTGACGATGCCGGGTGCCACCGCGTTGACCCGGATGTTGCGCGGCGCCAACTCAACCGCCAGTGCGCGTGTCAATGCTTCTACACCGCCTTTGGCGGCGGCGTAGTTGCTCTGGCCCTTGCCGGGCTTTTGCGCGGCCACCGAACTGAGGTTGACGATGCACCCGCTGCGTTGGCGCATCATGCAGGGCAGCACCTGCTGACAGCACAACAACGTGCCGACCAGGTTGGTCTGGATGACCTCGGTGATGTCGCTCAACGATTGCGTGGCGAGCAAACCGTCACGGGTAATACCGGCGTTGTTGACCAACAAGTCGATACGCTCGAAACGTTGCTCGACCCGTTCAAAAAACGCCTGAATGCTCGGCGCTTCCTTGACATCACACTGCACGGCCAGGCACTCCCGGCCGAGCCCTTCGACCTGCGTCTGCAAGGCAGCGGCTGACGCTTCGTCACGGACATAACTGAAGGCAACCTGATAACCCGCGCCGGCCAGGGCCAGCACGATGGCCTTGCCAATGCCGCGACTGCCGCCGGTCACAACAGCTATTTTCTGAGTCATGACCGCTCCTTACAGTGAGTTTTGAGTTTTGAATTGCGCGAGGGTGAAGCCGTGTGTCGCGGCCAGTGCGCGGACCTGCTGCACTTGCTCACGGCTGATATCGCCGTAGGAGCCGTGCTGGCTCATGCCAGACAAGCCCATCAACACCGACTCGGCCATGCACGCATACAGCTGACCTTTTTTCAGATAGGCCCGCACGTTGGGCGCCAGGCCGTCGTCGAACGGCGTCTGGACGATGCCGCCGTGCATGTAGAGCACGTCTTCGCGTTGGCTCGGCAGGTCTTGATGGACGTTCAGCGGCACGGCGATATCGCAAATCACGCTGCGCTCGGCAAAATGTTCGGCACCGAGGAACGGCTGAGGCGCATTGGCAGCGCACAGGACAATCCGTGCGCCCTTGATGGCGTCGAGATCGTTGGTGACCGTGATGAAGGCGTTCGCGCCAAGGCGCTCATCCACCAGACGGGCGATGTGCAAACCGAGGTCGGCTTTTTGGCCATGTGAGTGCAACACGCCACGAAAACCATCAAGGTTCAGCAGTCGCTGCGCCAACCGGTCGTGTTCGGCCGTGCCTTTGAGGATCGAACGGGCCGCGTCGGCGTAGATCTGTTGCGCGGTTTTCTCCAGGCGCCGAACCGAGCCGTCACGACCGCTGCCAATCAGGATCAGGTGATCGACGGTGGCGGACAGCACCGAGGCATAGGTCGACGCAACGTTACCGGCGGCACCGACAACGGCAGCGGTTTGCTCGCGCAGTGCCAGACCTTGCTGTACACAGCCTTGCTCGATGGCTTCGAGCCCCATGCCGATGGTCAGGGCGTTGCCGGACGTCAGCGCCATGTCGGCAATCTTCAGCGCCTGACAATTGTTGGTGACGATCGAGGTGTACATCCCGAGGCCGGCGATGCTGCAGCCATCGGCGCGGGCATCGGTGACACGCCTGCCGACTTCTTCGCGAATGCTGTCCAGGTCACCGCTGCGGATGTACTCGGCCATGGCATCCGAATCCATGCACAGCGGGTATAACGTGAACTCCACCGCCATGCCGAGGCGCGACCGAATGATCACCGGGCCGACTGGCACAGCGCGGCGTTCAGGCTTGGTGCGATTGATGAACGTGCGTTTTTGTTCCGGGCTCAGGGCTGCCAGCGAGGGATCGACGTCACCGAGGATATCGGCATCGATCAGGTGGTTGATGAACGCTACCCGAGCGACGACTTCGACCTTGGCAGCGGTGTTTTCAACGGGCTCAGCCACCCGAAAATCGTCCTGACGGACTGGCACGGCGGGCATCGAGTCCGCGCAGATACCCGCCGCCAACGGCAACGCATCGCCACGGCGCAGCATGTCGCAGACCCGTTGCAGGGCAGCGATCAGCCCGTCGATTTCGCCCAGGGTGATACAGGCTGGCGGCTCCAGGCGAATCACGTTGGAGTTGCTGCCCGAAGGTGCTACCCGCAACGCTTCGAATTGCAACAGGTAACCGGCAATCAAGTAACCCAAGGCATCGTTGTACTGGGCCGACGCCTGTACCAGCGAACTGCTGACACTCAAGTCGTGCAATTCCAGACCCACCAGCAAGCCACGCCCGCGCACATCGGCGATCACATCCGGATAGGCCATCTTCAGTTCATTGAGCGAGGCTTTGAGGTAGGCGCCCTTGGTGCGTATGTCTTTGAGCATCGCGTCGTCATTGGCGAACAACCGGCGCAATGCCGACAGCGCGATATGGCAGGACGGATCGTCCTCGGCGAAGGTCGAGCTGTGGATATAGCTGAACTCGCCTTCGTAGTGGCTGCTGCGGATCACCGTCGCGGCGATTTTCATCAAGCCGCCGCCGAGTGCCTTGGACAGGCAGTAGTAGTCGCCTTGCAGGTTGAACTGGCTGCTGGCAAGAAACGTCCCGGCGCGACCAAAACCCGACTGCACTTCATCGACCACCAGCGGGCATTGTTGCTCGTTACACAGCTTGCGCAGCCCCAGATAGAAATCGGCCGCGAACTCGTTGATACCGCCTTCGCCCTGAATCGGTTCCATCAACACGGCGGTAATCGCACTGAACGGCAATTGCAGCACGTGCAGGTGTTCGCCGTCCCATTGCAGGCTCAACCAATGGTGCGTGTGCCGGGCCGGCAATGCCTGCAACTGATGGGGCTGCTGTGGGTCGATGAACTCGACGTTCAGCCCAAAACGGGCAAACGGCGCGCGGTACTGACGGCCATAGGTCAGTTGCACGGTATTGACCAATTTGCCGTGGAAGCTGCCGCGCAGGGCGACGAATACCGGTTCGATGTGCAACTGCGCCAGGTTGTGTTGGCGAACGGCTTCAACCACCTGACGCAAGGTCACGCTGTTCAGGGTGGTCGGCAGGACACCTGCAGGCAGGTCGAGGTCGGCCACCTCCAGTTCGCGGTAAGCGTGTTCGCTGGCGGTCAGGCTGGCCAGGGTGAAATCGATGTCGTCGAACTGCTTTTGCAGGCTCTTCTGGCGACGGAACTCCGCGTGCTTGACGGCGATTTCCACCGCCTCCGCGCCACTGTTGGAGAAAGTCGAAACATAACGTTCGGTGTTCTTCAGTTCGCGATTGAAGGCGTCGCTGAGCGCTCGCCCCAATTGCCCGGCCGCACCGCGGATCGACATTTGTGCGTTGAACGGCACGTCGCTGCGCAGCAGCGCACATAGCTGATCGACAAACTGTGGGTCGTTGTGGCCGAACAGTGCCGCACCGTAACCGCCGAGAAAGTCGGTGACCGCGACCATGTCGCCCTTGGGGTTGCGGTAGAACAACTGGCTACCGAGGGCGCGCTCAAATTGACACTCAAGGCCCAGTGCCTGGAGCAGGCCGACGAATTTGGGCCGAACGAAATCGCGATAATCCATGACAGTCATATCCCTTGAAAGTAAAAAAGAGGCGGTAGTCAGCGGCAGTCCTGAGTGGCCTTTGCGCTGTAGAGCACTTGATAGGCGGCGCTGAATCCGTTGTCGTCGCGATTCAGCACCAGGCAATGCGCAAGGCTCGCGGCGTGGGGCGCGCCCTGAATGAACGGCAGGTTCGCCACTGGTTGCTGCAAACCGGCAATCGGCGGCACGCTTTGGGCCTGCAATGCGCAACGCGCCAGCATCAGATCCACCAGGCTCGGCGCCGCGCTGAGAATGCCGTTGATCGCCAACCCGCTGGTGATGTGCGAGGCGCGCGCAAGGGCCAGCGTCTGGCACAACACGCGGTCTTTGTGCGCATCGCCGGTGCCGCTGCACACCAACACATCGGTTGGGCTGTCGGGCAGGCTCAAGCGACCGAGGGAGGCATGGGCCGTCATGTCGGCGAGGCACGCCTGAGGACCGGCCGGCAGGTCTTCGCGCCGGCGCAGCACCAATGCTGCCGCGCCCTCCCCGGCAATGCCGCCGGTGCCCCGAAGGTCAAACGGCAGCAGCGTGTTAGAGCCATTGGCACTGATGACACCCGCCTGGACCAACCCGGACAGCGCCAGGGCATCCAGCTCGCTGCCCGCACCGACAACGATTGCCGCGTCAATGCGGCCAGCCTGCAAAGCGGCCGTAGCCTCACGCAAGGCTGCCAGGTTGCCGGCGACACCTTGCATATAGGCGTTGCACTCACCCACCAGTTTCAGCGCCAGGCTGGTGACACCCAGCAAGCAGTTGCTCAAGCCTTTGAGCACCAGAAAAGGGTCCTGGGCACGGTCTTGCAGGATCCGTTTGGCGAACGCCGCCATGTCGGCGACGCCGTCCTGCCGACAGCCGAGCAACAACTCGGCATAGGATTCCAGAGACGGATGGGTGTAGCCGCCCTGACAGCAATACAAACCGAAACGGACATCCGGCGGCTCATCGGCCAGACCGGCTTCTTCCAACGCCTGACGTACCGCGCTGACACCCCAGATCACTGCCGGCGTGCAGTAACGCTGAAGGTTTTGTGCAAGGTCTTGTCGGCTGCGTTGGTGGTCCTGATCCTGAATTTGCCCGAACGCCACCACGCGTTCGCTGCTGAACCGTCGGGCGTTCAGCGCCGTAATTGCACTGCGCCCTTCGGTTGCGGCCGCCCAGAAAGGCTCGACACCCCAACCGCTGGGCAACACGCAACCCGCACCGGCAATCGCGACCGCCTGTTTCATCGCGGCGCCTCCCGGTACTTGCCCAGCGCCAGTGAAGTGTTGAGGCCGCCGAAACCGAAGGAGTTGCTCAGGGCAACGTCGACCTTGCGCTTGACCGCTTGAAGGGCGCAGTAGTCGAGGTCGCATTGTTCGTCGGCATCCTGCAGGTTCAGGGTCGGCGTGACCCGATCATCCCGGCAGGCCAGGGCCGTGAGCATGAACTCCGGTGCTCCGGCGGCCGCAATCAGGTGGCCGAACTGGGATTTGTTGGCCGTCACCAGCAACCGCCGATAATGTTCGCGCTCGGCGAACAGGGTCTTGATCGCCAGGGTTTCGGCGGCATCGTTGAGGGGTGTCGAGGTACCGTGGGCATTGATCAGGTCGACCTGTTGCGGCGCCAGCCCGGCATCCGTCAGGGCCGCCTGCATCGCCAGCACCGCGCCACGGCCCTGCGGGTCGGGGGCGGTGATTTTGTAGGCATCCAGGCTGCTGCCGAAACCCAGCACTTCGGCGTACGGCGTTGCCCCTCGGGCGAGCGCCCGTTCGAGGGTTTCGAGCACGACAAAACCACCGCCTTCACCCGCAATCAAGCCACTGCGATGGCGGTCGAACGGCCGACACAGTTCGGTGCCCCAACGCTGTTCGCTGCTGGCGGCGCCGAGCAGATACAGCGCGGTCATGGTGTCCAGGCTCAGCACCGAATCGGCGCCCCCTGCAATGGCCAGCTCGACCTCGCCGCGACGGATCATCTGGAATGCATTGCCGATGGCCTGGGACGCTCCCGCGCAGGCGCTGCTGATATTGATCACCGGGCCTTCACTGCCGATGCCATCGGCAATCACCCGCGCAAGGCGGTCGTTGCTCTGACACAGTGAACTGTCAGGATCGACCTGCGCCTGTCGCGCCATCAATTGAGCCCAGGACGGCGCCTGCGCCGGGTTATCCGCCAGGCTGAGCAGCATGTCCTGCAAACGATGAGCAGGTGCGCCGGACGCTGACAATACCGCCGCGCCACGCAACTGTTCGGGGCTCAGACCACTATCGGCAATGGCTTGGGTGGCCGCGACCCAACCAAAGCGGGTGCGTTTTTCCAGCGACAATCCCCAGGCCGGATGGTTTTTCAAGTGTGCCGGCATCAAGCCCATATCCACGGGCGCTGCGTAACGCACGGGGAACGCACCCGCCTCGACGCCTTCCGGTTGCCATGGCCGAATGCAATGCTCGCCGGCCAACATGCTTTGCCACATGGACTGCCACTCGAAACCGAAGCCGGTAACGGCGCCCATACCCGTGATCACGATCCGTGTGGGGCTCATGGGTAACTCTCCATTGTCTCTGTGTCCGACGACGTTCTGGCCAGCAGCACCGCGCCCCAATGCCCGCCTCGGCTATGTTCAATCAACAGCGTGTAACGGCTGCAATCCAGTGCCCAGGTCACAGCAATTTCGCTGAGCAAGGCGCTGGCGCCCAAGTCACCTAGCAATGCCTTGGAGTGTTCGAGGGTGTGCCCCGATAGGCTAAACAACGCGGCAATCTGCGGATCCTGTGCATCGGCGACGACTTGCCCGACATCGCTGAGGCACAGTTTTTCGTTGCTCAAAGCACGCTCGATGACGTCGCGACCAACCGCCAGTCCACGCTCGGGTTGCGCGCTGTAACCACGGGCAAACCCGGCAATACGCAACGCAGATTGAGCACCGCTGCCTGGGTTGGTCGTCAGCAACAGTGCCGCAGCACCTTCGCCGAAAACCCACGGGCCGGGGTTTACAGGTGGGTGAGTAGCGTCACGCAGGTACAACGCCGGGGTGATGTTCGGACTGCTGCTGACGACCACGGCAGCATCGGCACGGCCTTCGCTCAGATGGGCAGCGGCCTCCATCAAAGCATCCAGCCCCGCATTGCCCTGGGAGCAGAAACCGCCCATGGGCCCCTTGCAACGCAAGGCCTCAGCCGCGTGGGCCATGACGCTGCTGTTGAGCATCATCAGCGCATGCAGCGGCGGTGTGTGGGCAAAGAATTGCGCCAACAGATCGGCCGGTTGTGCACCAATGGCCTGCACTGCATCCCAGCACGAGCTGGGGCCATCCACTTCCGGAATGGCAGCAGTCAATGCGATCCGCTCGTCGGGCAGTTCCAGCCCACGCAAGGTCTCGGCGAGACGGCCGGCGCAATACAGCAGGCGCGCGCCCTGAGGCTCGAGGCTGCGGGACAGTTTGCGGTCGTACACACCCGCCGGCAAGGCGGGCGCTGCAACACAATGGGCCAGACGTGCCGGGTCGAAATCCAGCGGTTGCGCGGCCTGAGGTTGACTGTCACGAGGCGCACACTCAGTACCGGCGGCGTTGAGTACCGACGCAGCAGTGATATAAACAGCGGTTGAATTGGATCTGGTCATGTCATGCCCTGCCCAGCACCAACGAACTGTTCACGCCACCAAACCCGAAGGAGTTGGAAAGCACGACATTGATCGGTTGCTGCAACGGTTCACAAAGGAATTTCAACGCCGGAAATTCGGATTTTTCCGGCTGAAAATTGAGGGTCGGCAAGGCCACGCCCAACTGAATGCTCATCAACGACAGCACCGCCTCAATGGCACCGCTGCCGGCCAACGAATGCCCTACGGCAGATTTGTTGGCGGTGAACGTCATCTGCTCCAGGGTTTCGCCGAAGACCTGCGCCAGGCCCAGGGCCTCGCAACGGTCATTGGCTTGTGTCGACGTACCGTGAACATTCACATGGTCCACAGCCGCACTGGTCAGTTCGGCATCGGCCAGGGCGGCCGTCATGCAGGCGGCATACTTGCTGCCGTCGCGGCTGCTGGAGGTGATTTTCTCTGCCTCGCACAGATTCGCGTAACCCAGCACCCGGCCCAGCGAAGAGGCCTGACGACGCTCGGCATGCTCGCGGGATTCCAGCACCAACAGCGCCGCCCCTTCACTCAGCACAAAGCCGCAGCGGTCCGGCATGAACGGCCGGCTCTGTTCTTGTGGGGAAAAGTCCACGCGCTGGCAGAGTGCGCCCAGCCCATCAAAGCTGTAGTAGGACAATTCATGGGCCATCAACTCCACCGCGCCACACAACGCCAGGTCGATCTCGCCACGGGCGATCGCTCGATAGGCGCTGCCGATGGCCATGGTGCCGGCGGCACAGGCATCGGAATGTGTGGAGATATGGTCACGGACACCCAGCCATTCGGCGAGATGGCGGGTTTGCTGATCAACCCGCCGGGCAAACGCCCCACCGCTGAGGGTGTGGTTATCCAGGAACTGGTCGAGATCGACCCGCCCCTGATCGTCCATGTAACGGCTGGCGTCCCGCAAATCACCGCTCACGCAATGTTTGTTGGCCCCGACGAAAATACCGCTGGCGACTCGGGCAAATGCGCCGTCGGCCAACCCGGCATGGGCCAGCGCCTGACGGGCCACGTAATGCGCCAGCCATTCCTGGCGGGAGGTGGTCTGCAGGTCGCCCGGAAAGGCCGCCGCGATGACCTGCCATTGTTGCTCATCGATAAATCCGGCCGCCGGGTTCGCAAACCCCAGTTCGACAAACGCCGGGTGCTGGCCAATGCAGGAACGGTTTTCGCTGATCGTCGTGAACAGCGAGGCCGCATCCAGTGCCGTGGGAGCCACCAGTCCATAGCCGGTGACCAGAACCTCTCGGGCCTGCATCAAGGCACCCCCTACGCCGAAGCCTTCAACTGGGCGGCCGCGTACTGCTCAACCAACAGACGCGAGATCGAGTCACCGTCCAGAGGGGTCAGGCGAGCACTGCAACCGCCACACACCACTTGTTGGCGTTCATTGAGTTGGGCATGAGCCGCGCCACACTCAGGGCAGGTTTCGGGGAGGTGGTTGAACACGTTATGGCATTGCTGCGCCCAGTTCCGCACGGTGGTGGCCGAGAAGACATCGCCCGGCTGCATGCCCACGTGCAACTGGCCCGGCGCATAAGCGCTGAGGCTCTGCTCCAGCAAGGCCACGCCGTCCTGCGTGATTCGGCCTTTTTCGATAAACCGGGTGGCGTCGCCAAACACCGCTACCGCGTGATCCAGCACGCTGGTTTTCGGCAAGGTGCAACCGTACTGACGGCCCAGCTGGAAGCTCAGGTCGACGATGTCCAGCGAGTCGGCGCTGAGGTCGTCAACGATACTGCTGTGCTCTGTCACGTCGCCCCTGTCCAACACCAGCAACTGCGCAAGAATCTCCTGTGTACTGCTGATAACGCTGTCCAGTTCCAACGGATTATTCATTGATTGTTTCCCTACAAAAGCCGCATTGAATGAATAAAGTCATCGGGCCAAAAAAGCTGTTTTCAGGCCAGATCTATCGAGGGCCGGGAGTCTAAAGTCTCCCCCTAAGGGGAGAGTCAACGTGCCATCAGTGCTTTTTGCGAGAAATCCCGACGCGCCCTGAAACCTTTGATTTATGCAGCTCAATGGAGCTTGGAGAGGAATCGTAAGATGACAAAATCGATGGCTTGAAACAGCACGAGAGTTCCAGAAATGGGGTGTCACCGTACCCGCAAGCACCAGAGGTACCCTGCGCAGCGGAACAGTTTTCGTCGGGCCGTGAATCTCGTTGATCAGTAGGTTATTGCCGCGTTCACCGGCTTGCCGATCAGGTGATAAACCAGCCCCGCCGCAAAGCCGGCCATAGGCAACAGCCAGATGACCCAGCGGTGGGTGGTTGCCCGCGCAAGCCCGACACGTTGCTGCATGCCACCAGACAACTCGTGGGGAAAACACTCGCCCCACGCTTTCAGCCCCACCGCCTGCAACTGCCGTTGTGCCGCTGCGCGTCGTGTACGCTCCGGCTCACCGCGCAATTCCAGGGGCAAGGCCACGTTGTCGAGCACGCTTCGATGCGGCAGCAAACCGAAATGCTGGAACACCATGCCGATGCGCTGCGACCGCAGTTGGCGCAGCGCAGGCTGCGTCAAGTCGCTCAGGGCCTCACCGTCGATGAGCACCTCGCCGCTGCTCGGTTCTATCAACCGGTTGACGTGGCGCAGCAAAGTCGACTTGCCGCTGCCGGATGTACCCATCAAGCAAAGCACTTCGCCACGCCGCACCGCGAGGTTCACTTGCTCAACCGCGTTGCTGGAGCCTGACCGGCTCCCCTCGTAGCGTTTGGTGACCGCGCGAAATTCCAGCGCGACAGCAGGAATCGATGCAGAGCCAAGGGAGTCTGCGCTGATCCGCGCAGGGGTTTCCAAAGGGTCGTTGGCAATCAGTGGATATTTATCAGCGATCACGTCGCCCCCTGGAGTTCAGTGGATTCCAGGGCAACGAAGCAGACTCCATGCCAATCGGCCAAACCCCGCGTACTCAAGGGCGAGACGGGTTTTTGCCATGACAGCATGGTGTTGAGGAGGCAGCAACGTTGCATGGCTGCTGTTGTGTGGGAAACAGCGAAGAACACGCCTGCGGTCTTCGTGAACGAAAGCTTTGGCAGCCTTGTGCTGCCATTGCATTTGCAATGACTAAGTATTCCATGCGGGAATATAAATATTATTTTTTATTATTTTTAGAGATATAAATCCACTTTTATACTTTCATCAGACCCGCGATGAATCGGGGTAACCGTGCTGGAGGGTTGAAGTTTCTGATGCCAACGTCATTGCCTACCTCCGGCCAATCCCAAGTGCTGTTGCAGCTGCACCCGCTGTTCAGTTTCTTCCAGCCTCTGCAGGCCCGCATCCCGCTAGCCGCAGAACGCACCGCAGCCCTCTTCCACCGCCAAGCGCATGTGCTGAGCAAATTGCCTGAGGAGCCGCTATGAAACGCCCCCCAATCCGCCCTCCCCACCCGCCAGCGAGGAATGCCGAGTGACAACCCCTCTACGACCTGCCGTGCTCAGCCCCTTGCAGACTGCACGTCGCCTAGCGACGGCGTTCGCCGAAACCGCCGTCGAGCGCGACGAGGCCGGCGGCACACCCAAGGCCCAGCGCGACGCTATCCGCCAGAGCGGCTTGTTGGCGCTGAGCATACCCACCCAGTTCGGCGGCCTCGGCGCCAGCTGGAGCGAAACCCTGGAGGTGGTGCGCGAATTCGCCCGGGTCGACAGTTCCATCGCCCACGTCTTCGGCTTTCAGCACCTTATGCTGGCTACCGTACGCCTGTTCTCCCGCCGCGATCAGTGGCAACCCTGGTTCGAGCAGACCGCGCGCAAGAACTGGTTCTGGGGCAATGCGCTCAACCCCCTGGACAGCCGCACCGTACTCACTCGCTTCGACGGTTGGTACGAGTTTTCCGGCAAGAAGAGTTTCTGCTCAGGCGCCAGCGACTCGGAAATGCTGATTGCCTCGGCAGTCGATGAAAGTGCTGGCGGCAAGCTGCTGATCGCTGCCATCCCCAGCGGCCGCACCGGTATCACACTGCATGATGACTGGAACAACATGGGCCAGCGCCAGACCGACAGCGGCAGCGCTACTTTTGAGCGCGTGCGCGTCGAAGAGAACGAGATGCTTCTCGACCCCGGCCCGCTGAGCACCCCCTTCGCCAGCCTGCGCCCGCTGATCGCCCAGTTGCATTTCGCCAACGTATTCCTTGGTATCACCGAAGGCGCTCTGGAAGAGGCCCGCCATTACACGTTGAAGGAAGGCCGCCCGTGGTTCCGCTCCAAAGCCCGACATGTCAGCGAAGACCCTTACATCCTGCGCCACTACGGCGAGTTCTGGGTCGGTCTGGAAGGCGTGCGCCTGCTGGTGGAGCGCGCCGCTACGCAACTCGACGCGGCCTGGCACAAGGAGCACGCGCTCGGCGCCGAAGAGCGTGCGCAACTGGCGCTGGCCATCGCCACGGCCAAGGTGGCGGCGGCACGCACTGGCCTGGACATCTGCAACCGCCTGTTCGAGGTCACTGGCGCACGCGCGACCCACGCCTCGCTGCGCCTCGATCGCTACTGGCGCAACCTGCGTACCCAGAGCCTGCACGACCCGCTGGACTACAAACTCCACGAGCTGGGTGAGTGGGCACTGAGCCAGACGCGACCCACCCCATCTTTCTACTCATAGGAATCGCCATGCAGTTGCTGACCCTCCCCCCTTCGCCGTCACTGGCCACCTCGATCCGGGCGACCGCACAGGTCTTCGAAGACGCTAGATCGCAGGCGCTGCTCGCCCACCTGCAACAGGTCGCCCCCAGCGAGGCCAGCGTCCTGATCATCGGCGAGACCGGCACGGGCAAGGAGCTGGTCGCACGCCACATACACAACCTCAGCGGACGGCGCAACGGCCCCTTCGTCGCGGTGAACTGTGGCGCCTTTTCGGAGTCGCTGGTGGAAGCCGAGCTGTTCGGCCACGAGAAAGGCGCCTTCACCGGCGCCCTGGCGGCCAAGGCCGGCTGGTTCGAGGAGGGCAACGGCGGCACACTGTTCCTCGACGAAATCGGCGACCTGCCCATGGCCATCCAGGTCAAGCTGTTGCGCGTGCTGCAAGAGCGTGAAGTGGTGCGCCTGGGCTCGCGCAAGAGCATCCCCATCGACGTGCGCGTGGTCGCCGCCACCAACGTGCAACTGGACAAGGCCATCGCTGCCGGCAACTTCCGCGAAGACCTGTACTACCGCCTCAACGTGGTCAGCCTGCAACTCTACCCGCTGCGAGAACGCCCGGGCGACATCCTGCCGCTGACCCGACACTTCATCAAGACCTACTGCAACCGCCTGGGTTACGGCGAAGTGCGCCTGTCCCCCGAGGCCGAACGCAAGCTGGTGAGCTACGACTGGCCCGGCAACATCCGCGAGCTGGAAAACGTCATCCACCACACCCTGCTGGTGTGCCGCAATGGCCTGGTGCAGGACGACGACCTGCGCCTGTCGCACCTGCGCATCGAGCGCCAGGACAAGTCGCCGGTGAGCACCGCCGAAAGCGCCGAAGAGCAGTTGCTGCGCGCCTTTCAGCGCCTGTTCGAGGAGCAGGCCGGCAGCCTGCACGAGAAGGTCGAGGACACCCTGCTACGCAGTGCCTATCGTTTCTGCCACTGCAACCAGGTGCACACGGCCAGTCTGCTGGGTCTGAGCCGCAACATCACCCGCGCCCGACTGATTGCCATCGGCGAACTGGTGGTCAATCGGCGCCGGCCAGAGCCCCAGATGCGCCCTGAGCGGGCGATACAACTATCAATCTGAGAGGCCGCCACGAACGATTGCCCCCCCTTGCCAACTGCGCGAGGAGGGTTGCGAAGGACAGAAGCGCATGGCCGCGCCAAATGGCGGCAATCGCAACAGACTGGAAGCAGCCCCCAACCTTTGAGCCGGTGTGGGCCTGGTGCGCGGCGGCGCCCGAACTGCGCAGGGCTGAAGACAGGCCGGGGGGACGCCACCGGCCCTGCCCGCGCGATCAGCCTTCCTGGCTGCAATCACGCGGGGTGATACCCTTCTCTTTGGCATATTGATGCGACGAGGCCTCGATGATCGGCCGCAAAAACGCGCGGTCGGCCTGTACCCAGTCGCTGATCAGTTTCCACTTCTGCCCGTCCCACTGCTGGAAGCGCACCGCACCACCGCCTTCATGGTCGGAGCAGGACAGTTTCAGCGGCTGCACCAGCCCCTTGGCACCGAGTGCCTGCAGGCGGGTATCGTCCAGGTTCAGGTGTTCGAAGCCCCAACGCACCTGCTCGCCACTCAGCGGTTGCCTGCCGAACTTCTCCTGAGCCAGACGCAATGCCTCGACGTTGAGGATGCCGTTGACCACGCCGAGGTTGTAGTACACGGTGCCGAAGCGCTTCGGATCGGCCAGGTCGCCTTGGCCCTTGTCCACCACCGCCTGTTCGATGCCCTGCAGCACCGGGAAGTCGGTACCGGACGGATGCGTGGTGATGGCGATGAAGCCCTTGGCCGCGGCACCGGCAGGCGCCGCGTCTTCCTCGGAGTTGCTCCAGATATTGCCGATGATACGGTCGGCAGGGAAACCGACCTTCTGCGCAGTCTTCAGCGCCACCGGGTTCATCACGCCCCAGCCGCGCAGGATGACCCAGTCCGGCTTCAGGCGGCGGATGTTCAGCCACTGCGATTGTTGCTCGTTGCCGGGGTGCGGCACCTCCAGCAGGGTCAACTCGAACCCGTACTTGTCCGCCAGGGCCTGCAGCACCTCGTTGGTTTCCTTGCCATAGGGCGAACCGTGAAAGAGCGTGACGATCTTCTTGCCCTTGAGGCCCTGCTCGCCGCCTGCCTGCTGTGCGATCCAGTTGACGATGGCCGATACCTCGGAATAGGGATTGAGCTGCAGCGGGAAGACGTAAGGGAACACGCTGCCATCGGTGGAGTCGGTACGCCCATGGTTGATGGTGATCAGCGGCAGCTTGTCGGCCGTGGAGCGTTCCAGGGTGGCATACGCGATACCCACCGACAGCGGATTGGTGGCGGCAGCCGGTGCGCCGTTGAGCCCACCCTTGAGGCGCTCGTAGCACTCCACCCCCTTCTCCACGACGTATTCAGTCTCGCACTCGCTCCAGGTCAGCTTGACACCATTCACGCCGCCTTGGGCGTTGACGTACTTGAGGTAATCGATAAAACCACCGAAGAAACCGGTGCCACCTGCGGCATAGGGGCCAACGCGGTAGCTCTGCAGGGGGAAATACTGTTCGTTGGCCGCGTGCACGTTGAGTGCACCGGCCGCCAGGCTCACGGCCAGCGCCAGGCGGCCGAGGACGGATCGGGTCGACATCGTGGTTATCCTTTACAAATCAGTGGGCAGTGACATAAGGCGGGCGAAGCCCGGTGCGAAGGTTCGCTCAGTGGCGCAACGGCCAACGCCGAGTGCGCTCGCGAAAGCGTTGCCAGAGGCGCGCCAGGCCCTCCGGTTCCTTGATCAGGAAGATGATGATCAGCGTGCCGAAGGCCATCTTCTGTAGGTTCTCTATCTGTCCGGCATCAATCAGCCCGGTCGGCAGCAACCCGGCCAGGTTCGACAGCAGCACCGGGAACAGCACGATGAAGGCGGCGCCGAGGAAGTTCCCGAGGATGCTGCCCAGGCCGCCGATAATGATGATGAACAGGATCTGGAACGAGCGGTTCAGGTCGAAGCCGTGTGGCTCCACCGTGCCCAGGTAGGTGAAGGCCCAGAGCGAACCGGCCACGCCGAGGTAGAAGCCGCTGATGGCAAAAGCCAGCAGTTTGGTCTTCAACAGGGGGATGCCGATCACTGCGGCGGCGGTGTCCATGTCGCGCACCGCCATCCAGTTGCGCCCCAGCTCGCTGCGCACCAGGTTGGCGCCCAGCCAGAACAGCGCGCTGACCACCGCCAGGGTCAGCATGTAGCGCCCGGCCGGCGACGAAAAGTCATACCCGGCCATCAGCAGCGGCGGCGCGCTGATCACCCCCGAGGCACTGTCGTTGCTGAACCAACTGAAGCGGGTCAGCGCCCATGGCACGAAGAACTGCGCCGCCAGTGTCGACACCAGCAGATAGAAGCCTTTGATGCGCAGGCTTGGCAGGCCGAACACCACGGCCACCAGCGCCGCCACCAGGCCGCCGAGCAGCAGGCTGGCCAGCAGCGGCAGCCACGCCACGCGCAGCTCGAAATTATAGGCTGCGAAGGCACCTACTGCCATGAACGCCGCCGAACCCAGGGACAGTTGCCCGGCATAACCGGTCAGCAGGTTCAGCCCTAGGCCGGCCAGCGACAGCAGTAGAAATGGGATCAGGATGGCACTGAACCAGTAATCGTTGCCCAGCAGTGGCACGCCGATGAAGGCGAACAGGACCAAGGCCGCCAGGCCCAGCCGATCCTGGCGCAGGCGGAAGAATCGTCGGTCGTCGGCGTAACGCACGCTGAACTGGCCCGCTTCTCGATACAGCATGATCGACGCTCCTCAGACTCGCTCGATGGCGCGCTCGCCGAACAGCCCAGCCGGACGCACCAGCAGGAACAGCAGGGCCAGCACATAGGGAAACCAGTTTTCGATGCCGCCGCCGATGAGCGGCCCGAGGTACACCTCGGCGAGCTTCTCCGAAGCGCCGATGATCAGGCCGCCGACGATCGCCCCGCTGATCGAGGTGAAGCCGCCGATGATCAGCACCGGCAGGGCCTTGAGCACCACCAGCGAGAGCGAGAACTGCACCCCCAGGCGCGCGCCCCAGAGCAGCCCGGCGACCAGCCCGACGAACCCGGCCACCGCCCAGACCACCGCCCACACCCTCGGCAGGCGGATACCGACGCTCATCGCCGCGCGGGGATCGTCAGCCACCGCACGCAGCGCCAGGCCGATGCGTGTGCGGTTGAACAGCAAGGACAGTAGCACCACCAGGGCCGCCGCCGTTGCGGCGGCGAACAGGTCGAACTGCGACAGCAGCAGGCCACCCAGCTCCAGCGGCGCGTCGCTGATGGCCAGCTCCAGGCCGTGAACCTGAGCGCCCCACAGGGCCTGGGCGGCGCCCTCGATGATGTAGGCCAGGCCGAGCGTGGCCATGAACAGGGTAATCGGCGAACGCCCCACCAATGGCCGCAGTACCGCCCGTTCGATCAGCAGCGCCAGGGCGATCATCGTCGCCAGGGTGACGAGAAAGGACAGCCAGAACGGCACGCCGCGCTCCAGCAGGCTGACGAAGGTCAGCGCGGCGAACAGTACCATCGCCCCCTGGGCGAAGTTGAACACACCGCTGGCTTTGTAGATCAGTACGAAACCGATGGCCACCAGGGAGTACATCACCCCGGCCAGCAGGCCACCGATCAGCACTTCGAAAAAGAATGCCATGTCGCGCTCCTGTGTGGGAACAGCCCCGAAGCTGCCGCCGGGCGGACACCCAGATAGGCCGCGATCACGTCGGGGTTGCGGCGAACCTGCTCGGGGGAGCCGTCGCCGATCTTGCGGCCGTAATCGAGCACCACCACATGGTGGGAAATGCCCATGACCACGCCGATGTCGTGCTCGATCAGCACCACCGTCATGCCGAACTCACGGTTGATCTCGACGATGAAGCGGCTCATTTCGCGCTTCTCCTCGGCATTCATCCCGGCCATCGGCTCGTCGAGCAGCAGCAGGCGCGGCTCGGCGGCCAGCGCACGGGCCAGCTCGACCCGCTTCTGCAGGCCATAGGGCAAGGTGCCAACGATTTCGTCACGCCACGGCTGGATGCGCAGAAACTCGATGACCCGCTCGGCGGCGGCGCGTTGGCGATCGTCCTCGCCCGGCGCGCGGTCGATGCGCAACGCCTGCTCCAGCCAGGAACTGCGGCGCTTGAGGTTGCGCCCGGTGAGCACGTTGTCGAGCACGCTCATGCCCTTGAACAGCGCGATGTTCTGGAAGGTGCGAGCGATGCCGTCGCGTGCCGCTGCATGTGGGTGCATCACCCGACGCTGCTGCCCGGCAAAACGAATACGCCCCTGCTGCGCCCGGTAGACGCCATTGATGATGTTCAGCAGCGAGCTCTTGCCCGCGCCATTGGGCCCGATCAGCGCACAGATCTCGCCTTCGGCGACGCTGAAGCCGATGTCGCTGATGGCCTTTACACCCTTGAACGACAGGCTGATGCCCTCCAGTTCCAGCAACGGGGAATTCGACATGAACACTCCTCAGACGGGCTGAACCCGGCTTTGCGACCGAGCAGCGAGGGATGAACGAGGGCTGCGCACGGCCTGCCAGCGGGGCGCCTCCCGCCAGATACGCGGCGCCACCCCAAGGGCGGCGAAGAACGCCTGCACCTCGCCCGGCAGGGCCTCACCGACCAGCAGCGGCACCCGGGTGCGGCTCAGGCCCAGCACATCGCGCAGCGGCCGACGCAGCAACACCTGGCCAAGGCCGTTGCGCAGCAACCCACCGCGCGCGTCAAGCGCCCAGTCCAGCCCGCGCCGCAGCAGGCTGCCCGGCAGCGGTAGACGCTGCTGCGCCAGTGCATACAGGCGGCCGTAGCTGTCGTGGGTGCCGAGTACCAGGGTCGGGCCGAGTTCACGGCGGTCGGTGTCGCGGGTCGCCAGGCTCTCCGGAAAATTCATCCGAAAGCCTGCCAGCAGCCAAGGCGCCAGCAGGTAGCGGGCCTGGCCGCTGGTGGCGAAGTTGCGGGAGGCCAAGGCTTCCTCGGCCGCCGTCAGGCGCTCCTGTTCGACCAGCCGACGCCCCTCGCCCAGCACCTCGGCATGGCTGAGCCCGTGCTGCTGAAGTTGGCCATCGGCATCCAGCCGGTGAAAGCTGAACGCTGGGCGCTCGCTCTGCGCCTGCACCGCCAAGGCAGGATTGGGCAGCTGCGCGGCCAGGCGAGCGTAATTCGGCAACCCGGAATCCGCCAGGCCACGGCCATCGGCGTAGAACAGCAATGCTGGCACATGACCGCTCGCCAGCACCCGCTCGACCTCCTCCTGACCTTCGGCAAAGACGAAACCGGCCTGCAGTTCACGCAACAGCGTCAGTTGCTCCGCGTCGGGCATCAGCGGGTCGAGCAGTGCCGCGACGCCGCCCAGCCACTGCGCCGCCAGGCTTGCCAGCAGCGCCTCAGGGCGCGGCCGGCTGACGATCAGCAGACTGTCGCCGGCCGCGAAGCCGGCCTCGCGCAGCCCGGTGGCCAGCCCCTGCACCTCGGCCAGCAGTTGCGCCCAGCTGCGCGCCTGCCACAGGCCTAGACGCTTGTGGCGCAACGCAACGTCCGCCCCACGTTGATGTGCGCGGGCCAGCAAGCTGGCCGGCAGGTTGTTCGCGAGCGCCTCGTGCATGGCCGCGCACCTCAGGCCACAGCGAGGGAGGCATGCTGCTCCTGCTCCAGTTCGCGCACCAGCGGCAACACATGCTTGCCGAAGTACTCGACCTCTTCCTGGAAGTGCAGGAAGCCGGAGAGGATCAGGTCGACGCCGACCGCCTTGAGCGCGACGATGCGTTCGGCGATCTGCCGTGGCGTACCGATCAGGTTGGTCTTGAAGCCGTCGTTGTACTGCACCAGGTCTTCGAAGGTCGACTTGGCCCAGTTGCCCTCGCCTTCCGGGCTGGCCGCACCGGCGTTCTTGACTTCACTGCCAAAGCCGTTGACCGCCTCCGGGTCGGCCTTGGCGATGATCTCTGCCAGCACCGCGCGGGCCTCTTCCTCGGTGTCGCGGGCGATGATGAAAGCGTTTACCCCGACCTTCACCGAATGCCCGTTGGCCGCTGCCTTGGTGCGGATATCGTCGACCTGGGTCTTGATGCCCTCGACACTGTTGCCATTGGTGAAGTACCAGTCGGAGACCCTCGAGGCCATGTCGCGCGCGGCCCGCGAGCTCCCGCCCTGGAAGATTTCCGGGTGCGGGTGCTGCAGCGGCTTGGGCTTGAGGGTGTAGTCGTTGAAACGGTAGAAATCGCCGTGGAAGCTGAAATTGTCCTGGGTCCAGATGCCCTTCAGGGCACGAATGAACTCCTCGGATCGGCGATAGCGCTCGTCATGGTCCAGCCATGGCTCGCCGATGGCGCGGAACTCGCCCTTGAACCAGCCGGACACCACGTTGATGGCGATGCGGCCCGCGGTGAACTGGTCGATGCTTGCCAATTGCTTGGCTGCCAATACCGGCGTCCAGGGTCCGGGCAGGATCGCGGCGATCACCTTGAGTTTTTCGGTGGCGGCCAGCAGCGCGTGGCTGATGGTTACCGACTCGTGCTGGTTGTCAGCGCCATAGCCGGCGGTGAAGCGGATCTGCGAAAGCGCGTACTCGAACCCGGAACGCTCGGCAATCTGCGCCAGCTTGCGGTTGTAATCGATGTCCCAGCTAGTGCGTTGTTCGATCTTGCTGACAACGAGGCCACCGCTGACGTTAGGAACCCAGTAGGCGAATTTGATCGGTTGGCTCATGGCGATGTCTCCTGTAACTCGGAAAGTCAGGCCGCGCGGGCGACCGGGATATGAAAGAAGGCGACGACGGTATCGAGTACCCGCTCGATCCGTTCGAACTGCGCAGGGTCAGCCAGGCGCTGATCGTCGAAAGACTCGACACTGGCGTACAGGCCGTACGGCAGGGTGTGGGCCTGGAAGAAAGCGAATAGCGGGCGCAACTGGTGATCGATCATCAAGGCATGTCGCTCGCTACCACCGGTGGCGGCAAGCACCACGGGCACGCCCTTGAGCGACTGGTAATCGACCAGGTCGAACAGGTGCTTGAATAAACCGGTGTAGGACGCGCGATACACCGGGCTGCCGACCAGTAGCAGGTCGGCTTGCTCGATCGCCTGCAAATGCGGTTGCAGGTCAGCCGAGGCGCTATCGCGCTCCAGCGAACCGGCCAGGCTGGCGGACAGTTCGGCGATGCGCACCCAGTGCACCTCCAGCTTCGGCAACACGGCCGGCAGCCGCTCCACCAGGGCCTGCAGCAGACCATGGGTGCGTGACGGGGCCCGCAGGCTGCCGGACACCACCACGACCCTGATAACACGTGCGTTCATGCTCATCCCTCCTTGCCCAGCGGGCATTACCTGAGGGAGCTTCAGCAGCAACCGTGCCAATCCATATAAACCTTTAAATTCAAGTAGTTGAACGCTAGCGCTAGCAGCCTGAACTGTCTTTTGGCCAACAAGCTGTTGAACCACTGACCCTCGGCCAACAGTTGCCCCGGAAAACGCAATTGACCGCCCACCAACAGTCATTCAGCAAGCTGTCGGCGAGCGAACAGCCCGCCCCACCAGAATGATCACAACCCGTTGATTTAAAAGGCATTCACTGCAAGGCACGAAGTTTGCGAGAGCGTCACCGTCAGCAATCGCATCAATCGAGGAGAACTGCGATGACCGCCCAAGCCCCACTGCCCCACCTGTCTACCGGTACCCACTACGAATCCCTTGCCGCCCGCTTCCGCCCCATCTTTACCCGCATCGCCGAATCCAGCGTGGCACGCGAGCGCAACCGCACCCTGCCCCATGAGCCCATCCAGTGGCTCAAGGACGCCGGCTTCGGCGCCGTGCGTGTACCCGTCGAACAGGGCGGTGCCGGCGCTTCCCTGCCACAGTTGTTCCAGCTGCTGATCGAACTGGCCGAAGCCGACTCCAATGTGCCGCAGGCACTGCGCGGGCATTTTGCTTTTGTCGAGGACCGCCTCAACGCCCATGCCAGCACCCCACAGGACGTCTGGTTCAAACGCTTCGTCGACGGCGATCTGGTGGGCTGCGCCTGGACGGAGGTGGGCGCAGTGAAGATCGGCGACGTCAGCACCCGGGTGTCGCGCCAGGGTGATCAGTGGGTGGTCAATGGCACCAAGTACTACAGCACCGGCAGCCTCTTCTCCGACTGGATCGACCTGTTCGCCCGCCGAGACGACACCGGTGGCGACGTGATCGCAGCGATCCGTACCCACCAACCCGGGATCACCCAGAGCGACGACTGGGATGGTTTTGGCCAGCGCACCACCGGCAGCGGCACCTCGGTGTTCGAGAACGCGGTGGTCGAGGAAGAGAACATCATCGACTTCGCCACCCGCTTCAAATACCAGACGGCCTTCTACCAACTGGTGCTGCTCGCCGTCATCGTCGGTTCCGGCCGCGCCGCCGTGCGTGACTTCAGCCAGGAAACCAGCAAGCGCACGCGCGTGTTCAGCCATGGCAATGGCGCAGCGGTAAGCGAGGATCCACAGGTATTGCAGGTTATCGGCAAGGCCTCCGGCCTGATCTACGCCGCCGAGGCAGGTACCCTGCGCGCCAGCGAGGCCGCGCAGCAAGCCTACCTGGCGCGTTTCGGCAATGACGAGAACGCCGAGCGCAAGGCCAACATCGCCGCCGAACTGGAATCGGCCCAGGCCCAGGTGGCGGCCATCGAATGGGTGCTGCGTGCCACCAGCGACCTGTTCAACACCCTCGGCGCCTCCGGTACCAGCACCACCAAACAGCTCGATCGCCACTGGCGCAACGCCCGTACTGCCGCCTCGCACAACCCGGTGATCTACAAGGAACGCATCATCGGCGACTGGCACGTCAATGGCAGCGAACCGCCCTATGTCTGGCAGATCGGTGGCGGTGCCAAGCAGTCCTGAAAGCATGGCCTGGGGCACACCCCCAGGCCTCGTCACGGCACTGGCGTTTCGCCCGAAACGCCAGAACTAGCCAGCGCCGAGCCGCCGACTGGCAAAACTGAACAGCAGAACCGAGAGAATCAGAACGCCGGTGGCCACCTGCTGCCAGAAGAAATTCCAGCCGATCAGCAGCAGACCGTTGGCCGTGACGTTGAGAAATAGCACACCGAGCAGTGTACCGGGTACGTTGACCCGGTTGTGCAGGCTCAGCGTGGCACCGATGAAGACCGCACCGATGGCATTCATCAGGAAGGCATTGCCGGACATCGGCGCGTAGGCGTTCACCGTGGCCGGCAGCAGGATGCCCGCCAGCGCGCTGGCAAAGGCACTGGCGATGAACACCAGGGCAGCGATACGTCGCTGCGCCAGGCCCGAATAACGCGCCACCAGTGGCTGGCTGCCAAGGACGATGATCTCCCGGCCTAAGCGGCCACGCGCCAATACCACGCCATACACAAGCGCCAACAGTGCCACCAGCAGCAAGGGTAGCGGCACGCCGAGCAAGCGCTCACTGGCCAAGCCGCTGCGCACCTGCGCCTCCAGGTAGATCGGTTGTCCGCCATCGGAAAGCAGCTTTTGCACGCTGCTGCCAATGAACAGCGTGCCAAGGGTGGCCAGAAAAGGGGAAATACGCAGCCCGGCGATCAGCCCGGCATTGAACAACCCGGCCAGGCTGCCAGCCAGCAGCCCACCGGGAATCGCGACATAGAGCCCGAAGCCGGCATTGAGCAGCAGGACGAAGGTCAGCGCCGAGAAGTCCAGCGCAGTGCCGACTGACAGGTCGATGCCACCCGCGGCGATGGCGTAGGTCATGCCGATGGCGACAATGGCCAGCAACACAAAATTGTTCAATAACAGGCTGGACAGGTTGCCGACAGTGAGAAAGCCGGGTGCCTTCAACGCGAAGAACAGTAGAACGGCGGCGAACAGCGTCGGCATGACCAGGCGCAGCAACGCCTGGCCAGAGAGCCAGGTCAGACCGGCAGGCTGCGGGGCGGATAACGAATCGGACATCTCAGGCCTCCTTGTTACGCAAACCGGACAGGGCCACCACCAGCAGGATCAGGACACCCTGCACGCCGTCGACCCAGAAGCTGGAAATATTCAGAAGCTGGAAGCCGTTGATCAGCACCCCGACC
Source organism: Pseudomonas sp. USTB-Z (assembly GCF_019691255.1). Classification (NCBI taxonomy): domain Bacteria; kingdom Pseudomonadati; phylum Pseudomonadota; class Gammaproteobacteria; order Pseudomonadales; family Pseudomonadaceae; genus Pseudomonas; species Pseudomonas sp. USTB-Z. The sequence continues at coordinate 322,714 of NZ_JAECZP010000002.1, forward strand.
AGCATCGTTGCCAGCAGCGTGCCGCCGATGCTCGGCTGCAGACGCTGGGAGAAGATCACCCCAAGAAAAGCGATGGCCACCACCGACAGCAGCATCTCGCCGGAGCCGGTGGTGCTGCCGCTGAACCAGGCCGCTGAACAAAACGCGGCCAGGCTGCCGCACAGACCGCTGATCAGGTAGCTGGCGAACACGTAGCCACGCACCGACAGGCCAGCGGCATTAGCCGCCTCCGGGTATTCGCCGATGGCGTACAGACGCAGGCCGAATGGCGTGTACTGCATCAACACGATCAGCACGCCACCGACCGCCAGCAGCACCCAGGCCAGGGCTGGCACGCCGAGCCAACTACCGAAGGCCAGCCCTTCCAGCAACGGCGAAGTGCTGGGCAGCACGGTGTTTTCGGTCAGCACCAGTTCCAGCCCGGCCACCAGGTTCATCGTGGCCAGGGTTGCCAGCAGTGGCGGCAAACGGAAACCGACCACCACCAGCGCATTCAGCGTACCGATGGCCAGGCCAGTGCCAAGCGTCGCGGCGATGCTGACAACATCGCCGAAACCGGCGTTGTTCAGGCTGGCATAGACCGCAGCGGACAACCCGAGGTTGGCCGCCAGCGACAGATCAAGCCCACCGGACACCACGTTCGAGCCGCCGCCGATGATCACCGTGGTCAGGCCGAAGGCAAGGCTGCCGAGGATCGCCGACTGGGCCAGCACATTGACCAGGTTGCTCGGGGTGAGGAAGTTCGGCGCACTGAGGGCGAAGGCCAACAGGATCGCGGCGAAGGCCAGCAGCGCGCCACGGCGCAGCAGCCACTGCGCGAATCGCGGGTGGAAGGCATCAGATAGCAATGGCATAGGCATAGAAAGGTCGTTCCTCGTTCTGCGCGCGTTGCGCGCCGGTAGCCACCGCCAGCAGGCGGTCACTGTTCGCCTCGCCAGCGGCGAAACGTGCGGCGATGGCGCCGCGGTGCATGACATGAATGCGGTCGCAGAGGCCGATCAACTCCGGCAGGTCGGACGAGAGGATCAACACCCCGGCGCCCTCCTTCACCAGTTCACCGATCAGCCGATAGATCTCCACCTTGGCGCCAACATCGATGCCAACGCTGGGCTCGTCCAGCAGGTACAGGCTGGAACACCGCGCGAACCACTTGGCCAGCGCCACCTTCTGCTGATTGCCGCCGCTGAGCTGACGCACCTTGGCATGCGCGCCAGGGGCCTTGATCCTCAGGCGCTCGATCAGCTCCAGGGTGGTATGCCGCTCGCGCGCCGGCGACAGCAGCCCCAGGCGGACGAAGCGCGACAGTGCCGCCAGGGTGGTGTTCTCCTGCACGCTCAGGTCGAGCGCCACGCCTTGCCGACGGCGCTCCTCGGGCATCAGCGCGACGCCCTGGGCGACAGCCTCGCGCGGGCTGCGCAAGGACAACGGTCGCCCGTCCAGGCGCACCTCGCCGCTGTCCGGTGGCGCCAGGCCGAACAGGCTGCGTAGCAACTCCTTGGCGCCCGAGCCCACCAGCCCGGTGAGGCCGACGATCTCGCCACGGCGCACCTGCAGGTCGATGCCCTGGTAGGCCCGTGCCCGCCCCAGCCCGCGCACGTCGAGCAACAGCGCACCGGCAGGCACCGCTACCTTGGGGTACAGCTCGCCGACTTCGCGGTTGACCATCAGGCGGGTGATCTGCTCCAGCGACGTGTTGCGCGGGGAGACTTCAGCGACATCGCGACCGTTGCGCAGTACCGTCACGCGGTCGCACAGGGCCTCGATTTCCTGCAGGTAATGGGAGATGTAGACGATCGCCAGGCCATCGTCACGCAGGCGCTGGACGATCCGCAGCAAACGCTCCACCTCACGCTGCACCAGGGCCACGCTGGGTTCGTCGAACACCAGCACACGCGGTTTGATCAGCAGCGCGCGGACGATCTGCACCATCTGTTGCTCGGCGCTGCTCAGTTCACCGATCAGCGCATTCGCCGGCAGTCGCAGGCCGAAGTAGTCGTCCAGCAGACGCGCGGCCTCGCGCTGCTGAGAGCGGCGATCGAGCAAGGGCCCGAGTCGCCGTTCATGGCCGAAGAACAAGGCTTCACCCACGGTGAAACGGGCCGGCAACAAGCGTTCCTGGTGGATGAAGCCAATGCCCAGGCGCTCCACCTGGCGCGGGCTGAAATGCCCGTGCGGCTGGCCGTCGAGCAGCAGGCTGCCGGCGTCCGGGCGGTGGATGCCGGCCAGCACCTTGATCAGCGTAGACTTGCCGGCGCCGTTCTCGCCCACCAAACCGTGCACGCTGCCCGCCGCCACCCGCAGGCTGGCGCCGTCGAGCGCCCGGGTGGCACCGAAGGTCTTGACGATGCCACGCAACTCCAGCACCGGCGTACTCATGCGTCGCCTCGGATGCGTTTGACGTCATCGACGTTGCCCGCCGTGGTCAGCAGGGTCTCGACGAAGGTTTCGGGCGGCAGATCGTGCTCGCCGGCCAGGTAGCGGGCGACGTTATGCACCGCCGTCCGGCCAATCAACGCAGGCTGCTGCGCCACCACTGCAGCCACCGGGCTGCCGGGCTGGCGCAGCAGTTCCAGCACCTCGGGCGTACCGTCGACGCCATAGGTGCGCACTTCATTGCGCCCGGCTTCGATCAGCGCCTGGCTGGCACCGAGCTGCGGCAGATCCCAGGCCGCCCAGATCGCGTCGAGCTCACCCTTGGGGTACTTGTTGAGCAAGGCGGCAACCTGACTGCGGGCATCCTGCACGGTGTTGGGAATCACGTCGCGCAACTCCGGCTGGATGAACTCGATCTGCGGGTAGAACTTGCTCACCAGCTTCAACTGGTCATAGCGAATGCCGCAGCTCGGCACGCCATAGAAGCCATTGAACAGCAGCACCCTGCCCTTGCCGCGCAGATCGGCCACCAACTGCTTGGCCAGCAGCAAACCCGTGCTCCAGTTGTCTGCGGAAATCGTATTGACCGCGTACTGCGACGGCACCTCGATGGTGAACAGCGGGATGCCGGCGGCGCTGATGCGCTTGAACCAGGGCTCGATGATGCTCAGCGTGCCGAGGGTGTGAATCACTGCATCGGGCTTCTGCGTCACCAGATTCTGCAACTGGGTCACCATGGCCTTGTCGTTGCGCCCGGCATCCAGGGTGATCGGCGTGCCGCCCAGGCGCTGTACCTCCTCGACCTGCGCCTTGAAGGCCCGGCTGTCGAAGTAGATGCTGGTGCCCACGGTGCTGATGGCGATGCGCTTGCCCTTCAGCGAAGGCACTGTGGCACTGGCCTCGGCACCGCTGTCGGCTCCAGCCGCCATGGTGCGGGTCAATGGTGCGGCGAGCCCGAGAGCGAGCATCGCCGAAGACGCGCCGAGCAGGCAGCGCCGGGAAATGCCGGAGCAGTCGTTGTCACTCATTGGTCACCTCGCAGGTGCTTGACCTGAGCCAGGTTGTCGCGGGTCGTCAATAGCGCGGCGACATGGGTTTCCTTCGGCAGATCACGCTGGCCGGCCAGATAGCGGGCAACGTTGCGCACGGCGGTGCGGCCGATCAGGTCGGGCTGCTGCGCAACCACCGCGCCGATGGGCGAGTTGTCATGGGCGATCAGCTCCAGTACCTCCGGCGTGCCGTCCACACCATAGGTGCGGATCTCACTGCGCCCGGCGTCGATCAGCGCCTGGCTGGCGCCGAGCTGAGGGATGTCCCAGGCCGACCAGATGGCGGCGATATCGCCCTTGGGGTACTTGTTCAGGAGCGCGGCGATCTGGCTGCGGGCGTCCTGCACGGTGTTGGGAATCACGTCACGCAGCTCCGGCTGGACGATCTGCAATTGCGGATGATCGGCCAGTACCTTCTTCAACTCGTCGTAGCGGATCGCACAGACCGGCACCCCGTAGAAGCCGTTGAACACCAGGATGCGGCCCTTGCCGCCGGTGTCGCGCACCAGCTGTTCGGCCAACGCGCGGCCGGCCGCGACGTTGTCCGAGGTGGTGTTGTTGAGGCTGTACTGCGATGGCACATCAATGGTGAACAGCGGGATGCCTGCGGCCTGGATGCGCTTGAGCCAGGGGTCGATCACGCTCAGGGTGCCGAGGGTCTGAATCACCGCATCGGGCTTTTGCGTGACCACCGTGTTCAGTTGTGTGACCAGATTGCGGTCGTTGCGCCCGGCGTCGAGGGTGATCGGCGTGCCGCCCAGGCGCTTGATCTCATTGACCTGCGCCTGGAACGCCTTGATGTCGAAGTAATGACTGGTGCCAGTCATGCTCACGGCAATGCGCTTGCCGGCCAGCGACGGCACGGCCTCGCCCTCCTCCTCGGCTTGTGTCAGGCCGCCCGCCAATGCCAGCACCAGGGCGGTGAGCAACGTCAGGATTCGACTCATGCTTGCACCCTTTGCTGATCTGCCAAGGCGGCGCCGTTGAGGTAGTGGTCGCCGAGCAGTCGCCGTTGAGTGGGCAGTGCCGGTTCGGCGCTGCCCGGCTGCGGACGCGGCAGACTACTGCCCACCAGTTCGAAATGCGTCTGCGCGGCCAGGCGCGCGGCCTCGGCGGCGCCCAAACGAAAAGCGATGGCGGCCGACTGCGAGGCGTCGGCGCGTGCCAGCAACGCGTCGGCGGCGTCGATACGGATGCGCAACTCGCCGACTGCAGCGATGACCAGCGCTTCATGGCGAGCACTCTGCCCGCGCAGGTAGTCAAGCAGAGCTGCCTCGACATGACGGGCGTGGGCCAGGTCACCCCGGCCTTGGGAATGGGTGTTGGACATGGCGTGACCTCAGTTCCAGGAATGACGTTGCGGCTTGACGCCGTTGAGCAGTTGATTGCCGACCAGGTGGTACTTCCAGCGCACCGGGTCATGCAGCGTGTGGGTGCGCGCATTGCGCCAGAAGCGGTCCAGCCCCTGGCTGGCCGAGACGCTGCGCGTGCCGCCCAGCTCCAGCAGGCGACTGGACGCCTCAAGGGAAATCTCGGTAGACAGCACCTTGGCCTGGCCGACCACCACTGAGGCTTCAGCAACGTGCTCTTCGCCAGGCTCGGCGACGGCGCGATCGACCGCCTCGGCAGCGCGCTGCAAGATCGCCTCGGCCGCCTGCAGGCGCCAGGCCAGCTCGCCGATTAGCGCCTGGCCAAGTGGATCCTGCCAGCCGTGCTGCAAGCCGCTGTCGACCCACGGGCGTGCCTGACGCGCCACGCGCAGGGTTTCGGCAAAGGCGCCACGGGCGATGCCGGTGTCCACGGCGGCCTGGATAATCTGCGAGATCGGGCCATCAGCGGTTGGCTGGTCGTAGGCCTTCCAGGCCGGTATCACCTCGCTCGCTGGCACTCGCACGCCTTCGATACGCACCTGGCCGCTGGCTGTGATGCGCTGGCCGAAGCCATCCCAACTGTCGATCACCGTCAGGCCAGCTGCATCGCGTGGCACGAAGGCGATGTGCGGGCGGCCCTCCTCGTCGACACCCGCGACCGGGACGATGTGGGCGAACAGCGCCCCCGTGCAGTAGGCCTTCTCGCCATCGAGCACGGCGCTGTCGCCGTCGAAGCGGATCTGCGTCTGGAAGGTGGTGACGTACTGGCTGCGCGCTTCGGAAAAGGCGTTACCGAAACGGTAGCCTTGCAGCACCTTGGCGTAGTAGCGGCGCTTCTGCGCCTCGCTGCCGGTCAGGCCGAGGTTGCTGAGCACACCAAAGTGGTTCTGCGGCAACTGGCCGAGCGATGAGTCGGCGGCGGAGATAGTCGCGATCACCTCGCTGAGGGTGACATAAGATACCCCGGCGCCGCCGTGCGCCTTGGGCACGCTGATTGCCCACAGACCGCTTTCGGAGAAGCGATCCAGTTCCTCCCAGGGCAGGCGCCGCTCGCGATCACGCCAGGCTGCCTCACGGGCAAAATCCTCGGCCAAGCGCTGCGCCACCTCGATGGCTTCGGCGTCGCTACGGATGATCTGTGCCGGGCGCCGAGGCGTCGAGCTGACCTGCTCGCGCAGATCGGCGGGTTGTGACTGAGTCATGTGTTGCTCCAAGCGTGATGGATTCTCCAGGGCTACTGCACAGCCCGTACCAACCTGGAAAATCTTTCATATTCAATGACTTGATGCGCAATCCAGATAATTGGAAAAGCACCTGTGGCGGCAAACTGTGGATTGGCTGTTGCCGGGCGGACACTTGCCTCAGCACCTGTTCACGACCTGCTGCGCGTCGGCCCTCCTGCGTTAAAAAAAAGCTGGAGCGCCAGCGTGGTCGGACTGCTCATTTACAGCGGGTGAAGTCGAGCGCGACTCCGACCGCGACTCGCCTGTTTTTGCGGGGCCGCCATCGGTGTTGCATGGCGTTATCTCGCGAGATCGTGAGCAGGTTCTCAGAGGCTGATATCCAGCGGGTACTGGACGATCAGGCGCAGTTCGTCGACGTTGGACTCGGCGACGTGATCGCCACCGACGCGGTGGGTGGCCTGCATCAAGTTGAACGAGAGGTCCTTGGCCGGCCCACTCTGCAGCACGTACTTCAGCCACAGGTTGCGCTCCCAGTGGCGGCCGTCCTCGGTACCATTGAAGTAGCTGTAAGCGCCACCCGCGCGAGTTCCGTCGATGTCGGTACCGCGCACGTAGCGGGCCGTTAGGCTCAGCCCAGGCACGCCAAGCGTGGCGAAGTCATAGTCGTAACGGGCTTCCCAGGCTCGCTCATTGGGGTTGTTGAAGTCGGAAACCTGCGAGGCGGCATCCAGTTGCAGGTCATAGGTGTTCCACACGTAGTCGAACGGCGTGTCGCCATCGATGCGTGTGTAGGACAGCTTGAAGCCATGAGCGCCGGCAGCCAGACCGGCATGCACGCTCCATGAGTCGTTGTCGATCTGGCCGGCCAGCGCCTGGCCGCTGTCACGGGTGCGGTAATAATTGAGGCCGGTCTTCAGGCTCAGCTCGCTACCCAGCGGCTGCACATGGTCGACGCTGAAGAACGACTGGTTCCATACGTCGTCGAGGCGGCTGCTGTGCAGGCGCAAGGTGAGCTGGTCGTTGAACTGGTAATCGCCACCCAGGTACACCACATCGTTGGCGCCCTTGATACGCCCGGCATAGACGGTGCCGAGATCACCACGGTGGTTGCTGGCGTTGCGGTCACTGCTCGACTCCAGCTTGCCGCCCTGCAGGCTCAGGCCATCCAGCGAGTTGTTGTTGAAGATGAAGCCGCGCAGTGTCTGCGGCAGCAGGCGAATGTCGCTGGCGTGCAGCACCGGGCTGGTCGGGCTCACGTCGCCATAGCGCAGTTCGGTGTCGAAGGCGCGCACCTTGAGCGCGGCACCAACCTTGCCGTAGCTGTCCTTGGGCTCGCCATCGAAGTTGCTCCCCGAGCGCGACACGATGCCGGGCACGCCGACACCATTGCCGACTGCCCCATTGCCGCCATCGAGCTTGAGCCCGACCAGCCCCTGCACATCCACGCCGAAGCCGACAGTGCCACGGGTGAAACCGGATTGCAGATTGGCGATGATGCCGTGGCCCCATTCACGATGCAGGCTCTGCCGCTCACCCTTGTTGGGGTTGAGGGTGAAGTCGCCGTTGCGATAGTCCTGGCTGAAGAAGAAGTTGCGGTTGAGCACATGGATCTGCGTGCCGTCGATGAAGCCTTCATCATCGCTGTCGGCAAACGCGGGGCCGGCCAGCAGGATGGCCAGAGAAAGAGCTGTTCTGTAGCAAGCGGTAGAGCGCATGGCAGTGATCCTTGGAATGACGAGGTAGGCGCCTTTCCAGGCGCTGTAAATCCAGTTATTCCAACAACCATGCCAACAGAAAAAATCATTGTTATTCAATCACTTGAACAATCTACTCAACAATATGATGCACCGTCTGCGGAGCAATCTGCACAACTGCTGTTGCCGGCGCCACAGCGCTTTCGTCAGGACAAAAAAACGCGGCCTGGGCCGCGTTGAATGGAACATCACCTACTCAGTAAAAGGCGGTATGACCACAGCGTTCCACAGCCCTCGCCACCGCTCAGTCAGCCTTGCCGCCCAGGTAGAAATGCTGAATATCTTCCCGCGCGGCCAGCTCGGCAGCACTGCCCTCACCCACCACCCGGCCGTTCTCCAGGATGTAGGCATGGCTAGCATGGCGCAGGGCAACGTTGATGTTCTGCTCGGCCACCAGAAAGCTCACGCCCTCCTGCGCATTGAGCTGGGCGACGATGGCGAAGATCTCCTCGACGAGGATCGGCGCCAAGCCCATCGAGGGTTCGTCGAGCAGCACCAGGCGCGGTTTGGTCATCAGCGCGCGGCCGATGGCGAGCATCTGCTGCTCACCGCCGGAAGTCAGCCCAGCCTGAGTCTTGCGCTTGGTCTTCAAGCGCGGGAACCAGGCATAGATGCGCTCCAGATCCTGCTCCAGTTGGCGCCGCGTCGGGTTACGCAGGAAGCCGCCACTGCGCAGGTTTTCCTCGATGGTCAGGTGGGCGAACACATGCCGTCCTTCCAGCACATGGACGATACCCTGGCGTGCCAGCAGGTTGGCCGCGACACCGGCGGTGTCCTGCCCCTGGAAGCGGATATGGCCACGGCTGACCTGCGCCCGGTCGGCCTGCACCAGGCCGGAAATAGCCTTGAGTGTGGTGCTCTTGCCAGCACCGTTGGCGCCTAGCAAGGCGACGATATCGCCCTGCCCGACCCGCAGGGATACACCGGCCACGGCGAGGATTGCGCCGTCGTAGATCACTTCGATGTCCTCCACTGCCAGCAGCTCACTGCTGACGGCGGCTGGAAGAGTCGCACTGGTCATGGATTGTTGCCCTCTGGTCGTCGTTCAGCGGGCGGCGCCTGCCGCCCCAAAGCCTTGAAATGCGTTGCCCGTGCCGGTCGCGGCTAAAGCTCCTGCCACAGGTGAAAAGCGAGCGCTCACGGCGCGTCACACGCACGGGGGGTCACGCCTTTCTCTTTCGCGTACTCGGCAGCCTTGGCGTCAATCAGGGGGCGCAGGGTGACATGATCGGCCTGCACCCAATCGGTGATCAGCTTCCACTGCTGGCCATCCCACTGCTGCACCTTGACGGCACCGCCCCCCTCGTGGTCGCTGCACGACAGCTTCAGCGGCTGCATCAGCCCCAGGAAACCGATCGCCTTGAGCCGCGCATCGTCGAGATCGAGGTGTTCCAAGCCCCAGCGACCTTCCTCGCCATTGAGCGGCCGCGCTCCGAAGTGCTTCTGCGCGGCGCGGATCGCCTCGACGGCGATGGCGGCATTCACCAGGCCGGAGTTGTAGTAGACGCTGCCGAAGCTCTTCGGATCCTTGAGGTCGCTCTTGCCCTTGTCGAGGATGTGTGCCTTGATGCGCTGGTGGATGTCGAAGTCGGCACCGCCCGGATAGGGCGTCAGGGCCAGATATCCCTTGCCCGCCTCGCCGGCCGGCAGCACGTCTTCATTGGAGCTGGCCCAGATGTCGCCAACGATGCGATCGACCGGAAAGCCGAAGCGCGCCGCAGTCTTGATCGCCACCGGGGTGGACACGCCCCAGGTGCGCAGGAATACCCAGTCCGGCTTGAGCTGGCGCACCTGGCGCCACTGCGAGGCCTGCTCGTTACCCGGGTCGGCGACGGGAATCTGGATGTTCTCGAAGCCGTACTTCTCCGCCAGCAGCTTCAGCGGCCCCTGGGTTTCCCGGCCATAGGCGGAGTCGTGGTAGACGGTGGCGATCTTCTTGCCCTTGAGCTTGTCCAGCCCACCCTCGCGCTCGGCCACGTAGTTGATGAATGCAGAAGCCTCGCTGTAGAAGGTCAGCATCACCGGGAAGTTGTAGGGAAAGACGCGGCCATCGGTGGCCTCGGTTCGACCATAGCCGAGGGTGATCAGCGGGATCCGGTCGGCCTCGGCCTTGTCCGCCAGGGCATAGGCAGCCGGCGCACCATTGGGCTGGTAGACCGCTACCGGAGCGCCATTGAGGCCGTTCTTGAAGCGCTCGTAGCACTCGATGCCCTTCTCCGCCGTCCACTCGGTCTCACACTCCTGCCAGACCAGCTTGACGCCATTGATGCCGCCTTCGACGTCGTTGATGTAGCGCAGGTAGTCGATCATCCCGGCCCACACCGGAATGCCGCTGGAGGCATAGGCACCGACTCGGTAGGTGGCTAGCGGGAAGAATTGTTCATTGGCCGCCTGGGCCGCCGACGGCATCGCGGCGTAGCTCGCGAGCGCCAGGCCAAAGGCGGCGACACTGCGTTTCAGCGTTGCATGCATGGTCTTTCTCCTCAGGCGCCCGACCCACGCGACGGTGGCCGGGCGCAGGACATGGGGGTTTATTGCTCGTTGGCGCAATTACGCGGGGTGATGCCCTTCTCCTGGGCATAGGCGGCGGACTTGGCCTCGATCAGCGGACGCAAGGTGGTGCGGTCGGCCTGGATCCAGTCGGTCACCAGCACCCATTTCTCACCGTCCCACTGCTGAACGCGGGCCGCACCACCGCCCTCGTGATCAGAGCAGGACAGCTGCAGCGGTGGCAGCAGCCCTTCGAAGCCACTGGCCTTGAGGCGCGCGGCGTCGATATTCAGGTGCTCGAAGCCCCAGCGCGCTTCCTCACCATTGAGCGGGCGGTTGCCAAACTTGCCCTGGGCGGTGCGCAGCGCCTCGACGGCAATCGCGGCATTGATCAGGCCGATGTTGTAGTACACCTTGCCGAAGTAGCGCTTATCCTTCAGGTCGCTCTTGCCGGCATCGAGGATGTGCTGGCGCAGGCGCTGGTGAATCTCGAAACCGTCGCCACCGGGGAACGGCGCCAGGGCCTGGTAGCCCTTGGCCGCCGTGCCTGCAGGGAGCACGTCGGCCTCGGAGCCGGCCCAGACGTCGCCGATGATGCGCTCGACCGGGATGCCGAAGCGTGCGGCCGTCTTTATGCCAACCGGAGTGGACACGCCCCAGGTACGCAGGAACACCCAATCTGGCTTGATCTGCCGCACCTGGCGCCACTGCGCCGACTGCTCATTGCCCGGATCGGCCACCGGGATCTGGATGTTCTCGAAGCCGTATGTTTCCGCCAGCAGCTTCATCGGCGCTTGGGTTTCCCGGCCATACGCCGAGTCGTGGTAGACGGTGACGATCTTCTTGCCCTTGAGCTTGTCGAAGCCGCCCTCGCGCTCGGCGATGTAGTTGATGCCCACCGAGGCCTGCCCGTAGTAGTTCAGCAGCAGTGGAAAGGCATAGGGGAACACGCTGCCGTCGGTAGACTCGGTGCGCCCGCCGGCACCATCGATCAGCGGGATGCGGTCGGCCGCGCCCTTCTCCATCAGCGCATAGGAGCCCGGAGTGCTGTGGGTGAAGAAGAACGCCGTCGGCGCGCCATCCTTGCCATCTTTGTAGCGCTCGTAGCACTCGACGATACGGTCGACGTTCCACTCGGTCTCGCACTCCTGCCAGACCAGCTTGACGCCGTTGATGCCGCCTTCCACCTCGTTGATGTAACGGAAGTAGTCGATCTCTCCGGCCCACCAGGGAATCCCGCTGGAGGCATAGGCGCCGACCCGGTAGGTGGCCATGGGAATGAACTGCTGGTTGTCGGCGGCCTGGGTGACGACCGGAGACAGGGCCTGGGCGCCGAGCACAAAGAGGCTGACGAGCAGGTGACGATGCAAGGGTTTGCGCATGGTGTGAACTTCTTGTGCTGGGGTGAAAACCTCCTTTCCCGCGGTCGGGTCAAGGTTCATGGAAAGAGGCGGTCGTGCTCAGAATCGCAGCGGCCAGACCCTGATGCGTTCGCGCAGGTCGCCGAGCAGGCGTACCAGGCCTTCCGGCTCCTTGATCAGGAACCAGATGATCAGGCTGCCGAAGAGGATCTTCTGCAGGTTCTGCAATTGCCCGGCATCGACGTTGCCGCCGAACAGCCACTGCCCGGCATGGCTGAGCAGAATCGGTGTGAGGCTGATGAAAGCCGCGCCGATGAAATTGCCGGCGATGCTGCCCATGCCACCGATGATGATGATGAAGAGGATCTGGAACGAGCGGTTGATATCGAAGCTGCCGGCACTGGACGTGCCCAGGTAGGCGAAGGCCCAGAGCGCCCCGGCGATGCCCAGGTAGAAAGAGCTGACGGCGAAGGCCAGGCGTTTGTAGCGCTCCACCGGAATGCCGATCACCGAGGCGGCGGTGTCCATGTCGCGGATCGCCATCCAGTTGCGCCCGACCTGGCTACGCACCAGGTTGACCGCGACCCAGGTCAGCAGCACCACGCAGCTCAGGGTCAGCAGGTAGCGACCTACCGGCGAGGCCAGGCTGTGACCGAACAACTCCAGGCGCGGTGCGCTGATGGTGCCGGACGAGGCATGGTTGTAGAACCAGGGAAACTTGGCGAACACCCATTCGAGGAAGAACTGCGCAGCCAGCGTGGTGACCATCAGGTAGAAACCCTTGATCCGCGAACTGGGTATGCCGAACAGCAAGCCGACCAGGCCGGCAATCAGCCCGCCGCCGATCAGCGCCAGCGGCAACGGGAGCCCAGGCACACGCAGCAGCAGGCCGTAGGTGGCGAAGGCGCCCACCGCCATGAAGCCGGCGGCACCGACCGAGGTCTGCCCGGTGTAGCCGGTGAGCAAGTTCAGCCCCAGCCCGGCCAGCGACAGCACCAGGAAGGGAATCAGGATCGCGTTGAGCCAGTAGTCGTTGCCCAGCCAGGGCAAGCCGACGAAGGCCACCAGCAGCAACAACGGCAGGCCCACTGGCCAGCGACGGCGCACCAGGGTCAGCGGCGCCTCGTCGAAGCCGGCGCCCAAGCGTGAAACGGTAGCGGTCATTGCGTCATACCCGTTCGGTGGTCCGGTCGCCGAACAGGCCGGCCGGACGGATGTATAGGAAGATCAGGGCAAGGAAATAAGCGAACCAGGGCGTGATGCCTCCGCCGATCAGCGGGCCTATGTAGGCTTCGGCGAGGTTCTCGGCGGCACCGACGATCAGCCCGCCGACGATGGCTCCGCCAATCGAGGTGAAGCCGCCGATGATCAGCACCGGCAGCGCCTTGAGCACGACCAGCGAGAGCGAGAACTGCACGCCCTGACGCGCCCCCCAGAGCAGCCCGGCCACCAGCCCGACCATTCCGGCCACGGCCCAGACGATCTGCCAGATGCGGTTGAGGTTGATGCCCAGCGACAGCGCCGCGCGGGTATCGTCGGCCACCGCACGCAAGGCCACACCGATGCGGGTCTTGTTGAACAGCAGCGCCAGCACCGCCACCAACAAGGCGGAAACGCCGGAGGCAACCAGGTCGAACTGGCTGATCATCAGTTCGCCGACGAACAGCGGGACGTCCTCGATGCCCAGATCCAGCGCGCGTACCTGGGCGCCCATCAAGCCCTGGGCCAGGCCCTCGATGATGAACGACAGGCCAAGGGTGGCCATGAACAGGGTGATCTGCGAGCGATTGACCAGGGGCCGCAGCACCAGGCGCTCGATCAGCAGCGCGCCGACGATCATCACCAGTACGGTCAGGGCCAACGCCAGGGCGAACGGCAGGCCCTGCTCGTGCAGGCTGACGAAGGTCAGCGCAGCAAACAGCAGCATCGCGCCCTGGGCGAAGTTGAACACGCCGCTGGCCTTGTAGATCAGCACGAAGCCGATGGCCACCAGCGAATACAGGGTGCCGGCGAGCAAGCCGCCGATCAAGGTTTCCAGGAAGAAGTTCATCCGTATGGCGCTCCCAGGTAGGCGGCGATCACATCGGGATTGGCCTGCACTTCGGCCGGTGTGCCATCGCCGACCTTGCGCCCGTAGTCCAGTACCACCACGTGGCTGGACAGCCCCATGACCACCTGAATGTCGTGTTCGATGAGAATCACCGTGGTGCCGAGATCACGGTTGATATCGGCGATGAAGCGGCTCATGTCCTGTTTCTCTTCGGCGTTCATCCCCGCCATCGGCTCGTCGAGCAGCAGCAGGGTCGGCTGCGCGATCAGCGCACGCCCCAGCTCCACGCGTTTCTGCAGGCCATAGGCCAGGCTGCCCACGGCAACGTCGCGCCAGGGCTGCAGCTCGAGGAACTCCAGCACCTGCTCGGCGCGCTCGGCGAAAGCCCGGGCCTCGCGCCGGGCACGTGGCAGGCCCAGTGCCTGTTCGAGAAAGAAACTGCGCTGGAAACGCGACAGACCGGTAAGCAGGTTGTCCAGCACACTCATCTTCTTGAACAGCGCATTGTTCTGGAAGGTACGGCCGATCCCCAGCCGCGCCGCCTGCAGCGGGTGCGGCCGGCGCAACGGCTCGGTGGCGAAGAACAGCTGGCCGGCATCGGCCCGGTAGACGCCATTGAGGATGTTCAGCAGCGAGCTCTTGCCGGCGCCATTCGGCCCGATCAGGGCGCAGATCTCGCCGCGCCTGACGCTGAAGGACAAGTCGGAAATCGCCTTCACGCCCTTGAACGACAGCGACACGTTGCGCACCTCCAGCAATGCACTCATGCCGCGCGCTCCAGATATTCGTGCAGCCATGACAAGCGTGCCGGGCCTTGTAGCGCCACGCTGGCAGACGCACTTGGCACCTCGATCCGGCGCAAGCGATGGAAGCCGAGCAGACGCCGCACCCGCTGCTTCAGCCAGCGACGCAAGCCCTGGTGTGGATTCTCCAGCGTCCAGTCACACAGACGCCGTCGCCAACTGTCTGGTGGCGCCAGGCGGGCATCGATTTCGCCCGCCAGCGCCTCGACCCCCGCAGCGGACAACAACAACCCGGTCGGGGCGATTTCGCGACGGTCGCGACCAGCAGACTCGCTCGTTTCCGGGAAGGCTAGACTTTCGCCATGGTGCAACCAACGGCTCAGCAAATGCCCCAGTCCCTCACGCCATTCGGTGCCCTCATCGACCCACAGCACGTCATCTTCGGCGCCCTGCGCCCAACCCTGACGCTGCGCCACCGGCGCCTCGCCGACAAACAACGTCGACAGCGGCTGCACCTGCCACAAGCCGTTGCTCACGACATTGGCCTGGGCGGAAAACAAACGCAGTGGCCACAGCTCGGCAAGGCCGCTGCCCAACCAGTGCGACACGTCTTCACGGCGTTGGACGAAGGCGAACGTCGGACGCGCCTGGCGCAGTTGCCGTTGCAGCTCATCGCCACGGCTGCCGCGGCCAATCACCAGACTCTGGCCGCCAAGCGGGTGGGCAGCCAACGCCAGAATCAGCAGGCTCGGCTCGAAGGCGCCACTCAATGCCAGGCGCTGCCCGGGGCCGAACCCCTGCTGGCGCAAGCCGTTGGCAACCCGCTCGACCTCGTGCTGCACATCGATCCAGCGCCAGGCCTTCCACACACCAAGACGGCGATGACGCAGGGCGATTTGTGTCGGCCGTTCTCTGGCCCAACGCTGCAGCGCCGTCAGGGCGCTGTCGGCCACTACGTCGGGCAACGGCAGATAGCGTTCATGAATGCTCATGCGATGACTCCTCTGCCGATTCAGGCCGGCTCGGCCAGGTTGACACCGACGTTTTCGCGCTGCTGGCTGAGGTCGCGATAGCCGGCGCCAGGATGGTTGGCGGGCAGTCGCGGGCCATCCCCGAACAGCTTCTCGCGCAGGGTTCCGGAACGATATTCGGTCTTGTACACACCGCGTTTCTGCAACTCGGGCACCAACAGCTCGACCACATCGCGGAAGGTTTCGTGGGCCAGGACGTAAGCCAGGTTGAAGCCGTCCACGTCTGTTTCCTCGACCCAGGCCTGCAGCTCGTCGGCGACGGTCTGCGCACTGCCGACGATCAGCGGGCCGAAGCCGCCAATACCAACCCAATCGGCCAGTTCCTGCACCGTCCATTGCTTATTGGGGTCGGCGGTGGAAAAGGTTTCCACTGCCGACTGAATGGCATTGGTATGGATATGCTTGAGCACCTGGTCGGGCCGGTACTGGCCGAAGTCGATACCCGTCCATCCCGAGATCAGCGCCAGCGCACCTTCGTAGCTGGTATATGACGTGAGCTCCTGCCACTTGGCCTGAGCCTTGGCGTCGGTCTCGTCGACGATCACTGTCTGCAGGTTGAAAATCAGCACCTTGCGTGGATCACGCCCGGCCTCGGCAGCGCGACGGCGGATGTCGGCCACGATTTTCTTCAGGATCACCTTGGACGGTGCGGCGACGAACACGCACTCGGCGTGTCCGGCTGCGAAGTCCTTGCCACGGCTCGACGCCCCCGCCTGATAGAGCACCGGCGTGCGCTGCGGCGAAGGCTCGCAGAGGTGGATGCCGGGCACCTGGAAGTGCTTGCCCTGGTGGCGGATCTCATGAACCTTGCTGGGATCGCTGAAAATGCCGCGCTCGCGATCACGCAGCACAGCGCCCTCTTCCCAGCTCCCCTCGAACAGCTTGTAGAGCACTTCAAGGTATTCGTCGGCGTAGTCGTAGCGCGCATCGTGGTCGCTCAGCGCCTTCTGCCCGAGGTTGCGCGCGCCGCTGTCGAGGTACGAGGTAACGATGTTCCAGCCGATGCGCCCCTTGGTCAGGTGATCCAGGGTCGACAGGCGCCGGGCGAAAGGATACGGGTGCTCGAACGTCAGCGAGGCGGTGAGGCCAAAACCGAGGTGTTCGGTAACCAGCGCCATTGGGGTGATCAGCGCCAGCGGATCATTGACCGGAACCTGGGTCGCCTGGCGGATGGCCGCATCGCCATTGCCGCCCAGCACGTCGTAGATGCCGATCACGTCGGCGATGAAGATGCCGTCAAACTTACCGCGCTCAAGCAACTTGGCCAGATCCGTCCAGTACTCCAGATCCTTGTATTGCCAGGCGCGATCCTTGGGGTGCCTCCAGAGTCCGGGCGACTGATGGCCGACACAGTTCATCTCGAAGGCGTTCAAACGAATTTCACGTGGCATGGGAGCTCCTGATCGATAGGCTCGGCACCCTGTTTCGGCGCCTCTCAATGCTCTATCAACACATTCCATGCCAATAAATATTTTCTTTATTTACAATGACATAGAGATTACTCGAAGCAGCTTTAATGCCTGCAGGACGACATCACTGCTGATTAGCTGTACAACAGCGAACAGTGTTGATGCGCAGCGAGAAACATGCCGAGCTCTGCGACCCGGTCATGAGCACACCGCATTCAGCCAATCTTGATAAATATCAAGGTCATCGAGCCCCACTGCGTCACGCTTGGCCTGAACCGGTGGGCCTTCATCGAGGCTGCCACCGCGGTGGAGGCCATCATGAATACTTACTCAAGACTGCTGCTGATCTGCCATCCAGACCTGCACCCTTCGCCTGCCCTGACGCGTGCTCAAGCGCTGAGCAGTGCGACAGGTGCTACCTTGCACCTGGTGGCGCTCAGTCAATTGCCCTCGCGCCTGGCAACCCTGGACCAGGTGCTACGCAAAAACGCCCGCAAGCAGGACGCCGAGCATCGCAAGGCTTGGCTCGCTGAGCAGGTGAAGGCGCTGGGCGAGCTGGGCATTACCGCCTACGCCGAGACACTGGACGACCAAGACCCGCTCAAGGACTTGATCCGGCTGGCCCAACTGCACCGGGTCGGGATGGTGATCAAGGACATCCAGCACGAAACCGCCTTGAGCCGTGCCCTGCTCACGCCATTGGACTGGCAATTGCTACGCCGCTGCCCGATCCCGCTGCACCTGGTAGCCCAGGCTGAAACGCAGCTGCCAGCGCGCATACTGGTCGCCGTGGACCTGGTCGAGCACGACCCGGTGATCGACAAGCTCAACGACCACATCCTGCAATCGGCACAGGCACTGGCACAACGCTGCAAGGCGCAGCTGCATTTGCTGCAGGCCTACGAACCCAGCGCCAGCTTCGTCGCCTATGCCGCCGCACCCGTGGCCTGGACCGACAAACTGGTCGAGGAAATGTCCGGTCGTGCGCGCGAGCGCATGGCGACGTTCGGCGGCCGTTATGGCATCAAGCCAGATCACCTGCACCTGGTGCGGGGCGCTGCCCGTAACGTGGTCAGCGAATACGCGAACCAGCAAGGCTTCGATGTGGTGGTGATGGGCACGCTCTACCACGAGGGGATGAGCAAGGTCGTCGGCAGTACTACCGAGCAAACCCTGTACAAGGTTCACTCCAGTATTCTGGCGATTCACGGTTGAACGATCGCCCGCTGGCTATGCTCGACTAGATATTCATCAAACCGCACAGTGCCATGCAGCTCATGTTGCTGTGAACGACCTCTGGAGCGCAGGGCATGAATGACACACCGCCGTTACTGTTCGCCTTGCAAGGCAGCCAGGCCTATGGGAATGCCGTGGCGCAACGCCTGGGCAGGACACTGTCTGCACATGAAGAGCGCGACTACGAGGACGGAGAGCACAAGTGCTGGCCTGGCGAATCGGTGGACGGTCGATCGGTCATCGTCTTCCACTCGCTGTATGGTGACGCGCACCACAGCGCGCATGACAAGCTATGCCGGTTGTTGTTCTTCTGTGGCGCGCTCAAGGACGCTGCTGCCCGCCAGGTGACGGCAGTCACGCCTTACCTCTGTTACGGTCGCAAGGACCGCAAGGTGGAGTTTCAGGACGCTATCATCACCCGCCATGTGGCTCGGCTGATGGAAAGTTGCGGCGTGGACCGCATTGTGGCGCTGGACGTGCACAACCCCAGCGCCTTCGACAACGCCTACCGAATCCCGAGCTGGAACCTGCAATGCACCCCACTGTTCGCCCAACGCCTGGCCCCGCTCCTCGGTGAGCAGGCGGTCACGGTGGTGTCGCCAGATATGGGTGGCGTCAAACGTGCGGAGCAGTTTCGCCAGGTCCTGGCGCACCTGCTGGCGCGCCCGGTCTCGGTGGCCATGATGGAAAAACACCGCCAACAGGCTGGCCTGAGCGGCGAACACCTGGTCGGTAACGTGGCAGGCAGCACCGTTATCGTGTTCGACGACCTGATCAGTACGGGGCAGACGCTGCTGCGCGCTGCCCAGGCCTGCCGGCAGGCCGGAGCCAGCCGCCTACTGGCTGCGGCCACCCACGGCCTGTTCACCACCGGTGGCGAGCTGTTCGACAGCGGCGCGTTCGAACGGGTACTGGTGGCCGACAGCATCGCCCCCTTTCGCCTGCCCGTGCGATGCCTGGCGCAACTGGATATCGTCGATACCAGCGCCTTGGTCGCCGAGTTGCTTGCCAACCGCCCGGGCACTGGCGCATAACCCCGGTGCAGGTGGCGCCGGCGGAGCGTCCCTGCTCCTGAAATCGGTCGGGCCATGAGGCGTGTCGCAGGCCATGCTGATGGTGTTCGCGCAGAGCATCATGGGAACCGCTATAACCGTCTACCCTGCCTCCCTGCCAAAGGCGTAGCCCTTGAATACTGACCCCCGGCACCATAGGAGCACTGTGCATGCCTATCGACTTCAGACCCGCTCGAGTCTCGGACGCGCATGATATTGCGCGCTTCTTTCAACTGACATCGGAGGGCATGGCCGATTACATATGGAGCAAGCTCGCCGCACCTGGAGAAGCCTTGCTGAGTGTCGGTGCGTCTCGCTATGCCAGAGAACAGGGCGACTTTTCATACAAGAACTGCCTGATGGCCACTTTCGAAGGGCGCGTCATCGGCATGATGCATAGCTATGCCTTGCGCGCAACGCCTGACAGGCCAGTCGAGACCGACCCCGTCCTCGCGCCTTATTCCGACATGGAAATACCCGATACCTTGTACATATCCAGCCTGGCGCTGGATGAGGCCTGGCGGAGCCAGGGGCTGGGCGCCCAGTTTCTTCGCCACGCCCAGCAGCGCGCTGACGACGCGGGCCTTGATGGGTTGTGCCTGATCGATTACGCAGAAAACCATGGTGCACGCCGCTTCTACGAACGTCATGGTTTTCAAATTGTTAAAACCTGCCAGATCGTTCCGCACCCGATGCTGGGCGTCACCGGTGAAGCCTATTTAATGTATCGCCCTACTCACAACGTGCTCGAGAAACAGCCATGAACCAGAAACTGACCGTGTTCCGCGAACTGGATATCCAACCGCTGCGCGACCTTCCGTTTTTTGAAGAAGTCCTGGAAGGTACCCCTCACACGCTGACGTCCAAGTACTATCACGATGAACAGCAAGGTCGCATTTCCGGAGAATGGGAAGCCAGCACCGGGGCGTGGCGCATTGACTACAAAGTGTGGGAGTTCTGCCACGTCCTGAGTGGATGCTGCGTCATTGAGCTTGAGGGTTGCGCCCCGGTCACACTGGCCGCTGGCGACACGTTCATTATCGAACCGGGCGCCAAGGGCAAATGGACCGTAGTGGAAGACATGAAGAAGAACTTCGTGATCCTCGTGCCCGCGAACTAAGCCACTGAATGCTGGCTGAAGCCGACTATGCTGGTAGCAATCCACACGCCGGCACAGGGGCTGTTAAATGGGCAACAAGCGCAGGTTCGGGCGGGCTGCTGGGCTAATGCTACTGATCCACGTGCTGTTCTCGCCCCTGCTCCATGCGGACACCCCTCAGCCTGGGCCAGAGATAGAGGGTGTGATTGCCGAACCCGCGCCGCTGACCGTCATCAACCGCACGGTGCTGGTCTTTCGTGCGACGCTGCTGGGCGAAACACCCACGGTGCGTGCCCAGCGCGCCAAGAAGGTCATCGAGGATACGCTTCAGGAAACAAACGATCTGGAGGTTCGCGTCGACCCTATCCTGCACAGCTACCTGGTGCTGCTGGGCGGGCGCCGTGCATTCATCGTGACGCCACTGGATGCTGCGGCCGATACCATTACCACAGGCGAAGCCGCCGAGCAGGCCGCCGAGAACCTGCGCCTTGTTGTCGAGGAAACCCGCCAGGCGCGTAGCCTGCGGTTCTTGCTCACCGCGATAGGCTACAGCGCTGCAGCAACCTTGGTCTTTTTCATGCTGGTAAAGGCCGCAGGCTACTGTCGACGCAAGCTCCTGGGACTGCTGCCTAAACTGATGGGCAAACACTCCGAGCGCCTCAAGGTCGGCCACACGCAACTGTTCGACCTGCAGAACCTGTACTACCTGATAGACCGCTCTCTCTGGCTGCTGTACTGGTTGGTCGTGTTGTTGTTCTGCTACCAGTGGCTGGGCTTCGTGCTGTCTCAGTTCCCCTACACAAGGTCTTGGGGGGAAAGCCTCAATATCCACCTGATGGCGCTGCTCAACTACCTGATCAGCGGTATTTTGCGTGCCATGCCCGGCCTGGCCGTTGCACTGTCGATCTTCTTCATCGCCCGGGGCATCAGCGCTTTCTCCAAACGTGTGCTAAGGCGCATGGCACGCCCGGGCACATTGAAATGGCTGACCGCCGAAACCTTGCAACCGACCATGCGCCTGACGTCGCTGGCGATCTGGCTCTTCGCCCTGGTGATGGCCTACCCCTATCTACCCGGCTCGGGTACCGATGCCTTCAAGGGGTTGTCAGTGTTGCTCGGTCTGATGGTTTCACTGGGGGCGACCAGTGTCATCGGCCAAGGCGCCGCCGGACTGATTCTCACCTACACGCGCACGCTGCGCGTCGGTGAATTTGTACGTGTGGGTGATTACGAGGGCACGGTGACCGAAGTGGGCATGTTCACCACGACCATTCGCACCGGGCTTGGCGAGGTGCTGACACTTCCCAACTCGATGATTACCGGCTCGGTGACCAAGAACTACTCACGAATCGTGCAAGGGCCAGGCTATGTGGTCGACACCGTGGTGACCATTGGCTACGACACCCCGTGGCGTCAGGTCGAGGCGATGTTACTGGAAGCGGCTCGGCGCACCGACGGCGTGCTGCAAACGCCCATGCCCCAGGTATTCCAGACGGCACTGTCGGACTTCTACCCCGAGTATCGATTAGTGGCCCAGGCCATCCCGTCAGAGCCCAGGCCACGCGCGCAGCTTTTGAGCCTGTTGCACGCCAATATCCAGGACGTGTTCAACGAGTATGGGGTGCAAATCATGTCGCCTCACTACCTGAGCGATCCCGAGCAGCCCAAATGGGTGCCCAAGGAGCAGTGGCACGCGGCCCCGTCCAAACCTGAAAACACCGCGTGAGCAATGAGGCCTCAGGTGCCGGTCAGCGCAATGATCACCGGCCCACAGACCGCTAACAGGACATTGGAAACGGCGTAGCAGACGGAAGCCGATGACCGGCGTGTTGCTCCCCGACTGCTTGAGGATCTTGTTCATCGACGCCGATAAGGGCCAAAAGCATGCCGAGCAACGACCCAACCACCCTGAGCATCGCGCAGGGCCAGGCTCAAACGTCCAGCGCCCCCCTGAGCAAGGCGTCAAGCACACGCGCGACGTCAGCACCCTGCTCGTCCAGCAGGCACACCGGCAGCCCGTGCAAGGCCGCTTGCACACCGGCCAGCCCCTCGCCCGTCAAGGCCAGCGGACAAGCAATGTCCATCTGCAGGGAGCGCAGGCGCTTGGCCAAGGCAGGGCTCACCGGTGGCTGCAGCGCGATCACCAGTGCCGCTGGCTGCATCGCCGCACACAGCAGCGGGAGCTCTTCCAGCGGCTGCCCGCAGCCGAGCACTTCGATGCGTTGTCGCTCGCTGCTCAACAGCAGCCCGGCGCACAACACCTGGCATTCGGCTTGACCCTCGGTACCCGCCAGCAGCACCCGCGGCGCATCGACCTGGTTCATCTGCAAGCGCAGCAGCAGCCGGGCGCGCAAGAACGTATCGAGAAACAACCATTGGCTACGCTGGCCTGGCGCAGTGCCTGAAGCCAGCTCATGCCAAACCGGCATCAGCACGTCCCGCAGCACCGTGGCCTTTGGCAAGAGTGTGAACAGCTGCCCATGGATAGCTTCCAGCGCCTGCGCATCGAATGCCCTGGAAGCGCGCGCAACGGCGGCGCGCCAGTCGTCAAAGGCCGAGGGCTGCTGCACAGGCGCCTCAGGCTGGCCGGCGAGCCTGTCACCCACCTTGCTGATGGGCAGGCCGTTGGCGGTCCAGCGCAAGATGTCACGTATGCGCTGGACATCCTGGGCCGTGTACAAGCGATGGCCGCCCTCGGTGCGCTGCGGGCGAATCAACCCATGACGCCGCTCCCAGGCACGCAAGGTCACCGGATTGATGCCGGTCAGGCTGACCACATCGCGCATGGGTAGCAATTCGGGTGGGGTGGCGTCGGTCATAACGAGGTGTCATTCAAGGGGTGATACATTCTAAACCCAGATGCACCTTCTGCGGCGAGCCTCCTTGGTTCATCATGCAACAAACAGCGCCAAAAGCTACTGCACGGAAGCCTTTGGCGCACATCGCATACGAAATGCCTGTAGGTGAGCCCCATGATCAATGCAAAACTCCTGCAACTGATGGTCGAACATTCCAACGATGGCATCGTTGTCGCCGAGCAGGAAGGCAATGAGAGCATCCTTATCTACGTCAACCCGGCCTTCGAGCGCCTGACCGGCTATTGCGCCGACGATATCCTCTATCAGGACTGCCGTTTTCTTCAGGGCGAGGATCACGACCAGCCGGGCATCGCAATTATCCGCGAGGCGATCCGCGAAGGCCGCCCTTGCTGCCAGGTGCTGCGCAACTACCGCAAGGACGGCAGCCTGTTCTGGAACGAGTTGTCCATCACACCCGTGCACAACGAGGCGGACCAGCTAACCTACTACATCGGCATCCAGCGCGATGTCACAGCGCAGATATTCGCCGAGGAAAGGGTTCGCGAGCTGGAGGCTGAAGTGGCAGAACTGCGCCGGCAGCAGGGCCAGGCCAAGCGCTGACAAAAAACCTATACAAGGACGTTGACTTGTATAGATAAAAGCTTAGGCTTCAGTTATACCTGTACAACAATTCAATGTTGTACAGGATTCCTGGAGCCCAGTATGTCAGCGTACCTACAGCAGTTCGCCGAGCGCTTCGCCCGCCTTGATGGGGCGAGCCTCGACACGCTGGATAAACTGTACAGCGACGATGTCACCTTCCGTGATCCCCTGCACCAGATACAGGGGCTGCAGGCCCTGCGCGCCTACTTCGAGCAGTTGTACGCCAACGCCACCGATATCCGCTACGCCTTCACCAGCGCCGACGAGGTAAAGCCCGGGCAGGGGTACCTGCGTTGGACACTGCAGTTTTGCCACCCGCGCCTGGCGGGGGGCCAGCCGATCACGTTGCAAGGCTGCAGCTGCCTGCATTGGCGCGACCGTGTGCATTTTCACCAGGACTATTTCGACGCCGGTGCCCTGCTTTATGAACACCTTCCCGTCATGGGCACTGCGATCCGCTGGCTCAAAGGCAGGCTGGCATGAGCCGCTGTTGGCTGACCGGCGCCAGCAGCGGTATCGGTGCCGCGCTCGCACAAATCCTCCTGAAACAAGGCCACCAGGTCGCCTTGGGCGGGCGCAACGCCGACCGCCTTGCCCCGCTGGCCGAACGGTTTCCTGGGCAGGTATTGCTGGCCATTGGCGATCTTGACAACCCGGAGCAGGTCGCCGGCATCGCTGCGCATATCGAGCAGGCCTGGGGAGGCCTGGACATGGCCATTCTCAATGCCGGCACCTGCGAATACCTGGAGCCTGGGCATTTCGATCCGGCGCTGGTCGAGCGCGTCATGCGCACCAACCTGCTGGGCGTCAGCTACTGCCTGGCGGCAGCACTGCCCTTGCTGCGCGCAGGCCAGCGCCCCCACCTGGTGGTGATGGGCAGTTCGGTAACCTGGCTGGCCTTGCCCCGCGCCGGCGCCTATGGCGCGTCCAAGGCCGCGGTGCGCTATCTGGTGGAGTCACAGCGAATCGACCTGGCACGCGAAGGCATCGCGGTCACCCTGGTGAGCCCAGGCTTCGTGGACACGCCACTGACCCGTCGCAACGATTTCCCCATGCCACAGCTGTGGTCTGCGCAGCGTGCCGCCCGGCATATCGCCAGGCGCCTGCCCCGCCGCCCCCTGGAAATCAACTTCCCCGGTCTTTTCACCTGGGTGTTGCGCCTGCTCGGGGCGCTGCCCGCGCGCCTGCGCCTGGCGCTGGGCCAACGCCTCGCCCGTCATGAACAGGAATGATGATCCATGCGTATAGCAATCATCGGCAGTGGCATCGCGGGGCTGACCTGCGCCCATTTGCTGTCACGCCAGCACGAAGTCACGGTTTTCGAGGCCGAGCAATGGGTCGGGGGCCACACCCACACCCTTGATGTGGTCTGGAAAGGCCAGCAGCATGCGATAGATACCGGTTTCATCGTCTTCAACGACTGGACGTACCCGAACTTCATCCGCTTGCTCGACCAGCTCAAGGTCCCTTCACAGCCGACCGAGATGAGTTTTTCCGTGCATGACCCGATGACGGGCCTGGAATATAACGGTCACGACCTGAACACCCTGTTCGCCCAACGCAGCAACCTGGTGTCCCCAGGGTTCTGGGGGATGATCCGGGACATTCTGCGTTTCAACCGTCAGGCACTGGCCGACCTGGACAACCAGCGTATCGATGCCAGCACCACGCTGGGCGACTACCTTCAAGCGAACCGCTATGGGCAACGCTTCATCGATCATTACGTCGTGCCAATGGGGTCGGCGATCTGGTCGATGTCTCGCGCAGACATGCTCCACTTCCCGCTTGAGTTCTTCGTGCGCTTCTGTCGCAACCACGGCTTGCTGTCGGTCAACCAACGCCCACAGTGGCGGGTGATCAAAGGCGGCTCGCGCAGCTATGTCGCGCCGCTGTGCCGACCGTTTGCTGAGCGCATCCGCCTCAACTGCAAGGTTTACCGCGTCAGCCGCGACGAAGGTGGCGTGACCCTCGTGAGCGCGGCCGGCACCGAACGCTTCGACAATGTGGTGTTCGCTTGTCACAGTGATCAGGCCCTGGCGCTGCTGGAAAGCCCCAGCAACCAGGAGCGCGCCGTACTCAGCGCCATCGATTACGCCAGCAACGACGTGGTGCTGCACACCGATACCCGCCTGCTGCCACGCCACCAGCGCGCCTGGGCCAGTTGGAACTACCGCCTGGGCGGCCCTGAGCGGGCGCCCGCCGCGCTGACCTACAACATGAACATTCTGCAGGGTATCCAGGCACCGACAACCTTCTGTGTGAGCCTCAACCAAACCGCACTGATAGACCCGGCGCAGGTCATCGCCCGCTTCCAGTACGCCCATCCCCAGTACAGCGTTGCAGCGTCGGCTGCCCAGGCATGCCAAGGGCAACTGCAGGGTCAGCAGCACAGTTACTTTTGTGGTGCCTACTGGGGCAATGGCTTTCATGAAGACGGGGTGGTCAGCGCACTGAAGGTGGCCGCGCACTTCGGAGAGCACCTGTGAACAGCAGCCTCTGCCTGGGCTGGATCAGCCACCGACGGCTGACGCCGCGGGTCCACGCGTTCCGCTACCGGATCGGCATGTTCTACCTGGACCTGGACGAACAATCCTGGCTGATGGGCCTGTCACGCTTGCTGGGACACTGGCGCCTGGCGCCGTTGTGCTGGCGCGAGACCGACTACCTGCCCGCCCTGACCCGCCAAGGCGAATCGCTGGCCCAGGCTGCACGCTTGCTGGTCGGGCAGGCGACGGGGCATCTGCCCGAAGGCCGGGTACAGCTGCTCACGCAACTGCGTTGCTGGGGGCTGTCGTTCAACCCGGTGAGTTTCTATTTCTGCCATGACCGCGACGGGCGCCTGAGCGCGATCCTGATGGAAGTGCGCAACACACCCTGGCGTGAACGCTTTCATTACGTGCTACCGGTGCAAGGCAACCTTGCCAAGCCCTTCAGCGTGGCCAAGGCCTTCCATGTGTCGCCATTCATGCCGCTGGACATGGACTATCGCCTGCGCTTCTTCCTGGACACGGACCATGTACGCATTCAGATGCAGAACTGGCAAGGCGGCACAAAGGTGTTCGAGGCCGACCTCGCCCTGCGCCGCAAGCCACTGGATGGAGCAGCGCTGCGGCGGTATGTCCTGAACTTCCCATGGATGAGCCTGCGCACTGTCTCGGCCATCTACTGGCAAGCGCTTCGCCTGTTACTCAAACGCACCCCCGTGCACGACCACACCACCTGCCAGGGTGACCTGGCACTCGGCCAACCTTGCGAGGACCTTGATGATGTCAAATCCCACCCTGAGCGTTAGCAAGTTCGCAGGCCTTGCGCCACTGCTCGGCGGGCTGGCACGAAGCGCCGTGCTCGCCCAGTTGGGCAAGCTGCGTCACGGCCACCTGCGCCTGCTCAGCCACGGGCAGCAGTGGAGTTTCGGTGATGCCGACAGCCCGTTGCAGGCCGAGGTGGAGATCCTCGATGACGCCACCTGGAGCCTGATCGCCGGCAATGGCTCGATCGGTGCTGGCGAAGCCTACATTCACGGCTATTGGCGCAGCCCCGACCTGGCGCTGGTGACCCGCCTGTTCGTCGCCAACCTCGAAGTGCTCGATGCGCTCGAGGGCGGCCTGGCCCGCCTGGGCCGCCCTGCCCTGCGCCTGCTGCACCGGCTCAACCGCAACGACAAGCGTGGAGCCCGGCGCAACATTCTGGCCCACTACGACCTGGGCAATGCCCTGTTCGAGCGGCTGCTGGACCCCACCATGATGTATTCGGCTGCGCAATTCGAACACCCTGGGCAAACACTGGAGCAGGCCCAGCTGCACAAGCTGGAGCGCATCTGCCAGAAGCTCGAACTGAGCCCCGACGATCACCTGCTGGAAATTGGCAGCGGCTGGGGCAGCCTCGCTATCCACGCAGCCACCCGTTACGGCTGCAGGGTCACCACCACGACGCTCTCCGAGGCGCAGTACAGCCATACCCTGGAGCGCGTTCAGGCCCTGGGGTTGGGGCAGCGTGTGCAAGTGCTCCGCGAAGACTACCGCGACCTTCAAGGCACGTTCGACAAACTGGTTTCCATCGAGATGATCGAAGCGGTTGGCCATCGCTACCTGCCGGTGTATTTCCGCCAGTGTGCTTCGCTGCTCAAGCCTGAAGGCCTGATGCTATTGCAGGCGATCACCATCCGCGACCAGCGCTATGCCCAAGCGCAGCGCTCGGTCGACTTTATCCAGCGCTACATCTTCCCCGGTGGCGCTCTGCCTTCGCTGAGCGTGTTGCTCGACACCGCCAGCCGGCACACTGGCCTGAACCTTGTGCACATGGAAGATTTTGGCCTGGACTACGCCCACACCCTGCGACACTGGCGCGAAAACCTGCGTCAGGCACGCACTGCGCTGACGGACCTTGGCTACGATGACATGTTCCAGCGCTTGTGGGAGTTTTACCTCTGCTACTGCCAAGGCGGTTTCGAGGAACGCGCCATCGGTGTTGCGCACCTGCTCTGGGCAGCACCCCAGGCACGCCGCGCGCCCTTGCCTGGCAGTGCCTGATGCGCAGCCGCTGGCTGATCGCCAATGCCCTCTGGCTGCAAGCCGGCTGGTGGGTCTGCGTGCTGGGGGCCGAGCGGCCCTTGTTGTTGCTGCTGGTGATTCCGGGCGTGGCAGTGCACCTGCGCCTGTGCCCGGACATCCATGCCGAGGTCAAGGCGCTGGTGCGCGTCACCTTTATCGGCTGTGTGCTCGACAGCGTGCTGGGAGCACTGGGGGTGTTTGGTTTCGACGCCTGGCCCCTGCCGCTGTGGCTAGCGCTGCTGTGGTTGGTGCTGGCCAGCGGGATGCGTCACAGCCTGGCATGGGCCGGCAGGCACTGGCGAATCGGCGCACTGCTGGGGGCGATTGGCGGCCCTCTGGCCTATGTAGGCGGCGCAAGGCTGGCAGGTGTCGCCTTGCCCTTGGGCGCGCTGGAAACCGGCCTGCTACTGATGCCGATTTGGGCGTTGGCCCTGCCCCTGCTGGCGCGCATCGCGGCGCGGCGCTGACCGGCGACATCGCTCGGAGCAGTAACGCACCTGCTCCCAACAGCGTGCCCAGCGCTTGCGCCAGGTGAACGGCCGGCCACACACCACGCAAACCTTGCTGGGCAGAAGGCTCTTTTTCATAACGCCTGCCCCGCATCGAGCCGCGCCAGCAATGACTGGCCACGTTGCCACACGGCATCGCGACGGCCAGCGGGCATGCCATCGAGGCTACGATAAACCAGGGCCAGGCGCGGGTTAGCCGAGAGCTGGGGGCGATGGCGAATGAGAAAATGCCAATACAAGGCATTGAACGGGCAGGCCTCCTCTTCGGTCACCTGGTCGACTCTGTAACTGCAAGCCTTGCAATGATCGGACATGCGCTGGATATAACGACCACTGGCGCAGTACGGCTTGGACCCCAGGTAGCCGCCATCGGCGTGCATCACCATGCCAAGCGTGTTGGGCAGTTCGACCCACTCGAAGACATCCATGTAGACCGCCAGGTACCACTCACAAATCGCGGTTGGCACGATACCGGCCAGCAAGGCGAAGTTGCCGGTAACCATCAACCGCTGGATATGGTGAGCGTAGCCCAACCGCAGGGTCTGCCCGATGGCTTGCGCCATGCAGCGCATGCGGGTGCGCCCGGTCCAGTAGAAATCTGGCAGCGCCCGGTCGTTGTTCAGGTGATTGAGCCCGGCATACGCCGGCATGCGCTGCCAATAGATGCCACGCACATACTCACGCCAGCCGATCAACTGGCGAATGAAGCCTTCGGCTGCATTGAGCGGCACCCGCCCCTCGCGCCAGGCTTTGTCGACGTCGTCGCACAAACGACGCACATCCAGAAGCCCGATGTTGAGCGCCGCACTGATGCGCGCATGAAACAGATACGGCTCGCCTTCGGCCATCGCATCCTGGTAGTCACCGAAAGCCGCCAGGCCGAAATCCAGAAAATGCTGCCACAGCTGTTGTGCCTCGGCGTGGGTCACGGGGTAGTCGAAACCGTCGACGCCCCCGTAATGGTCGCTGAAGCGCTGACGCACCAAGGCCACCACCGCTGCGGTGATGTCGTCTTGCGCGAAATGCGCAGCGAACGGGCCACGCAGCTGCCGTGGCAACGGTTTGCGATTGTCGCCATCGAAATTCCAGGCCCCACCTGCCGGGCTGCCGTCAGGCTCCATGAGCAGGCCGGTTCGCTTGCGCATGCCACGGTAGAAGTGCTCCATACGCAGCTGGCGACGTTCTGTAGCCCAGCGCCCGAAGGCTTCACGGGAGCACAGAAAACGCGTGTCGCGAAACCACACAAGCGGCAGTGCGGCATCACGCAAGGCCTGCTCCAGGCGCCACTCACCGCACTCGGTCAAGTGAATGTGGGTGGCGCCCAAGGCTTGTTGCCATCGACGCAACTCACCCACGATGCTGCCGCTGTTACCCTCGGCATCCAGCTCGACATAGTGCACCTGCCAACCCCGTTCACGCAGGGCCTGGGCAAAATGCCGCATGGCGCTGAAGATGAGAATGATCTTCAGCGGATGATGCGGTACGTATCGGGCCTCCCCCTCCACTTCCGCCATCAGGACCGCATCGCGAGCAGGGTCAAGGGACGCCAGACTTGCCAGGTCGAACGACAGTTGGTCACCCAGCACCAGGCCCAGGCGCATCGTCCGGGCTACCACTGGCTGGTGAGCGTTACCGGTACGCGCAGCGGCGCGATGGGGCCGTCGCGTTGTCCGCACATCTCATCGTGCACCACCTGCTGCACCAGCATGCATGGCACCGGCGGCAGGTCGACCAGCAACTGCCGCAGTTCGGTCGTGGAGCGCACGCGCACGGGCTGCCCCTGGGCATCGCTCAATGTCACAGGGCCGGCGTCGGTCAGGGCGCGCAGGAGGTAGAAGCCCCCCTCTAGCGACAGCAGTTCAAGTTCCTTGGCTTCGCCGGTCGAAACCAGCTGGGTCAGCGCGATCAGGTTCATGGTGTGCCCTCTGGCAGGCGGCGGAAGAACAAGGTGATCTGGCCAATCTCAACGCCCAGCTTGCTCATGCTCGAGCGGTTGATCAGGGTGTCGTCATCCATGAGGTACATCCAGTCGTCCAGGTCTACCTGCCAGTGCCGCCCATCGACCGGCAGGTCCAGTTGATAACGCCATCGCAGCGCGTTGCCCGCCACTTCGCCACGCGCCTCGCCGATCACGTCCCCCGCGGTTCCCCGCCAGCGCCCGGGGCCGTCCGGCACCAGCGTCCAGGTACGTTGCTGGCGTGTGCCATCGCTATAAAGAAAATGTTCGTCGAGGATCAGCCGCTCACCCTCGCGGCGGCTGTCGATGCGCACGTGGAAGCGCTTGACCACCTCCCCGGAACGCTTCTGGAACATCCCCCACGCCTGAACCGGGCGCGAGAAGAACGCCGCCAGGTCCAGCTTCGGCTGCTCCTGGGCATAGTGCTCGATACCGACATTGCCACAACTGCCCAGAAGCAGGCAGGCAGCCAGCAACAGCGCTTTGTACATGTTCAGGCTCCTCGGTCATCGCC
Source organism: Pseudomonas sp. USTB-Z (assembly GCF_019691255.1). Taxonomy (NCBI): domain Bacteria; kingdom Pseudomonadati; phylum Pseudomonadota; class Gammaproteobacteria; order Pseudomonadales; family Pseudomonadaceae; genus Pseudomonas; species Pseudomonas sp. USTB-Z. The sequence continues at coordinate 353,906 of NZ_JAECZP010000002.1, forward strand.
AGCCAGCCCAAGCAGCCGCTGACGCAATTGGGGATCTCTGGCCCGCGGGTCAAGCCAGATGGCGAAGAAGGCCCGGGCGAACACCGGATCGTCGATCGCATGGCTCAGTTTGCCGTCGACGTAAAAGCGGCAACCCTGCCCCGGCAGGTATAGGCCCGTGATGCGCATACCAGGCGTCACGTCCACGAATGCCTGCTCTATCGCCCTGGTCCATGCCGCGCGTTGCTGTGCCGTCATGCTGCCGCCACCCAGGCGTTGCATTTCCTCAAGGCTGGCCTTGACCAGCGTGTCCCTGGACAATGAACGGTGATAGAGCAGCTCAAGGGCGAACGGTTGGTTCCAGTCCTGAACCGGGCCAACTGCCCATAACCGGGCGGTATACAGCCGCAGGCCAAACCAGGTGAAATCACCGGCGCCCAGCCGTTGCGCCGCAGGCAGCTCCGCTCGCCAGTCTGCCGCCGACGACATGGCGGCTAGCAGCAGGCATAGACAGGTCCAACGTGCAGGGTGCGCCATTCTGACCTCGAGCACTTTGCTAAATACTATACAATAGTAGACGCTTGTACAGATATTTGACGAGTCATGTATAGTTTTTAATGCCCAGCATGCATATTTCTGCAAGCCTCGCGCCCCGTTATCGAACACCCATGAAAGTCGAGATAGAAGGAATTGCTCATGCTGTACGTCGTCATGCTCGGTGGACGCCACCCACGGGCCAATATCGAGGTCCACGATGTGTTGTTCGCGCAGGCGGACTCACTTGAACAAGCTTACCCACATCTGCGCCGAGCCTGGTTCGGGAGCCGAACGGGCCTGCACATCGACGCGTGGATGGAAGTCCACGGTATTGACCACTACCGCCTCGAATTCAGTCAGGTAGCGCCTGGCCCACACGATCCCAGGTTGTTCTTCATCAACCTGGGCGGCTACGAGCCCGGGGTGTTTGGCGAGGCACACCGCTACCTGCTGGTGGTGGCCAGGGACAAGGCCGAGGCCAAGCAACTGGCCAAGCAGCGCCTGCAGGCAGACTGGCTCAAGCCGCATACCGATGCGGTACTGGACGTCGACGATTGCCTGCCGATCGACTGGGTGAACGGCCGTTACGTGCACTTGATCGAAGGGCCCCATGACGGCTTACGGCAGTACAGCGACTATATCCTGCTGTGAGCTCGCCCCTGCCATGTGCAAGAACGTTGGCAGGCATCACAGGACGAGGCACCAGCGCCCAGCCAAGAGGACACGCCGATGAGCCTGATAAACGACCTTCAGACACCCGCCAACGTGCTGGTCTGCGGGGCCAGCCGAGGGATCGGCCTGGCATTGTGCACGCAGTTGCTGGCGCGCGATGACATCGGGCTGGTGTTCGCCGTTTCGCGACGCGCCACCACCAGCCCTGCGCTGGATACCTTGTTCACAGAGCACGCGCGACGGTTGGTTCGCCTCGACTGCGACGCCCGATCCGAGCAGGCACTGCAAACACTGGCCGCGCAGGTGGGCGCCTGCTGCGACCAACTGAACCTGGTCTTCAGTACGCTTGGCGTGCTGCAAGACGGCCCGGCGCAGGCTGAAAAAGCACTGACCCAGCTAGACATGGCGGGGTTGCTGAGCACTTTCACAACCAACTGTTTCGCCCCTGTTCTGCTGCTCAAGCATTTGCTGCCGCTGCTGCGTCGGCAACCGATGGCCTTCGTCGCCTTGTCGGCGCGGGTTGGGTCGATCGGCGACAATCACCTGGGTGGGTGGTACAGCTACCGTGCCAGCAAAGCCGCGCTCAACCAGCTTCTGCGCACTGCAAGCATCGAGCTGAAGCGACTGAACCCCGCGTCGACGGTACTTGCATTGCATCCCGGCACCACCGACACCCAGCTTTCCCGACCCTTTCAGGGCAATGTGCCGCCAGGCAAACTGTTCTCGCCCGCGTTTGCCGCCACCTGCATCCTGGCGCTTGTGAGCCGTCACGGCCCGGCGCAGAGCGGAACGTTCTGGGCGTGGGACGGCACGCCGATTCCCTGGTGACGCGCGCGGAGAGTTGCAGGCCAAGTCGATGAACCAGCCCTGAGCGAGAACGGTCAACCCTTTATCTGACAACGGCAGAAGGAAGGGTGGAACGAATGGTTTCGTTTGATCTGCAGCGGATGCTGATAGGCGACTTTCCCTTTACCTTTCTGCTGGAGGTCGCTGTGCGTGTTTCAGCGGCCTTCCTGGCCGTGTTCTTCTTTCTGAAATTCAGTGGCCGGCGCGGGATCAGACAGCTGTCCCGGTTCGAGCTCGTGGTCATTCTCACCCTGGGCTCAGCTGCCGGCGATGTGACCTTTTACGAGGACGTACCGCTGCTTCCGGTGGCCTTGGTTTTCCTCACCCTGTTCATGCTTTACCGAGGAACGGTCTACCTCATGAGGCGAAACAGAACCTGCGAAGCCTGGATCGACGGGCTGCCAGTCACGGTAGTGAAAGAGGGCATGTACGAAATCCATTCGCTGCGTCACATGAACATTTCACCAAATGAGCTGTTCATGGAGCTACGCCAGCAAGGTGTCGAGCACCTGGGCCAGGTTCGACTGGGCCTTCTGGAAACCGATGGCGATCTCAGTTTGTATTTCTACGATCAGCAAGACACACGCCCAGGCCTGTCAGTGCTGCCGGTCGAGCATCGCCCGGAGTACACATCCCCGCCCGGCGCCGGGGTGCATTGCTGCGTGAGCTGTGGTTTCCCGGCCTACCATGAGCCTCATGACACCCTGGCGTGTTCACGTTGCGGTCATACGGTCTGGTCGCCTGCATTGGATACCGTGCGCAACCGTTAGCAGGTTCTCCCCATACCGCCAGGCATCGAGCAGGAACTTTGCTCGCTGTTTGCAGGCCCTTATGAAAGGCCTATCAGCACGAGGAGAAAATGATGAGTGCACAATTGAACGGCAAGCGCGTGGCCTTTCTGGTCACCGATGGCTTTGAACAGGTGGAACTGACCGGCCCGCGTGAAGCCTTGGAAAACAGCGGCGCGGTGGTCGATATCCTGAGCGAGAAAGAAGGCACGGTACGTGGCTGGAACCATGACAAACCCGCCGACGCGTTCAGCGTGGATGCGACTTTCGACAGTGCGCAGCTTGACCTCTACGACGCCTTGGTGCTGCCCGGCGGTGTGCAGAACTCCGACACGATTCGCTTGATCCCCGGTGCGCAGAAACTGCTAAAAAGCCATGATGCGGCTGGCAGGCCACTGGCGGTTATCTGCCACGGCGCGTGGCTGCTGATATCGAGCGGGTTGGCCAAAGGCAAGCGAATGACCAGCTACAAGACCTTGCAAGATGATATTCGCAATGCGGGCGGTACGTGGGTGGATGAACAAGTGGTGGTCGATGGCAACCTCATCACCAGCCGCCAGCCGGACGATATCCCCGCCTTCAATGAGCAGTTGATCAAGGCACTGGCAGACTGACCCTGCTACTGCTCAGCGCGTGCTGGTCGCCCATGATGCCGACCAGCACGCACTGATCACGCCAGCTGGATGAAAACCGAATAGCTGCCCAGCAACACCCAGAAGCACAGGAAAATCCAGGGCGTGCGCAAGGAAAACAGCAGCGATTTGCGGTGCCCCGCCTGAGAGGTTTCGGCCTCGCAGAACAGCGGCGACTCGTCATAGGCCAGCCCCATCAGCGGTTCGCTGCGCAGCAAGTGGCTCTGCTTCATCTGCCAGTGCTCGATAATCCGGAAGGCCGCGCGGATGCCAGGCCAGGCATTCAGTGTACTGAGCACGCCGAGCAGTGCGAGAAAAGCCGGGACCATCAGGGTGAACATTTCGCCCCAGCTTTGGTTCAGGTTACCCATCGATGACACGTAGGCGATCACCAGGAACGACTGGGCCGCAAGATAAGCGTCGGTACGGTTGGCCAGGATGGTGGTCTCATACTGAATTTCGCGTCGATAGAAATCCAGCCTCTCCTTGGGCGTACCGAACATCCTCTCGTTCGTCTGATCGATCTCATGTTCCGGCGTGGAAGGCGTGATGATTCGAGGCACCGCAGACTCCTTGATAACGTGGGCCTCACCCATGCCAGCAAGCCCCGTCAGCGGTAGAGCCATGCGGTGGGTAAAAATTCACTGGGAATGGGTGCATCAACCGCTCGTCGCTCAGCACGAAGATCCACTTCAACACCGGCCTGGCGCGCCTTTCGAATGGGAATGAGCGTTCCAAACCTGCAGGAGCTTCCAGCATGAGCGACTACCCTACCCCGCCATTCCCTTCCCAACCGCAAAGCGTTCCCGGTTCCCAGCGCGAGATGGATCCTTATCCGGACTGCGGTGAGCAGAGCTACACCGGCAACAATCGCCTCGCAGGCAAGATCGCCTTGATAACCGGTGCTGACAGCGGCATCGGGCGTGCGGTGGCCATTGCCTATGCCCGAGAAGGCGCTGACGTTGCCATTGCCTATCTGAATGAACACGACGATGCGCAGGAAACCGCGCGCTGGGTCAAAGCGGCTGGCCGCCAGTGCCTGCTGCTACCCGGCGACCTGGCACAGAAACAGCACTGCCATGACATCGTCGACAAGACCGTGGCGCAGTTTGGTCGCATCGATATCCTGGTCAACAACGCCGCGTTCCAGATGGCCCATGAAAGCCTGGACGACATTGACGACGATGAATGGGTGAAGACCTTCGATACCAACATCACCGCCATTTTCCGCATTTGCCAGCGCGCTTTGCCCTCGATGCCAAAAGGCGGTTCGATCATCAACACCAGCTCGGTCAACTCGGACGACCCGTCACCCAGCCTGTTGGCCTATGCCGCGACCAAAGGTGCCATTGCCAATTTCACTGCAGGCCTTGCGCAATTGCTGGGCAAGCAGGGCATTCGCGTCAACAGCGTCGCACCCGGCCCGATCTGGACCCCGCTGATCCCGGCCACCATGCCTGATGAGGCGGTGAGGAACTTCGGTTCCGGTTACCCGATGGGGCGGCCGGGTCAACCTGTGGAAGTGGCGCCAATCTATGTCTTGCTGGGGTCCGATGAAGCCAGCTACATCTCGGGTTCGCGGTACGCCGTGACGGGGGGCAAACCTATCCTTTGAATGTGCGGCCGAGGCCTGCATACGCGGGCCTTGGGGCTTCTGGCAGCGCGTAATCGCACCGTGACCTCGAAGCGCGCTTTGCCAGCCATCATCGACGTTGAACCCTGCCGCCCACTGTCACTCAATTCCATGCAAGCCATTGTTCATTCGCCCGCGACGAGGTGACACCATGAATGCTATCGATTTGCTGATTCAAGACCATAAGTTGGTCAAGAAACTGCTGGAAGAGCTCTGCGCGACCACAGAACGTGCCGTGAAGAAGCGCGCCGAACTGCTGCAGCGCATTGGGCAGGAACTGCAGATCCACACTGCTCTGGAGGAGGACATCCTCTACCCGGCGATCAAGCAAGCCGGTGGTAAAGAGGAAGCCAAGATGTATTACGAAGCCAAGGAAGAACACCGGACTGTCGACGCCCTGGTGCTCCCTGATCTGCTTCATACGCACACAGGCACCCTTGAGTTCGCCGGTCGGGTCAAGGTGATGAAGGAGCTGCTTGAGCATCACATTGAGGAAGAGGAAGAAGCGCTCTTCCCTACCGCGAAAAAGCTGCTGGGGAAAGACCAACTGGACGAGCTGGGGCTCGCCATGCAAGCGCAGAAAAAACTGCTTAAGGGTGAGCAACGGGCCGCTTGAATCAAAAGCGCCAGGCCGGTTCAGGTGCGACCGGCCTGGCGCCATGGGTCAATGTTTGGGACGCCGAGCACCACAAAGGCGCACTGCCGACATCCTCAAGGCTTTGCAGTGCGCCCTTTTTTCCACTGCGCCCTGGAAACACCTTCAGCGTAGCCGGTGACACCGATCGCTACCTGCTGAATGCGGCCGCCATGCTGAAGGAAGGCCTCGACCTGCTCGCAGATGCGCACATGGGCTTTTTGGGCCGCGCTGGGGTACGTCTGGGACATGTTGGCCTCTCGGTTATGAGCCACTGAACGACAGTCACCCGAGCAAGCACTATACACCCTGCAGTGCCATCAGCGTCTGAAGCCTGCCAAAACCCTGCTTTTGTCGACCGAAGGGCGTGGCCATGGTGAGCTGCAAGCGCACAAGCCCAGGAATGCTTGCTCGAACATATGGAAATACGTATATTCGGCTTTCCGTATGTACAGGCACCCCCATGATCACACCGCCCGATGTCTTCAAGAGCCTCTCTGACGAAACCCGCGCTCGCGCCACGCTGCTTATCGCCAGCCTGGGCGAACTGTGCGTCTGCGAACTGATGTGCGCGCTGGACGACAGCCAACCCAAGATCAGTCGCCATCTGGCACAACTGCGCAGCAATGGCATGCTGCTGGACCGCCGTCAGGGCCAATGGGTGTATTACCGCCTGAATCCGGAACTGCCTTGCTGGGTTCACGAAATGCTTCAGGTCACCTTGCACGCCAATTCGCAATGGCTGGCTGACAATGCCCTTCGGCTGAAGAACATGGACGGTCGCCCCGTGCGTGATTCCGTCTGCTGCTGATCATCACCAAGCGAGATTTTCATGCTGCCCGCCATTGCTGTCTTCGTCTTCACCCTCATACTGGTCATCTGGCAGCCCAAGGGGCTCGGTGTTGGCTGGAGCGCCGCGCTAGGCGCCATCATCGCCCTGGCTACAGGCGCCGTTTCGCTGCATGACATCCCTGCCGTATGGGCCATTGTCTGGAACGCCACCGCCACGTTCATCGCGGTCATCATCATCAGCTTGCTGCTGGACGAGGCAGGTTTCTTCGAATGGGCCGCATTGCATGTGGCGCGTTGGGCAAACGGCAGCGGCTACCGCCTGTTCGCCTTCTGCGTACTGCTCGGCGCCGCTGTATCGGCGCTGTTCGCCAACGACGGTGCGGCGCTGATCCTCACCCCCATCGTCATGTCGATGCTGCTCGCGCTGCGCTTCTCACCTGCAGCGACACTGGCCTTTGTCATGGCCGCAGGCTTCATTGCCGACACGGCCAGCCTGCCGCTGGTGGTCTCCAACCTGGTCAATATCGTCTCGGCCGACTACTTCGGCCTGGGCTTCGCCGAATACGCATCGGTGATGGTGCCGGTGAATATCGCCAGCGTGGCGGCCACCCTGCTGGTGCTGTTTCTGTACTTCCGTCGTGATATCCCCAGGCAGTACGCGCTCGATGCGCTGAAGGCGCCGAGCGAGGCAATTCATGACCACGCTACCTTCAAAGTCGGTTGGTGGGTGCTGCTGGTGTTGCTTGCAGGCCTGTTCGTACTGGAACCTCTGGGCATCCCGATCAGTGCGGTGGCCGCCGTCTGTGCCGCAATCCTCTTTGCCGTGGCCGCTCGCGGTCACCGCATCTCAACCCGTCGCGTGCTGCGGGAAGCGCCGTGGCAGGTGGTGATTTTTTCTCTGGGCATGTATCTGGTGGTGTACGGCCTGAAGAACGCCGGCCTCACGGACATGCTCACCCACCTGCTGGACAGGCTTGCCGAGCAGGGCCTGTGGAGCGCGGCCATTGGCACCGGGTTGATCTCCGCGCTGCTGTCCTCAGTCATGAACAACATGCCCAGCGTGCTGATCGGCGCCTTGTCGATCCAGGCCAGCGGCGCAGAGGGCGTGGTACGTGAGGCGATGATCTACGCCAACGTCATTGGCTGCGACCTCGGCCCGAAGATCACCCCGATTGGCAGCCTCGCCACACTGCTTTGGCTGCATGTGCTGGCGCGTAAAGGCATGCGTATCACCTGGGGCTACTACTTCAAGGTCGGCCTGCTGCTCACCGTACCGGTTTTGCTGATCACCCTTTCTGCTCTGGCACTGCGCCTGAGCCTCTGACGTTCGCCCCCCAGCGGAGGAGCCCTCCATGCGAGTCCTGTTCATGTGCACGGCCAACAGCTGCCGCAGCATCCTTTCCGAAGCAATGTTCAACCACCTGGCACCGCCCGGTTTCGAGGCAGTCAGCGCTGGCAGTTTCCCCAAGGGCCAGGTGCTGCCACGCAGCCTGAGCACGTTGCAGCAGGCCAATATCTCGACCCAGGGCTTGAGCAGCAAAGGCAACGATGCGTTCGAGGGCAACCCACCCGACATCGTCATTACCGTCTGCGACAAGGCAGCGGGCGAAGCCTGCCCGGTGTATTTCGGCCCTGCGCTGAAGTCGCATTGGGGGCTGGAAGACCCCTCCGATGTCGTGGGTGACGAAGCATCGGTCGATGCGGCGTTCCGGGCCACACTGGCCCGCATCGAGTCTCGCTGCCAGGCCTTCTTCGCGCTGCCGTTCGATCACCTCGACCGCGAGCAGCTCAAGCACGCGCTGGATCGCATCGGCTCGCTTTGAACAGGAAGAAAACATGTCCGAGCAACTGCCTAACCTCGACCTCACGCTGTTCGACCTGCCGCCTTCGGCAACCCCGACCTGCGAACACAAACCACGCATCCTGCTGCTGTATGGGTCTACCCGAGAACGCGCCTTCAGTCGCTTGCTGGTAGAAGAAGCCGCACGCCTACTGGAGCACTTCGGTGCCGAAACCCGCACCTTCGACCCGTCGGGTCTGCCGCTGCCTGACGATGTACCCGTGGAGCATCCCAAGGTGCAGGAGCTGCGTGAACTGGTGCAGTGGTCAGAAGGCCAGGTGTGGTGCTCGCCGGAGCGCCATGGGGCGATGTCGGCGGTGTTCAAGGCACAGATCGACTGGATTCCCTTGGCGCTGGGGGCATTGCGTCCCACCCAAGGCAAGACCCTGGCCGTGATGCAGGTGTGCGGCGGCTCGCAGTCGTTCAACGTGGTCAACCAGTTGCGCGTGCTGGGCCGCTGGATGCGGATGTTCACCATCCCGAACCAGTCTTCGGTACCCAAGGCTTATCTGGAGTTCGACGACACCGGGCGGATGAAGCCATCGCCGTACTACGATCGCCTGGTTGATGTCATGGAGGAGCTGGTGAAGTTTACCGTGCTGCTGCGCGACCGCCAGGCATTCCTGGTCGATCGCTATTCAGAGCGCAAGGAAAGCGCCGAGCAGCTGTCTGAGCGGGTCAATCAGCGATCCATCTGAAGCAAAGGTGATTCAAGACAGTGGAAACGACAAGGTAGCGGCCAGCCCGCTGCCCGCTCTGTTTTCAAGGCGTACCTGCCCCCCCATACGGTCGATGATGGTCGCGACGATGGACAGCCCGAGGCCAGCACCATTTGGGCTGTTTCGGCTGTAAAAGCGCTCGAATACACGGGACAGGCTCTCCTCATCGATACCCGTCCCTTCATCCTCGACGACCAGTTCTATGCTGCTGTCCAGACGCCGCAGTGACACGGCGATGCGCCCCCCAGGCGGTGAGTGTTCTACCGCGTTGGACACCAGGTTCTGTAGCGCAATGCCCAGCGCGCCGGCGTCGATCTGCAGGTGGTGGTCCCCTTCGTCAATGTCCAGCGAGGGTTCCAGGCCACGGTCCAGTATCCATGGGGTGAGTTCAGCCAGGGTTTCGGTGACGACCTCGGCCAGGTCGATCCGGGTGCTGGCTCGCTGCCCCAGTCTTGGCTCGACGCGGGCCAATGTCAGCAATTGGTTGACCACCCGTGTCAGCCGATCGACCCCGCCCACAAGAAAGCCCAGGGCTTTCTGGCGCTCGGCATCATTGCTGGCGGCCAGCGCGTTCTGCGCGTGCAGCCGCAGTACGGCAAGAGGCGTACGCATTTCGTGGGCAGCATCGGCAATGAAGCGATGCTCACGCCGCAGCAGATCGTCGATCTGCGCCAGCAAGCGATTGATGGCCGCCTGCATGGGCTCCAGTTCAGTGGGAAGCGGTACCAGTTGCAGCGGCTCCAGCGAATCGGCATGGCGCCTGCGGATGACATTGGCCATGTTCTGCAGTGGCCGCAGCCCCCAGCCGATCGCAGCCCACACCAGCAGTGCCAACGCCAGGCTGCCAAGCAGGAACGGGAACAGCGTGTGGCGAACGATGCGGTCGATCAGGTCGTAGCGCACATCATCACGCTCACCCACCCAGATAAGCCAGTGCTTTTCCGGCACCGGCAAAACGAACCCGCGCCATTGTTCACCGCCACTGGAAAAGTCGTAGAACCCTGGAGCAGTGGGTGGTGGGTCAATGGGCGGCGCACTGGGTGTATGCACCAGCAACGCCATGCCTTCACCCCAGACCTGGAATGCCAGCTTGCTTTCGTAAGGGTGCCCCACCTGGTGCCGCCCCGCTTTGCCCAAGGCATCGTTGAAGGCCTGATACAGCGCCTCACGCGAGCCCTCTTGTACCGGCATGCTCATGACGCCTTGCAGCAAACGCGCGTTCTGGGCCAGGTGCGCGTCATACACCTCGTTAATTTCGTGGCTGCTGTCATGGTAGTTATAGAGCGCGAGCAGGCCGGTGCCCAGTAGCAGCAAGAGCATCACGCGCCACAGCGTACGCTGGCGTAGCGAGCTCATGCCTTGACCTCGACCAGATAGCCAATGCCGCGCACCGTGCGAATCAGGCCGTTGAACAGCTTCTTGCGCAGATGGTAGATGTTCACCTCCAGCGTGTTGCTCTCCGGCTCTTCATCCCAGCCATACAGCAGTTGAGTGAGGCGCTCACGCGTGAATACCTTGCCGGGATGTGCCAGCAACTCATGCAACAGCACGTACTCCTTGGGGGTGAGCACAACGTCGACGCCGTTGTAATGCACTTGCTGGGTGGTCGGGTCCAGGCTGACCCCGGCATGCTCGATCAGTACCTTGGCGCGCCCGACGCTGCGCCGCAGCAAGGCACGCAAGCGTGCCTTGAGCTCGTTGAGGTCGAAAGGCTTGACCAGGTAGTCATCGGCACCGGCATCCAGGCCGGCAATGCGATCATCGAGGGCATCCCGCGCGGTGAGGATCAGCACCGGCAAGCTGTCGCCGCCGGCGCGTAATCGCCTGAGTAGCTCAATGCCATCCATACGGGGTAATCCAAGGTCCAGGATCAGCAGGTCGAAGGTCTCGTGCTGCAGCGCATGCAAGCCACTGACACCGTCACGCAACCAGTCGAGGGTGTACCCCTCCTGGCGCAGGCCATCGCAGATCCCTTCCCCCAGTGCAATGTCATCCTCAACCAGCAACAGCCGCATGTTCAGTCCTGTTTGTCCTTGATGGCCTTGAGTAAAGCATCGATATCGGCACGCCGGCCCTGGTCAGCCAACTCACGCCCCGGCCGGGGCGGTGCCTGCAAGGCTTTCTGCAGGGCTGCGGTAGCTTCAGGGTAGCGCTTTTGCCGATACAGATGATCAGCCCAGAAATAGTTGCTGTCGATACCGTTGGGGTTGATCTGCAGGGCTTTGCGCAGCATCTTGTCGGCCATTTCGGCATCACCGAAACCGATAGGCCAGCCGGGCACCTGATCATACAGCGTGCCCAGGCTGGTGTAGGCCGAACCTTGCAGAGCGTTGGGGTCCAGCTTCATGGCCTGCTCCAGGCTGGCTTTCGCCGCCTTGACCTTGCCCAGTGCACCGAGGCCACCCGTCGCCCCCGCCCAACTGCTGTTGATGATGCCCTCCCAGATCAAGGGTTCAGGTGTGCCGGGATACTGACGAACAAACGTTGTTGCTTCGCCGGCCAGCTTTTCGAAAGCGTCGGCACGCTTGTCCTTGGGCATTTGGTACTGAATCTGCGCCCAGCGCTGCTGCAGATCACTCAGGCGCTGGCTGCCTGCCTGGTCCAATGCCCAGGTGAAGGGTGCAAATGCCAGCAAGCTGGCAATGAACAGACGCTTCATTTGTTCGACTCCTTGGAGTGGCTACCGATATAGCGGCGAATGACTGGCAATTGCTTGCGCAGTGCGCGATCGACCATGCCCGGCAACATGCCGTTGATACGCACGAAGAGCTTTTCCGGCCACCCCAGATAAAGCTCGGTGCGCTCGGATTGCACCGCCTGGAGCACAGCACGGGCGACGTCCGCCGGGTCGTCCATGCCAACTTTCAGCGCTTGATTGAGCGCAGTCGCAGCGCTGCTGTTCATCGTTGTGCGGGTCGCCCGGGGGGCGGCATACAGCACGTTCACTGTGGTGTCGGCCAACTCGCGGCGCAGCGCTTCCGAAAAACCACGCAGCGCAAACTTGCTGGCGCAGTAGGTGGCGTAGCCGGGGTAGCCGATCGAGCCATAGGTCGACCCGACATTGACCACCAACGCCTTGGGCTGAGCGCGCAGCAACGGCAGGCAGGCGCGTGTCAGCTGCAGGGGGGCCTTCAGGTTGATGTCCAATAGCTCATCCAGCGCATACTCATCCAGCTGGTCGAGCAAAGCGAAGCGATTCACGCCAGCCGCGTTGATCAGCACATTGACAGCCCCCATCTCGCGTGCCCGCTCGATGACATGTTCGCGCCCTGACGGGCTGCGCAGGTCGGCCTCCTGCCAGCGCAGACGATCAGGGTACCGGTTCATCAGGCCAGCCAGCTTGCCCATATGCCGACTGACGGCCAACACCTGGGCACCGGCAGCGCAGAGCTGTTCAGCCAGCTCCAGGCCTATGCCCCCACTGGCGCCGGTGAGGATCACCGCGGACTCAGCCAAACGCATGGTGCACCTCTTGCTGCCCGGCACGCGGCAAGCCCTGGAACATTTCGGTGTACAAGCGGTAGACGACCTTGGCCGCGTGGAGAACGGCCTGCTGGTCTCCGGCATCGTCGAGGCGGTCCATCAACTGTTTGTAGGTCACCATGTGCTCCTGGTCGAGCGCTCCGTGCGAGCTGAGGTAGCTGAACGCCTGGTCTGGCAGTGCCAATGTGTTCTGGATAACGCCCGCCGCCTGGGTGGCCAGGGCGATGCTGGTGCCTTCGAGCACGTTGACCATGCCGAACAACCCGACCGGGTTGCCACGGGCGATCAGGTCGTACAGGTAGGCGACCATCAGCTCGATGGATTGCACCGGCTGGCCATCGCGCACGGCCTCCCAGTCACCGCCGCACGCTTTGATGTCGTTGAGGATCCACTGCTCGTGGCCGTACTCCTCTTCAATGTATTCGCAGACCGCGCCGCGCAGCCACTCCAGCCGCAGCGGCAATCGAGCCCCACAGGCCATCATCAGCGGCACGGTATGGCGCACGTGGTAATAGGCCTGGGTCAGGAAGGCGACGTAGCTGTCCAGGCTGACCTGGCCGGCCAGCGCTTCGCGGATCACCGGTACGGCGAACAGCGCCTGACGCTCTTGGGCGGTTTGTACTTGCAGGGTGTCGAAAAAGGACATTGTGAACCTCACAACGAGATGTCGGACAATAGGGTGTGGTAACGCTGCAAGATCGCCTCACGTCGCGGGCGGCCATTGGCAGTCAGGGTTTCGTCAAGCGTGCTCAGAGGCACTGGCAAGCGGCGCCAGGCGTGCACCCTGGCGTAATCGGGCAATCGCGCGTTGCATTGCTGTACGGCCTGTTCGATGGCCTCGTCGCTGATGCCGGGATCCAGCGGCCAGAGCAAGGCAAGGTTGCGTGGCAAGGCCTCGCCATGCACGAAAGCCTGGGCGATCACGCCACTTTGGCTCAGCTCGGCTTCTACCCACTCCGGGTTGACATTGCGCCCGAAGCTGGTGATGAACTGATGCTTCTTGCGGCCATCCAGGTAGAGGTAGCCCTCCTCATCGAGGTGCCCTACATCGCCTGTTGCCCACCACTGCCCGGTTACCGGCGGCTCTCCCAGGTAGCCCAGCAATATCGAGCCGGCCACCAAAACTTCGCCATCGTCGGCAATGCGCACCTGCACATGCGGCAATGGCTTGCCGACGCTCCCAGGGCGCACAGCCCCTGTGCGGTTGAGCGCCACTACCGAGGCGCACTCAGACAAGCCGTAACCTTCGAACACTGGCAAACCGACCGCCTCGGCCCGCGCGAGCAGGCTTGGCGATACCCGAGCACCGCCTACCGCCACCAAACGCAGAGGGCCGACCCGCATCAGCCCGCGTTCGATCGCTGTCACCAACCCCATCAGCAGTTGCGGCACAAGGATCAGGCTCTGCGCACCACTGAGGGCGATTGCGCCCAGCAGGCGCTTGAAATCGACCTGGCTCGCGCCTCCCATCCCCAACTGCTGCTGCGGATAGAGCTGGACACAAGCGCCAGCCATGAGCGCGGCGTAGACGCCCAGGTTTTCCAGCAGAACACCCAGTGGCAATACCGCCAGGTATCGCTGCGGCTCGGTTGGGCGGCTGGCGGCCTCCAGCTCATGCGCCACACGCAGCAGGGTTTCAGCGCTCAGGCACACGCCTTTGGGCGTGCCGGTGCTACCGGAGGTGTAAGTGATCTTGGCAGTGCCCTCAGGCAGCGCCGGGGCGATAAAACTGTCACGCAGCCAGACGCCAGCGGGTGCCTGCAGGTCAAAGCCAAGCGCCATGAGCTGTTCGGCCCACTGCGCCTCGCACACGACCGCCGTGACCCCGCTTTGCTGCAAGCAGTGCTGGAACTGGGTCGCGCTGAAAAACGAAGGCACTGTCACGCTGGCGCGTTCGGCGAACAGTGCCGCCAAATCCCAGAATAGCGCCTCGGGCCCGTTATCCAGCACCACGGCGAAGGTTCCCGGTGGTTGGCTACGCAGGCAGCCCGCACGATATTCGACTTCGTCGAGCAGTTGCCGGTAGGTGTAACGCTGCGCATCGCCCTGGACGGCCACGGCGTCAGGATGTTCCAGCGCGTGCTGGCGCAACAGTGCCTGAAAGGCAGACAGGTCATGCCGCATGGCCGGTCTCCAGGGCTAACATGGGAAACCCAAGCCGCTCGAACATGCCCGCCTGCTTCAGGGCATCGAAGCCAAAGCCTATGTTGCCGGCGAATACCTGGGGTCGCTGGTCGTAGTAGGTCCCCCACTGGTCGACTTGGCCCTGCAAGCGCGCAGGATCCGCTGAGGCCAGCACAGTGGGCACCAGCCCCAGTCGCCGGAAACTGTTGAACAGTGTCGCGGCGCCCGTGAATGCGACCCACTCCAAACCGCGCATCGCCAGCAACCACGTCACGGCGATGATCATTATTCGAGCGCTGCCGGCGCTGAGTGAGGCCAAGTTGCCTACTTCTACCATGCAGTTGCGATCCGGTGAGGCACCGGTTACCCGTGAAACAGCGGATTCCAGAGGCTCGTCCAGGTACCGCTCGAGAAAGAGCGGCCCCTCGCTGGCCGGTCGCATGCCCGCCGCCGCAATCAGGCGACCGTGGCTACCCTGCAAGGCAAGCAGCTCCGGCAGGTAATGCTGCACATCCGCCTGATGCACACTGGCAAAGCGCTCGTGTATGAAGTGCTCCAGCTCGCCTCGCCCATGATCGCCGCTGAGGTGAAGAGAAAGATGCGCCTGATGATCGGCATGGCTACCGATGGGTAACGGAAGCAAACTGTGCCATTGATGAGTCTGAGTCATGAAATTTCCCCGCCTGGGTGCGACGGAGGAAATTATCGGGGTCGAATCTGAATGCAATCTGAAGTCGGTTACTCTCGCAACGCCTCAGCCCGGCGCTCGTTCATGTGCTGAATTGACTATGACCGGGCACGACGCGTGCCCAGCTCGATCCAGACGGGTGCATGGTCGCTGGCCTTGGCCTCGTTACGCACCCACGCATCGACACCCGCCCGCTTCAGATAAGGCGCAAGCTCGGGGTTGAGCAACAGGTGGTCGATCCGCAACCCGGCATTGCGGGCCCAGTGGTTACGGAAATAGTCCCAGAAGGTGTAGACACGCTCGTCCGGGTACAGATGGCGTATGGCATCGAGCCAGCCCTGATCAAGCAGTCGTTGGTAACACGCTCGCGACTCAGGCTGCAGCAGTGCGTCCTTCAGCCAGGAACGCGGGTTATAGATGTCCATGTCGGTGGGCACGACATTGAAATCCCCTGCCAGCAGCGTGGGGTGGCCACTTTCATAGAGGCTGCGCGCATGCTGGATCAGGCATTCGAACCAGTGCAGCTTGTAATCGAACTTGGGCCCGGGCTGCGGATTGCCGTTCGGCAGGTAGAGGCAAGCGACCAACACCCCGTGTGCTGCCGCTTCCAGATAGCGGCTCTGGCTGTCCTCTTCCAGGCCGGGCAAGCCGCGGCGAACCTCAAGCGGATCACTGCCCCGCACCAGAATGGCCACGCCGTTCCATGACGGTTGCCCATGATGAAGGCTGCCATAGCCTGCTGCCTCCAGCTCCGCGCGAGGGAACTGCTGATCGGCCGCCTTCAGCTCCTGCAGGCAGGCAATGTCGGGCTGCTCCCGCTCCAGCCAGGCCAGCAGCGCCGGCAAACGGCTGCGGATGCCATTGATGTTGAAGGTGGCAATCTTCAGCGCTTTCATGCGTCCGGGTCGCTCACATGGGCCTGCACGGCATCTTCCAGCGCGCGGATATGCGCTTCATCGGCCAGCGCCTTGAGCGCCAACCAGTCGTCCCAGTCGATGGCGCCATCGTCGCGCAGGGCCTCGGCTGTGCGAAGCAGTTCATGGTGGTAGGCATCCGGTGACGCGCGCCGGTAACTGATGTCGTCGTACTGGGCGTACCAGGCTTCAAGCTCGGGAATGCTGCGTTCGATGCTCATGAAAGCGTCCTCGCTGTACCCTTTGCTTGTCAGAACCCAGGCACAGCGCGACGTTCAATCAGGCATCACTGAAAGTAATGGGGATACCGTGCCATGTCGCTCTCCAGCTTGTCCGCATCCGCGGCCCTCTTGCGCACTTCGGCATAAAAAAGCTGGCACTGGTTCTGAAACCTGGTGAAATCGCGGTTGGCTGTTTCAATGGCACTGCTCAGGTCGCACCCTTCAAGGCCCTCAATAAGTCGCTGTGAGGAGGTATACGCCTGCCAGCAGGCTTCAACCTGCTGCAGCCCCTTTGCAAGGTTCTCGGTGTCGATAGTCGCCATTGCAGCACCCTCTTTGGACCGAGCCTGGTCCGTCGGTGTGAATCGCCAGAGCGACGATAACGGGATGAAGCCTGTCACGATGCGCTTCGGCTGGAAGCGTAGACTATTTCGACGCAGATGCCCCAGGGTCAAAAGGCAGTCCAGCCTGCAGCCGTGGGCTTGCCCGCGAACACCGGCGAAGCCGGTGCCCTGCACCGCAGGGCATTCTCCACGGCAAAGGCGGCACTTGCCGGAGCTGTGCAAGCCCCGGCAAGCCCCGACAAAGGGGTCAACGCAGATAGTCCTGAACCCACTTCACCCAACAATCAGCGCCAATTTTCACCAACGCATCATTGAAATCGTAGTGGGGGTTATGCACCGAGCACCCATGGAACTCGCCCGTGCCATTGCCCAGCATGAAGTAACAGCCAGGCCGCGCCTGTAACATGTAGGCAAAGTCTTCGGTGCCCATGACCTTCTTCGGCATCTTGTCCAGCAGCGCGCCGTCGGCGAACAACGGCCTCAGGCTGTCACGCAGCAACGCGCTTTCGTGATCGCTGTTGCACAAGGCGGGCGCCAGTTGGGTGAATTGCACCTCGATCTCCACGCCATAGCTTTCTGCGTGCCCCTTGGCCAGGGCGTCAATGCGGCTGTTGATCTTCTGCTGGGTCTGGGCCGTGTCGGTGCGCACGCTCAGCAACATGCAGGCCTCGTCAGGGATGATGTTGTAGACGGTGCCGGCCTGGATCATGCCGATGCTGATCACGGCGTAGTCCTCGACGCTCAGGTTGCGCGACTTGATGGTCTGGATGCCACTGATCAGGCTGTTCAACGCCATCACCGGGTCTACCGACAGCTCCGGCATCGCACCGTGCCCGCCTTTGCCAGTAATCCGAATGCTGACGCGTTCGGAAGACGCCATGGTGGGCCCCGCCTGCACCACGCACGTGCCCACCGGCAGGCCGGGCATGTTATGCAGCGCATACACCGAGTCGCACGGAAAACGCTCGAACAGGCCGTCGTCGATCATCGCCTTGGCCCCCGCCAGGCCTTCCTCGTCGGGCTGGAATATCACGTTCAACGTCCCGTTGAACTGGCGTGTAGCCGCCAGTTGCGCAGCGGCTGCCAGCAGGATCGCGGTATGCCCGTCATGGCCACAGGCATGCATCCGGCCGGGGATCTTGCTGGCATGCGCAAACGCATTCTTTTCGCCCATGGGCAGTGCGTCCATGTCTGCACGCAAACCGATGCTGCGCGGGCTGTCCCCCACTTTCAGCACGCCGACCACACCATGCCCACCTACATTGCGATGCACTTCATAGCCCAACGCTTGCAGCTTGTCGGCTACCAGGGCCGCTGTATCGGGGGTGTCGCCGCCAATTTCCGGCGCAGCGTGGATCTGCCGGCGCAGCATGACGAACTCATTCAGCTCGGCAGCTGAGCCCCGTGTTTGATTGCTCTGCAAAATACCCATATCACTCGCATCCTTTGTTTTCGGGGAAGTACCTGAGGCAGGCCAGGCTGACGATGCCGCCGGCCAGCAAGAAGTAAGCTGGCGCCAACGGCGTGCCCAGCGCTGCAATCAGCCAAGTGGCCACCAACGGCGAAAAACCACCGAACAGGGTCACACCCAGGCTGTAGCTGACCGAGGTGCCGAACGAGCGCCTGGCCTTCGGGAAGCCCTCCATGATCAGCGCGAAGAACGCACCGGCACCGATACAGGTCGGCAAGATCAGGATCGCCACGCCCATCATGGCCAGGCCCATGTGCTGCACGTGCCCAAGCAGATAGAACACGGGCAGGGTCAACACCACCGGCGCGGCGACCGCCCACACCAGCAGGCGTTTTCTGAGCTGATACTTGTCGGCGAATTTGCCGGCCAACGGGCAGATGACAGCCATGCAACCGCTACTGATGCAGGCAATCGCCATCGCGCTGCCGGGTGGATAATGCAAGGCGGTGGTCAGGTAGGTCGGCATGTAGAACACGAACAGGTACATGCCAATGGTCGAGCTGGCCATCAGGCCGATGCCTTGGGCGATGCGTTTGAGCAGTTCGGCATCCAGCCCCTGCTCTGCCTTCTGCGCCGGTGCGGCCTCATGGGTTTCCGGCAACCGCGTGCGTATGTACCAACCGACCGGCCCGATCAGCAGGCCGAAGATGAACGGTATGCGCCATCCCCAGCTTTCCAGCGCCGTGGGGTCGAGCAACTGGCTGAGGGCCAGGCCAAAGCCGGCCCCTACCAAGGCGGCATAGCCTTGGCTGGCGGCCTGCCAGCTGACGCTCTGGCAGCGATTGCCGACTGCACTGGATTCCATCAGGAACACCGACGCGGTACCGATCTCCCCGCCTGCCGACATGCCCTGGATGAGCCGGCCGGTCACCAGCAGCAAGGTGGCGAAAATCCCGATCTGTGAATACGTGGGCGCAAAGGCAATCATTGCGGTGCCCAGGGTCATCAGCCCGATGGTCAGGCTCAAAGCGGCCTTGCGTCCATGCCGGTCAGCATAGCGGCCGATGACCATCGCCCCGACCGGGCGCATCAGGAAACCGACGCCAAAGGTGGCCAGCGACATCAACAACGACGCCATGGCCGAGTCGGAGGGGAAGAAGTGCTTGCCGATCAGTACAGCGAAGAAGCTGTAGATCGTGAAGTCGTACATTTCCAGCGCATTGCCCAACGAGCAGGCGACCAAGGTTTTACGGGAGGACGATACCTGCGCGGCTGAATGCGCACCTTTTTGCAGGCTCGGCGATGTGGGTAGCGGTCTGATCATTGTTGTCTCCGTTGGCAAATCGCGGCGTGCAGCGAATATCAGCCAATCGGGCACCCAATACACTTGCAGTTTCGGCATAGGGATAACCAATGATTAATTAGCTGGCGCGATCGTTGGCCAAATTGCCCTGAGCTGGCGCACAGTCCGCCCTCGCTCCGCGCGCGGCCCCAATAACGCCCACAGATCAGCATCCGTAGCGCAGCGTTGACGCGGGTACCAAGCCTGTCTAACGCGGATGCGCTCGCCAATCCACACGCCGCGCCAGCCCCTGATTAACCAAACGGCATGACCTGACCGAATAAGCAATCACGCTGCAACGTTCTGTTCACCGACGCTAAAGCCACCCCATCACCGTGCTGGCCTGGAGTCGTGAATGAACACTCGCATTACGTCGTTGCTGTTGATGATCCAAGGGGCTTGCCTTGCTGCGCAGGCACAGGCAGAGGGTTTTCCGACGCTCGCGCGGATTGCGCCGGGTTTTGGTTACTACGGGCTGGACTACGGCTTCGATGACACGCTCAAGGTGTACGGCACCGTGGACGCATTCGCCAGCTATCACGACTCACAGCACCACTCGGGTTTCAGGCTGGCCGGTGGCGGCGCCTGGACCAACAAGCTCGGGCTGTACGCACGCAAGGCGCTTGACCCCGATACCGTCGTGGAGCTTGACGTCGAGGAGGGTTTCAACCTCAATGGCGAGGCCCTGGAGGGCACCTGGGACACCGTCGGTACCCTGCGCCTGGCGACAGTCGCCCTGCGCTCGCGCACCCTGGGCAAGCTCGAGTTCGGCAAGACCTACGGCATGGCCACGCCCACCTACGCCGACCCGTTCCTGGCCACCTATGGCTCGCCCTACACCTACCTGGCCCTGCCTGCCGCCGGCAAGGGCGCCTTTTACCTTGACCTGCGCCCCAAGCACACCCTGGCCTACACCAGCCCGACCTTCAGCGGCTTCAGCCTCGGTACCGCGCTGAGCTTCGGCTTCGACGATGCCGCCAGCGCTGGGCGCACCGTGCGTGGCGGTGGCGCCCGGCTGCAGTACCGCAACAGCCGGGTGATGTTGCTGGCCTCCTACAACCGTTACTACAGCGACCCGTGGGACGACGGCGGCGTTTCACGCCAGACCGCCAACGATTTCAAGAGCCTGTCGGCGTTCTACGATTTCGGCCCGCTGGCCACCAGCCTCACCTGGCAGCGTCAGGATGTGGACCAGGCCGGCACGCCCAGCACCACGCTGTACACTTTCGGCATGATGGCGCCAGTGGGCGAACTGGACGTGCTGCGCCTGGCGGTGATGCAACGCCTGGTCAGCGCCCGCGACAAGGACGCGTGGGGTGTGATGATCGGCTATGACCATTTCATCAACCCTCGCTGGGCCCTCTATGGACGCCTCGGCATGATCGCCAACCAGCGCGCCTCGTCGGTCACCTACGCCGGGACCCCGGTGGACCAGGCGGGCGATAACCCAAGCAACGTCTCGCTAGGCATGTACTACCACTTCTGACCCCACGGGTCGGGTCTGCTTGAGCACCTGCCCGCGCAAGCTGTGGAACAGCTCCTGGGCAGGCGCCGTGAGGCTGTGGCGGTCAATGCAGACCAGGTTGATGGGGTAATCCGGAATCAACTCCTGCACCGCCATGGCGACGAACTCGCAATCGATACCGTAGGTAGACCCTTGGTCCACCGCCAGCTCGCTGATGGTCATCAACGATTCCGTGTTCTTCAACAGCTTTAGCGCCATCATCACTGAAGTGCATTCAACGGTGTTCTGTGGCACCCGAAGGCCATTGGCTTCGAACAGTTGGTGAAACTGCGAAGCCTGGTCCGACAACTCGTCCAGGCTGATCCAGGGGGCGTATTGCAAGGTGCGCAGTGACTGGCTGAACTTCTGCCGATTCGAGGCGTGGCAAATCACCCTGCCCTTGATACTGCCCAGCGCCTCCCAGTCCAGGCTCAGCCGACTCAGCGGTTGCTGCGAAGTAATGGCAAAGTCCAGGCTGCCATCGCGCAAGCGCTGCAGGATCTGGCTGGGACGCAGGTCGGTGATGGTGATCTTCACCCGCGGGTACTTGCGCCGAAAGGCCAGGATACTTTCATCGACGCCATCGAGCATCGCCGTCAACGACGTAACCCCGATCGACACGGCGCCCAGCGCCGCATCCTGAATGCTCGCCGCTTCGATCTGCAGGCGGCGTATGCTCTCTACCACGAGGTTGGCATGGCGGATGACACGCTTGCCTTCCTCGGT
The DNA here is from genome assembly GCF_019691255.1 of Pseudomonas sp. USTB-Z. Taxonomy (NCBI): domain Bacteria; kingdom Pseudomonadati; phylum Pseudomonadota; class Gammaproteobacteria; order Pseudomonadales; family Pseudomonadaceae; genus Pseudomonas; species Pseudomonas sp. USTB-Z. The sequence goes on from NZ_JAECZP010000002.1 coordinate 375,735, forward strand.
AAGGGCCATGCCTTTGTGCGACCGCTGCAACAGGGTAAACCCCACCTCCCGCTCCAGCTCCTTGATCGAACGGCTCAGCGCGGGCTGAGTAATGTGCATGAGCTTGGAGGCTTCGAGGATGCTGCCTGCGTTATGAATGGCGACCAGCGCCCTGAGTTGGTGAAGTTTCAACCGTTTATACCTTGTTGTTAGCGGCCGGTTCGAAAAGTGTTCTGGCAGCCCTGACAGCCGTTGTCGGCAAGGCCTGAAAGGTATGGCTAGCGCAACACAGCCAGCAGGCTGGCCGCATCACTGACCTCGAACTTGCCGGGGCTTTCAACCGCGATGTACTGGACTACCTGGTCATCGACCAACATTGCATACCGCTGCGAGCGCCGCCCCAAACCGCGTGCCGAAAGGTCCTGGGTCAGGCCCAGCGCCTCGCTGAATTCGCCATTGCCATCGCCGATCATCTTGACCGCATCCCCGACCTGCATGCTGTTGCCCCAGGCGTTCATGACAAAGGCATCGTTCACCGAGACGCACAGGATTTCGTCAATGCCAGCCGCGAATAACGCAGGGGCCGCCGCGACATAACCGGGAACATGACGTTCAGAGCACGTCGGCGTGAACGCGCCCGGCAACGCGAATATCAGCACCTTCTTGTGCTTGCAACGCTCGCGAATGGAAAAGGCCATTGGGCCGATCGCGCAGGCGCCTGCGTCGCTGTTGTATTGATAAAGGGTAACGTCGGGCAGTTGATCGCCGGTTTTGATCATCGCTGTCTCCTGGGTGGGGTGAAGGCCAGGCAGCCATGATGCCGCAGTCGTCCAGGCAACGCATCATGAACAGGGCTAAAAAACCTGTGAAATAACTTCAATATCATTCATGCAGCGCCCCGCCTAGGATACGCCTCAATCAAACACATCAAGATTACGGTGTGAACGACTCAGCCTACGCAACTGACAAGCACTGAGTTGCTCACACTCAGGCACCTGGAAGCCATAACCATGGAAAAAGCGCCAACATTCACCGTCAAGCGCATTGCATTCGACGAACATTATCTCCCTGCCGAAAACACCCGCATCACGACCAACTTCGCCAATTTGGCACGGGGTGCAAACCGCCAGCAAAACCTGCGCAATACCTTGACGATGATCAATAACCGTTTCAACGCGCTGGCGCACTGGGACAACCCCGAACATGATCGCTACCGCGTAGAGCTGGACATCATATCGGTGGAAATGAATATTGAAAATGCGCAGCACGGCCATGCACTGCCGCTGATCGAGATATTGAAAACCCATATTGTCGACCGCCAAAACAATACGCGCCTCGAAGGCATGGTAGGCAACAACTTCTCTTCGTACGTGCGCGATTACGACTTCAGCGTGCTGTTACTGGAGCATAACAAGCATCGGTCGACCTTCAGCACACCCGATCATTTCGGCGAGCTGCATGGCAACCTGTTCAAATGCTTCGTCAACTCGCAAACCTACCAGGAGCATTTCAGCAAACCACCGGTTATCTGCCTGAGCGTATCGAGCAGCAGGACTTACCTGCGCACCGAAAATCAGCACCCTGTGCTAGGTGTTGAGTACCTGCAGGATGAGTACTCGCTGACGGATGAATACTTCAAGAAAATGGGCTTGAAGGTGCGCTATTTCATGCCGCCGAACAGCGTCGCCCCGTTGGCGTTTTATTTTGCCGGCGACTTGCTGGCTGACTACACCGACCTTGAACTGATCAGCACCATCAGCACCATGGACACCTTCCAGAAAATCTACCGACCCGAGATCTACAACGCCAATTCTCCTGCAGGCAAGGCCTACCAGCCCAGCCTGAAGAACCAGGACTACTCGCTCACGCGCATTGTCTACGACCGGGAAGAGCGCAGCCGCCTGGCGATCGAGCAGGGCAAATTTGCCGAGGAGCAATTTGTCAAACCCTACCAGGCCACGCTGGCGCGATGGTCCGCTCAATACGCACGTTGAACATTCAAAGCACAAGGTCACTGTTCATGAACACATTGCTACCCACCTCCACGGCCGGCAGCCTGCCTAAACCCGCCTGGCTTGCTCAACCCGAAACACTCTGGTCCCCGTGGAAGTTGCAAGACGAGCAACTGATCGAAGGCAAACAGGATGCCTTGCGCCTGGCCTTGCAAGAACAACAACACGCCGGTATCGACATCGTCAGTGACGGTGAACAAACCCGCCAGCACTTTGTCACCACATTTATCGAGCACCTCAGCGGCGTTGATTTCGAGCAACGGAAAACCGTCAGAATCCGTGACCGCTACGAGGCAAGCGTACCAATGGTTATGGGTGCTGTCGCTCGACAAAAGCCGGTGTTTGTCGAAGATGCCAAGTTCCTCCGCCAGCACACCACACAGCCGATAAAGTGGGCGCTGCCCGGCCCCATGACCATGATCGACACACTGTATGACAACCACAACAAAAGCCGCGAGAAACTGGCTTGGGAGTTCGCCAAGATTCTCAACCAGGAAGCCAGAGAACTGGAAGCCGCGGGCGTGGACATCATTCAGTTCGACGAACCGGCATTCAATGTTTTCTTTGACGACGTGAATGACTGGGGCGTGGCTACCCTCGAAAGGGCCATCGAGGGCCTCAAGTGCGAAACGGCCGTCCATATTTGCTATGGCTATGGCATCAAAGCGAACACCGACTGGAAAAAGACCCTCGGTTCAGAATGGCGGCAATATGAACAGGCCTTCCCCAAACTGCAGCAGTCCAGCATCGATATCATTTCGCTGGAATGCCATAACTCGCATGTTCCGATGGACCTGCTCGAGCTGATTCGCGGCAAGAAAGTCATGGTCGGCGCCATCGATGTGGCCACTCATGTCATTGAAACACCCGAACAGGTCGCCGCCACCCTGCGCAAGGCACTGCAATTCGTCGATGCCGACAAGCTCTACCCTTGCACCAACTGCGGCATGGCGCCCCTGCCTCGCCAGGTAGCCAGCGGCAAGCTCAAGGCCTTGAGTGCAGGCGCAGCCATCGTCCGTCAGGAACTCGCTAACGCACGCTGAAATCAATGCAGCCACAGGACCTACCATGTTGCTTTCCGGTACGGCGATCGAGCCGTCGACTTTTCGCCAGGCACTCGGGCACTACGCATCCGGCATCACGGTGATTACATCGCACCACGAAGGTGAGCCGATCGGCTTCACCTGCCAGTCGTTCTACAGCGTATCGATGAGCCCGCCGCTGGTGTCATTCAGTGTGATGTCCCGTTCGGCCAGCTACCCGAAGATTCGCCAGGCTGGCCGCTTCACGGTCAACATCCTGTCAGGTGAACAGGTCGGCGTTTCCAACCAGTTTGCCCGGCGCGGCGCCAACAAGTGGCACGGCGTCGAATGGCAAGCATCGCCGTTGGGCAACCCGATCATTGCCGGCAGCCTGCATTGGCTTGATTGCGAAATTCACGCCGAACATGCCGCCGGGGACCACCTGATCGTGATTGGCGAAGTCAAAGCGTTGAACCTGCAGGCCACTGCTGCCACGCAGCCGCTGCTGTATTTCAAGGGGCAGTACTGCAACCTCGCCGCGCCTCACGCGGCTTGAGCCTCACCCCACTCACGGAAAACCCAGCAAAGGAATTGTCAGGATCACGCTGCAGTGAAGAAAACCCGCCATTACTGCGTTGATCCGCCATTTTACTCATGATCGATTTACGCCACCTGCGAACCCTCCACGCGCTGCGTGAAACCGACAGCCTGCACGAGGCCGCCGAGCGCCTGCACCTGACACAATCAGCCCTGTCGCACCAGTTCCGCGATATGGAAGAGCGCATCGGCATGCCACTGTTCGTGCGCAAATCCAGGCCGGTGCGCTTCACCAGCGCCGGGCTGAAGCTGCTGCAGCTGGCCGATCAGGTGCTGCCTCAGATCCGCAATACCGAACGGGACCTGGGCAAGCTGGCCGGGGGCTGCGCCGGACGGTTGCACATCGCCATCGAGTGCCACAGCTGCTACCAGTGGCTGATGCCTTCAGTGGATGAGTTCCGCGGCGCCTGGCCTGAGGTGGAACTGGACCTCGCCTCCGGTTTTTCCTTCGCGCCACTGCCAGCCCTGGAGCGCGGCGACCTGGACCTGGTGGTCACCTCCGACCCGGTGACATTGCCGGGTATCAGCTACGTGCCTCTGTTCAGCTACGAGGCGCTGCTGGCCATCGACAACCACCACGCCCTGCGCCACAAGCCGTACCTGGAGCCCGCCGATATCGCCACCCAGACACTGATCACCTACCCGATCGAACGCCCCCGCCTGGACATCTTCACCCGCTTCCTAGACCCCGCCGACGTCGAGCCCGCACAGGTCCGCACCTCAGAACTTACCGTGATGATGATGCAACTGGTTGCGTCCGGGCGCGGCGTCTGTTGCCTGCCCAACTGGGCCGTGCACGAATACAGTTCGCGCGGCTATGTAACTGCCAAGCGCCTTGGCGAACACGGCCTGCAGGCAAATCTCTATGCGGCACTGCGCAGTGACATGCTGGAGGTGCCGTACGTGCGTGATTTTCTGCTGACGGCCAAGGATATTTCGTTCACCACGCTGGCAGGTGTCAGCGTGCCTTCAGGCCCGGTTCTCTGAAAGCCGGGCGTGCGTTTGCGAACCTCAGTGCCGGCCATGGCGCGCCATGCCCCTACCGCCAACGAATCAGCCAGCCTTCGCCAACTGCACTTGCAGAAACGCCATCAGTGCCCCCGCCACAGGTGACAAGCTGCGCCCTTTGCGGGTGAGCATGCCGATGTGCCGTTCTACCTTGGGCTCCACAAGGGGCACGAACGCCAGTTTTTCGTTCTCCTGCGGAAAAGCGAGGTACGGCAAGGTACTGATCCCTACCCCCTCCTCCAGCATGGCGATCAACGAAATCATGTTGGAAATGAACAGCCGGCTATCGGCCAGCAAACCCTCGGCCTCGGTACCCGCCAGTAATTGCGAGGTACCGTTGCGGATCATCGGCACGCCCAGCAACTGCGCCCAATGCAGCTGCCCCCCCGCCTGCGCCAGCGGGTGGTCGCTGCGGCACACCACGCCAACCTGATCATTCACGATGGGGGCGAATTCGAGCTGGTCATCGTCCACCCACAGGCTGCTGATGCCGAAATCAACCTGCCCTTGAGCGAGCAACTGCTGCACACGTTCGGCCGTGCCGTCCTGAATGCTGACCTGCACATTGGGGTGCGCGGCCACAAAGCGGGCCAGCGGCCCTGGCAGCATTCGGCTGGCCACAGAAGGCACGGTGGCGATGCTGACCTGGCCGATTTCATGCCGGGCAAACAGCATGGCTTCACGCGCAATACGGTCATGGTGCTCGATCAAGCCACGAAACAACGGGAGGCAATGCTCGCCATATGGCGTCAGCTCTACCCGGCCACCGCCCTTTTCGACCAGTGCCTGCCCCAGCTTCTGCTCCAGTTCACGCAGGGCCAGGGATATCGCAGGCTGGGTGCGAAAGGCCTGGCGGGCGGCCGCGTGGAAACTCTTGTGTTCGGCGACCAGTACGAAGTAACGCAACTGCGCGATTTTCAGCTCGGGCAACATGGTTAGCATTCCTTATCAAAGCATTTTTTTTATTAATTTTTATTTGCTGCATATTGCTCGCATGATGAATGCCATGCAAACGGAGGCGTTCATCCATGTCACACAAGACCTACAACAACTACATCGATGGCCAGTGGTGTGAAGGCCACGCCACTTTGGGCAACTACAGCCCCTCGGACACTGGCGACCTGATCGGCCAGTACCATCAGGCCAGCGCCGAACAGGCCCGCCAGGCCATTCAGGCCGCCCGCGCCGCTCAACCCCTGTGGGCCGCCAGTGGACTGGAAAGCCGCCAGCAAGTGCTGATGGCCATCGGCGACGAGCTGATCGCCCGCAAGGAAGAACTCGGCGAACTGCTGTCGCGAGAAGAAGGCAAACCCTTGGCCGAAGGCATCGGCGAGGTCAACCGCAGTGGCCAGTTCTTCCATTACTACGCCGCCGAAGTGCTGCGCCAGATGGGCGAGACTGCCGCCTCGGTGCGCCCAGGGGTGGACATCGAAGTGCATCGCGAACCGGTGGGTGTGGTGGGCATCATTACCCCATGGAACTTCCCCATGGCCACCGCCGCCTGGAAAATCGCCCCGGCCTTGGCCTTCGGCAACGCCGTGGTGTTCAAGCCGGCCAACCTGGTGCCGGCCAGTGCCTGGGCGCTCACCGAGATCATCAGCCGTCAGGGCCTGCCCAGCGGTACCTTCAACCTGGTGATGGGCAGCGGTGCCGACGTCGGCGAGGCCCTGATCGAGTCCGCCGAGATCGATGCCCTGACGTTCACCGGTTCTCTGCAGACGGGCCGACGCGTAGCGGTGGCCACCGCCGGTAACCTGGTGCGCTGCCAGCTGGAAATGGGTAGCAAGAATGCCCTGGTGGTCATGGACGACGCCGACCTCGAACTGGCCGTGGAATGCGCGCTCAACGGGGCCTTCTTTGGCACTGGGCAGAAATGCACTGCGTCATCACGGCTGATCGTCTGCGACGGCATCCACGACCGCTTCGTCGAGGCGCTGCGCCTGCGCATGCGCCAGCTCAAGGTCGGCCATGCACTGGAGGCTGGCGTCCAGATCGGCCCGGTCGCTGACGCGCGCCAGCTGGAACAGAACCTGGCCTACCTGCAACTGGCCCAGGCCGAAGGCGCCACCCTGATAGAAGGCGGCGAGCGCCTGCAATTGGCCTGCGATGGCTACTACATGCGCCCGGCCTTGTTCATCAACAGCCGCAACGACATGCGCATCAACCGCGAGGAAGTGTTCGGCCCCATCGCCTGCGTGATCCGCGTGCGCGATTTTGAAGAGGCGCTGGCCACGCTCAATGATACCGAGTACGGCCTCACAGCCGGGATCATCACCCAGTCGCTGCGCCACGCCAGCCACTTCAAGCGCCGCGCCCAGACCGGCTGCGTGATGGTCAATCTGCCCACCGCCGGGACCGACTACCACGTGCCATTCGGGGGCCGCAAAGCCTCGAGTTTCGGCCCCCGGGAACAGGGGCAATACGCTCGCGACTTCTACACCGTGGTCAAGACCACCTACCTGCGGCCCTGAAGGAATACATGCCATGCACGACCTTTTGATGATCGACGGCCTGCAGTACTCCAACTGGAGCCAGGAAATATTCCAGCAGATGCAGGCCGGTGGCCTGAGCGCGGTGCACGCCACCATCGCCTACCACGAAAACGCCCGCGAAACCCTGTCACGCCTGGGCGAGTGGAACCGCCGCTTCGAGACATGGCCCGAGCTGATCCGCCCGGTGCGCACGGCCAGCGACATCCGCCTGGCCCACGAGGAGGGCCGGGTGGGTATCTTCTTCGGCTTCCAGAACTGCTCGCCGATCGAGGACGACATTGCCCTGGTGGAGGTTTTCCGCCAGCTCGGGGTGTTCGTCATGCAGCTGACCTACAACAACCAAAGCCTGCTGGCCAGCGGTTGCTATGAGCGCGAGGACAACGGCATCAGCCGCTTCGGCCGCCAGGTGATCGCCGAAATGAACCGCGTCGGCATGCTCATCGACATGTCTCACAGCGCCGAGCGAAGCACGCTTGAGGCCATCGAACTGTCGAGCCGACCGGTGATCATCTCCCACGCCAACCCTGCCAGCTTCCACGCCGCCAAGCGCAACAAATCCGATGCGGTGCTACGCGGGATTGCAGAGTCCGGCGGGCTACTGGGGTTCAGCACCTACCCGTTCCACCTCAAGGGTGCCTCGGACTGTAGCCTGGAAAGTTTCTGCGACATGGTCGCGCGCACCGCCGACCTGATGGGTGTGCAGCACATCGGCATCGGCACCGACCTGTGCCAGGCGCAACCCTTGTCGGTGCTGGAATGGATGCGCAACGGCCGCTGGAGCAAGGACAAGGACTACGGCGAAGGCTCCAGGGACAACGCCAACTGGCCGGCGCCCTTGCAGTGGTTCCGCGACAGCCGCGACTTCCGCAACATTGCCCAGGGCCTGCGCGCCCGCGGCTTTGCCGAGCACGACGTGGGCAACATCATGGGGCTGAACTGGTTGCGCCTGCTGGAGACCGCCACCACGGCACAGGCCTGAACCCCTTGCACGGACAGCATCAACAATAAAAAGAATCGCAGGTTCCGGAGGTTTCATGAAAAACCCAACTACCTTGCAGGCCGACGGCCAGGCCATGGGCCTGCCTATGGCACGCGATATCGACTGGCCGTTGTTCCTGATCAGCGGCGGATTCCTAGGCGCCTTCCTGCTGGCGGCGCTGATCGACATCGACACCGTGTCGGCGCTGGTCAATACCCTGTTCGCATGGTCGACAAAGGCCTTTGGCCTCTATTGGCAAGTGCTGATGCTGGCAACCTTCGCCGTCAGCCTGTTCATTGGTTTTTCCAGATGCGGGCGTGTACGCCTGGGCGGGGTCACCCAGCGCCCGGACGTCAGCACCTTCAACTGGATCGCCGTGATCATGTGCGCCCTGCTGGCAGGTGGTGGCGCCTTCTGGGCCGCTGCCGAACCCTTGATGCACTTTGCCAGCCCACCGCCCTTCTTCGCCGGCCTGCAACCGCACAGCGAAGCGGCGGCCACCGCGGCACTGGCGCAATCGTTCGTGCACTGGGGCTTCCTGGCCTGGGCCGTGCTGGGCAGCCTGCTGGCGATCGTGCTGATGCACCTGCATTACGATAAAGGCCTTCCGCTGGCGCCGCGCACCCTGCTTTACCCCCTGTTCGGCCAGCGAGCGCTCAAGGGCCCGATCGGCACCTTGGCCGACGCTGCCTCAATCATCGCGGTAGTGGCCGGCACCATCGGTCCGATCGGTTTCCTTGGCCTGCAGATCAGCAGCGCCATGCACGCTGTGTGGGGGCTGCCCAACACTATCGTCACCCAGTCGCTGACCATTGTCCTGGTGACCGCGATGTACACCGTCTCGTGCCTGGTGGGCCTCAAAGGCATCCGCTTTGTCAGCGAGATCAACGTCTGGTTGATGATCGGCCTGGCCCTGTTCATGGTGGTATTCGGACCGACGCTGTTCATCCTCGGCGGTTTCCCGGCGGCCTTTGCCCTGCACGTGGAGCACTTCATCCCCCTGACGATGTTCCGCGCCGACCCCAAATGGCTGGACTGGTGGACGGTGTTCTACTGGGGCTGGTTCATCGGCTACGCGCCCATGGTGGCCCTGTATGTCGCGCGGATCTCGCGGGGCCGCACCATCCGCGAGATCATCATGACGCTGTCGATCATCGCACCGCTGGTGACCATGTTCTGGTTCACTGTGGTGGGCGGTACCGGGATCGGCCTGGAGCTGCAAACACCAGGCATCGTCACCGCCCATGGCGCCAAGCCTGAAGACCTGTTGCTGGGAGTGACGCAGAACCTGCCACTGGGTGGCCTTGTCAGCGCGCTGTTCCTGTTCTTGAGTTTCATCTCGGTGGCCACCAATGGCGACGCTATGGCCTTCACCGTGGCGCTGGCGATGTCCAGCAACGATAAACCGAAGAAGTGGTTGCGCGGTTTCTGGGCAATCGGCATGGGCCTGGCGGCGGTGGTACTGATCACCATTGGCGCAGGCGGGGTGACGGCCCTGCAATCCTTCATTGTCATCACCGCGGTGCCGGTGTCGCTGGTGATCCTGCCAGCGCTGTGGGATGCCGTGCGCATCGCTCGACACATGGCCCGTGAACAAGGCGTCTGAACATGATCCATCCAGGTACAACAACAATGCCCAACAGCGTGCCTGCAATACCCGCGTTGCGCCCTGCCAGCCAAGTCATGGACCTGGCCCGGCTGGGTAGCCACTTCCAGAGCCCGCTAAGCTTCGTGCGCAGCAGCATGCGGCGGATGATGCAGCAGCGCTGGCAAATCCGGCGCAGCTGTTTCGACCTCGATGGCCAAGGCTTCGGCACTGCGATCTACCGCATCGAAACGCCAAACGGCCATTACCACTGCGTGATCTTCTCGGCCTACCTGCCGCCCGAAAAGCGCAGCGATCGAGTCATCGCCGACCAGTGGGACGTCAGCTTCGTGCTGGTGGCCGGCGATGTCGACTCGGCACAACTGGCCGACCTGCAACGCAACGTGCCGCTGCAGGAAGCCGGTCGCTTCGATGCACGCGTGCTGGTGTTGTCGCGGGCCAACCGTAGCTTGCGCAATTTCGACCGGTTTCTGGCGGCGCTGGCAGAAGGACGCCAGCCCGATCCACAACAACTGGCTGAAGTCGGCTACCTGTATCGCACCACAGCGGTTTACGGTAACGGCAAGTTCGGCATCGCCGATTTTGGTTGCCTGCAAGATAACCCGGACTTCAACCAGCCGTTCAGCGCGCAGATGTTCACCGTCTACCTGCTGCGACACTTCAGCATCGAGCAGATCAACCACATGGCCCGGGCACTCGCCCCGCAGCGGGCAGTGCAACTGGCCCCGGCGCTACAACGCTACCTGGGGGTCGGCAACGCGACCGGGCTGGGAATGGCCCCTTTTCTGATCAACCACCCTCAACTGGTGGAGCACTGGATCAGTACGCGGGAAACGGCCCTGGCCCTGGTGCTGGCGCAGTCGGCGGAGCCCGACCAATTGGCACGCCTGCAGCAATTGCTGGCGCGCGCCCAGTTGCACCTGAGCCAGTCCCGGACCGAAGACCAGCGCCAGCATGAGCAGAACCTGCAAACCTTGGCCGAGCTTGCTTTACTGGCCACCTGGCTTGGCACGCAAGCCGACGGCGCGGGCCTTTGGCCGCACCTGCTGGCCTGGGCGCAATTACACACGGGGGTGGGCTGCCAGGAGCTTCTGGTCAGCCTGCTGCTGGAGCTGTACCCCGAGCAGGTCACGCCCCTGGCCGAGCACATGGGGGTCAACGAAAGCTGGCAGCTGGACGCCCAGATGCCCCTTGGGCAACTGCGCCAGCTCATCGAGCAGCAGTATGGCTGGGCGTTGCGCTACGACTTCAGTGCTGCCGATGCGGAGCACTTCTTCTGGTACCGCTCAGCTGAAAAAGAAGAGCCGCGCCTGGGCATTCGCGCAGAGGAGCCAGGGGCCGAAAAAGAAATGCAGCTGGGTATTGCCCGCAATATCCAGCAGTGCCATGGCGCGCTGCTGGAGCACCTGCAACGGCAGCCTCAGGCGCTGACCGCTCACTTCCTGATCGCCCAACCGAGGTTCAAGGGCGCGGTACGCCGCCTGCAGGGCATGGCAAAAACAAACTTCGGTGAAATCCGTGCCAATCTGCTGGCCCGGGACATGCTGCCGATTCACCTGCTGCGCTGCAAACTGGCATTTTTCGGCGCGGGGAAATTCGACCCCAAGTCAAGCCGCTGGGTGCGTATCACGCTGTTCCAGGGCGCGCCGCTGGTCAGCGACATCGGTCAGCCGTTCGCAGACGACTGGAATTTCGCAGTCATGCCGCAAAGGGAGCTTTGACCATGCGCGTATCGCTTAACGAATTACAGGTGATGTGCCGCAAGGCATTCGAAGGCATGGGCTTCGCCCCGGGCGACTGCGAGGATGCCGCCGAACTCGTGGGCTGGTTGCAACTGCAGGGGCTCGATGGCGTCGGTGCACTGGAAAAGGCGTTGCTTTATCTGCAAGCCGAAGCTGCACGGCCATACGCCTTGTGCCATGAGGATAACGCCCTGCTGGTGATCGACGCCAAGGGCCAGAGCGTATTGCGCTGCGCCGCGACGGTGGTGGAACTGGCGGCCGCCAAGGCCATGCGCTGTGGTCAGGCCGAACTGCGCATCCGCCACTGCCACAACCGTTTGCTGTTGCTGGGCTACCTGAGCCGGGCAGCTGTGCAGGGGCTGCACGTGCAAGCCCGCTGGGAGGACGCCCGCCAATACCACCTGGCCGATTTTACCGCCGGCATGCCGCGCCCGGAACTGAGCAGTGAAGCCCGGCCCCGGGGCATTGAAGCGGCCGCGCAAGACGTAACGGTGCTGTTCACCCGAGCAGGCCAGACCGCCCAGGCGATAACCGACCCGCAACGCTCACTGCAGCAAGGTTTTACCGTCAACGAACATACCTGGCAAAGGCTCAGGCAGCTGGCCGAACACATCCTTGTCGAGAGCACCGATGCCTCACGCCGCCACGGTGCAGGCGGCGGCAGCGACGCCGACTGAACACCCTTGCCACTGAGGAAACAACCCATGAAGCATGCAATAAAGACCGAGCTGTTCGCCTCCAGGGCGCCACTGGAATGGGCGGTCGTCGGCAACGGTACGTTGTACACGGCCCAGATCCCAATCGATACGCAGGGCCAGGTGGTTGCCGGCGGCATCGAGGCACAGGCCCGCCAGACACTGGACAACCTGCGCCACACCCTGGAAGCCGCTGACAGCTCGCTGGATGCCGTGACCCAGGTACTGATCTACGTGACTGACCGCCGCTATCTGGCAACTGTAAATGCCGTGTACGCTGAGTATTTCCAGGCACCCTACCCCAACCGCGCTGCCGTCGTGGTGGCGGGCCTCGCCCGGGAAGAAATGCTGGTGGAGCTGGTGGTCTACGCCTGCCTCTGAGGGCCTGAAGGCGCTCGCCTCGCGATATTCAGCGTGTGTTCAATCGGGTGCCGCCCGCGCGGCACTCGATGCATGCCCCCTTCCCCCCAAGTCATGCACCCGGACTATTTCCTTTTTGTCCCGCCGGGCACCGGCCTGCGCCCCATTTCGGTTCAAAACCCGCGCCCGGATCAAAAGCGCCCTTTTTTGATGCGCCGGCCCTTGCGGCCAGGCAGCACACATCGGGTGCGCCCCTCACATTTCCTGCATCGCCAGAACCGCCTGGCGTATTCGGCACTTTTATTGCACAGACTGGTTGTACTCAACGCACAGGCAATCTACCGAAACCGAGGTTAACGCGAGACACAGCTCCCACTTACCCCAGCAAGGCAGCACCCTGAAAGACGCAGATGAACCGCAATGAAGCTGCCGGCAACGGCGGCAAGGAGTGGGTATGTCCCGGGCTTTTTTCAATGAAATGTACGAAGCGAACGGCACTTGCCGCCCGCATTACCAGGAGTTCGCCCGCTGGCTGGCCAACACCCCGCTGGAGTTGCTGGAACAGCGCCGACGCGAGGCCGACCTGCTGTTTCACCGCGCTGGCATCACCTTCACCTTGTACGGCGACAAGCAGGATACCGAGCGCCTGATCCCCTTCGATATCATCCCGCGCAGCATCCGCGCCAGCGAATGGCGCACAGTCGAGCGTGGCTGCATTCAACGGGTACAGGCGCTGAACCTGTTCCTGCAGGACATCTACCACGACCAGCACATTCTCAAGGCCGGCATCATCCCGCCAGAGCAAGTGCTGGCCAACGAGGGCTACCAGATCGCCATGCAGGGCCTGGACCTTCACCGTGGGCTGTATGCGCATATTGCCGGTGTCGACCTGGTACGTGACGGCGACGGCAGCTACTTCGTGCTGGAAGACAACCTGCGCACCCCCAGCGGCGTCAGCTACATGCTCGAAGACCGCAAGATGATGATGCGCCTGTTCCCCGAACTGTTTGCCGCCCAGCGCATCGCGCCCATCGATCACTACCCCAACCTGCTGCTGGACACGCTCAAGAGCGCCAGTCCACTGGACAACCCTACCGCGGTGCTGCTCACGCCCGGCCGTTTCAACAGCGCCTATTTCGAGCATGCTTTCCTGGCCCGGGAAATGGGCATCGAGCTGGTCGAAGGCGCCGACCTGTTCGTACGTGATGAGCATGTGTACATGCGCACCACGGCCGGCCCCCACCAGGTGGACGTGATCTATCGTCGCCTGGACGACGACTACCTCGACCCGCTGTCCTTCAACCCTGACTCGATGCTGGGCGTGCCGGGGCTGATCTCGGTTTACCGCGCCGGCAATGTGGTACTGGCCAACGCGGTCGGCACTGGCGTGGCCGATGACAAATCCATCTACCCCTTTGTCGACGACATGATCCGCTTTTACCTGAGCGAAGAACCGATCCTGAACAACGTGCCGACCTGGCAGTGCCGCAAGCCGGCGGACCTGTCCCATGTACTGGCCCACCTGCCCGAACTGGTGGTCAAGGAAACCCAAGGTTCCGGCGGCTATGGCATGTTGGTCGGGCCCGCCTCGACCAAAGCCCAGATCGAGGACTTCCGCGCGCGCATCAAAGCCCGCCCGCACGCCTATATCGCTCAACCGACGCTGTGCCTGTCAACCTGCCCGACCTTCGTCGACAGCGGCATCGCACCGCGTCACATCGACCTGCGCCCGTTCGTGTTGTCGGGCAGTGAAACCCGCCTGGTGCCCGGTGGCCTGACGCGCGTGGCGCTCAAGGAAGGCTCGCTGGTGGTCAACTCGTCGCAAGGCGGCGGTACCAAGGACACCTGGGTGGTGGAGGACTGAGCCATGCTTTCGCGAACCGCTTCCGACCTGTACTGGATGTCCCGCTACCTGGAGCGCGCAGAAAACCTCGCGCGCATGCTCGAGGTCAGCTACTCGCTGTCGCTGATGCCCCAGGCCGGGCGCAGCGACGGCCATGCCGAACTGGCAATGTCGCTGATGGCCTCGGGCATGCTGGACGACTACCTGCGTCGGCACAATGAACTCGACACCGAGCGCATGCTGCACTTCTTCGCCCTCGACGCCACCAACCCCAGCAGCATCTATTGCTGCCTGCAGGCCGCCAGAACCAATGCCCATGCGGTGCGCGGCCGTATCACCGCCGACATGTGGGAGAACATCAACGCCACCTGGATCGAAATGCGCAACATTGCCAGCAACGGCCTGGGTCGCTATGGCATCAGCCAGTTCTGCGACTGGGTAAAGGAACGGTCGCACCTGTTCCGCGGTGCGACCTCCGGCACCATCATGCGCAACGATGCCTACAGCTTCATTCGCCTGGGGACCTTCCTGGAGCGGGCGGACAACACCCTGCGCCTGCTCGATTCGCGCTATGAAATGTTCGGCGAGGCTTCCGAAGAGGTCAGCGACGACTCCGCCCGCGGTTATTACCAATGGAGCGCCCTGCTGCGCGCGCTGACCTCGTATGAGGCCTTCAACGAGCTCTATCGCGCCGCGCCCAGTGCCCGGCCGGTGTCCGAACTGCTGCTGTTGCGGGTAGACGTGCCGCGCTCGCTGCATGCCTGCATCGAGGAACTGGACCTGATCCTGGCGGGCCTGCCGGGCAGTACCGGGCGTGCCGCCCAGCGCATGGCCGCCGAACTGAATGCGCGCCTGCGCTACACCGCAATCGACGAAATCCTCGATGCCGGGTTGCACCCCTGGCTGAGCGACTTCATTGGCCGCATCAACCAACTGGGCCAGGCCGTCCATCACTCCTACCTGGAGGTTGTATGAAACTGTCCATTCGCCACGACACGACCTATAGCTACGCCAGCGACGTGTGCAACAGTATCCAGTTCCTGCGCCTGACGCCGCGCAGCAGCGAACGCCAGCGTATCAATCAATGGCAACTGGACCTGCCCTGCAAGGTCAAGGGCCAGATCGACCCTTACGGCAACATCCTGCATGTGCTGACGCTGGACAAACCCCATGGCCACCTGGCGCTTACCGCACACGGCCAGGTCGAGATCGACCCGGATTGCGAACACGAAACCGAGAGCCAGTCGCCCCTGCCGTTCCTGCGCGGCAGCCACCTGACACAGGCCGACGACAACCTGATTGCTTTCGCCGCCCGGCAATGTGGCAGTCACCGCGACCGGGCAGCACTGATCGGGCTGATGCAAGGCCTGGCCGAGCACATGCCCTACAGCCCTGGGGCCACGTCGGTGGGCACCACGGCCATCGAAGCCTTCAACGGTGGCGCAGGCGTGTGTCAGGACCACACCCACGCCTTCCTGGCCTGCGCACGCAGCCTGGGGGTGCCGGCACGCTATGTGTCCGGCTACCTGTGCACCGAGGACGAACAACACCTGGCCAGCCACGCCTGGGCCGAAGCCTGGGTCGACGAAGCCTGGTACAGCTTCGACATTACCAACCGCCTGACCCGGCCAGAGCGTCACCTGAAGCTGGCGGTGGGCCTGGACTACCTCGATGCCTGTCCGGTCAGGGGCGTACGCCGCGGCGGCGGCGCCGAATCGATGCAGGCCAGCGTCCACGTGCATCGCCAGTGACAGGCTGGCGTCAGACCGGTCTTGCCGCGCGAGTGCGGCAAGACCCTTCCACACGCAACACAAGGGAAACCGCATGACTTACTGTGTCGCCATGCACCTGGAGGACGGGCTTGTCTTCATCAGCGACTCACGCACCAACGCCGGCATCGACCAGATCTCCACGTTCACCAAGTTGTTCGTCTTCAGCACCCCGGGCGAGCGGCTGATCGTGCTGCAGACCGCCGGCAATCTGGCGACCTCACAGTCGGTGGTAAACCTGCTGCAGCAACGCACCCAGGGCAACGGCCCCCACCTGCTGAACGTTGCCACGCTCTACGATGCAACGGTGCTGGTCGCCGACACCCTGCGCGAGGTGGTCAAAAGAGACCGCAGCAAGCTCACGGCCGATATCGACCTTAGCAGTTCATTCATCGTCGGCGGCCAGATAGCCGGCGGCCCCATGGCCATCTACAACGTGTATGCACAAGGCAATTTCTTCCAGGCCACACCGGACACCCCGTTTCTGCAACTGGGTGAAAGCAAGTACGGCAGACCAATACTCGACCGCAACCTGGATTACCGCACGCCGCTCGATGAAGCGCTGCGCTGCGGCCTGATTTCGTTCGACTCCACCATCCGCAGCAACCTGTCGGTGGGCATGCCGCTGGACTTGCTGGTGTACCGCAACAACAGCCTGGAAAGCATGACGCGCAAGCGCATTACCAGCGACGATGCCTATTACCAGCAGATTCGCAGGCAGTGGAGCGACGGCTTGAAAACCCTGCTGGCCGAACTGCCAGCGCCGCCTTATGGCTGAGTAAGCGAACTGTACAGATCCTCTGGTGCCTGGACAGGCACTTTCGCGGTCTGGCCCGTGCCCACAGGTACTGTGCAAGCCTTGAAGGCGGTGATGGCCTGTGGGAGCGGGCGAGCCCGCGAACAGGCCGGTACAGGCAACACCTCAGTAAAACCAATGTGTAATGTTCGAAACTCCGTGGGTTATCCTGCGCCTTCCCCCTGTCACGAGACTGCTGCTGGCGGCCCACAGACTGCACTGCAGGTGAAATCATGATTCACGGAAAAACCCTGGAAGCCTGGCAACAAAGCCACCCGATCATCGCCGAGCTGGTTGCCCTGAAGCAGACCAGCTGGTTCAACCCTGGTATCGCCAAGGCTGCAGAAGCCCTGCACGATGTGGGCCTGACGGCGGCCGACGTGCAAGCGGCCAGCGCGCGGCTGCAGCGGTTCGCGCCTTACCTGGCCACTGTGTTCCCCGAAACAGCCGCTGCCGGCGGGGTCATCGAGTCGCCTGTCATCCCGCTGCCACAGCTGCGCCGGGTGCTTGTCGAAGAAGGATCACTGCAGAACGCAGGCAGCCTGTGGCTCAAGGCGGACAGTGACCTGCCCATCTCCGGTTCGATCAAGGCCCGGGGCGGTATCCATGAAGTGCTCAAGCATGCCGAAGACCTGGCCCTGGCGGCCGGATTGATCACGTCAACGGATGACTACACCAAACTGGCGAGCGACCAGGCCCGCGCATTCTTCAGCCAGTACACGATCGCCGTGGGTTCGACCGGCAACCTGGGGCTGTCGATTGGCATCATGAGCGCCAAGCTGGGTTTTAAGGTGAGCGTACACATGTCGTCAGACGCCCGGCAATGGAAGAAGGACAGGCTGCGGGCCAACGGCGTGACCGTGGTAGAACATGCGTGCGACTACAGCGTAGCGGTCGAGCAGGGTCGCCAGCAGGCGGCTTCAGACCCCAATTGTTATTTTGTCGACGACGAAAACTCCCCACAGCTGTTTCTCGGCTATGCCGTCGCCGCCGAACGGTTGGCGCGGCAATTCGACCTGGCTGGCATCCAGGTGAACGCAGATCACCCCTTGTTCGTCTACCTGCCGTGCGGCGTAGGGGGCGGTCCGGGCGGTGTCGCATTCGGGCTGAAGCTGGTGTTCGGCGATGCGGTGCACTGCATCTTTGCCGAACCCACCCACTCCCCCTGCATGCTGCTGGGTGTCTATACCGGCCTGCATGATGAAACCTGCGTGCAGGACTTCGGCATCGACAATATCACCGCCGCAGACGGCCTGGCGGTCGGGCGCCCATCAGGGTTTGTCGGCAAAGCCATGCAGCGGCTGATCGATGGTTACTACACCGTGACCGACGAAGAGCTGTACCGCTTGATGGTCATCGCCCATGAGCAGGACAAGGTCAAACTGGAACCCTCTGCCCTGGCCGGCGTACCCGGTATGCTACGGGTGCTGCAAGCCGGCGAGTACCTGGCTCGCCAGGGCTTCACCCCAACCCAGCTGCAGCAGGCTACACACCTCGTCTGGGGAACGGGGGGCAGCATGGTGCCGGAAGATGAGTTCAACGCCTATCTGGCCAAAGGGCGCAGCGTGCAGGCAAACCTGTAACCGCGAGCGCCGGTTCGCAGTCTTGCAACGGATCATGGAAGCGTTGCACGCTTGCCGTGCTGAATCACATCAGGCACTGCAACGGCGCCGCAAACCAGGTTTGCGGTTCGTGGCGCCGTCGCAGTGCCTCAGGCCATCAGCAAGGAATGCCCGCCAGCGGCCAGACAGGTGCTTGCGTCGCTTTGGCCATGGTGCGTTTGCGCGCCCACTGGGTCAGTGCGGCCATCAGGGCAAAGCCGAGCAGGATCATGACTGGATAGGCCAGCAGCAACTCGGTCAGCGAATACTTCCAGGCCAGCGGCCGACCGACACCCAACATTGCCGCATATAACCAGGACACACCGGACAACGCGCCGGAGAACAGTGCAAACATGCGCACGCCGATATTCAGGTCAAGCAAAGAGCCCGCCTTGAGTAACGCCGGCAGGACATAACGGTGCAACAACATGCCATTGAATGTCAGCAACAGGACAATAATAACTTTGGCGTGAAGTTTCGGATTGGCAAAGTAACCCATGCCTTTTTCAAGGTAGTCGATACCGATGACGGCAGCCCCCGTGAGCCACAAGAACATCAAGGCGTTCGTTACAGACTTCTGTAAACGTGCCATATGCCTACCGTCATGCCCGGCCTGTTGATGCCCCTTCAACAAGTCCCTGACCATCTCGGCATCGCTGGCAAACACCAGCCCAATGGCAACGCAGCAGGCCAGCAAATGAACATAAATAACCGACAACCGCACCAGCTCCATGGATTCTTTCTGCCCGAACAGGCTAATAATTGTATTAAACTCCACGTCGAATTCTCCACGTAATGCATTAGCGCTAGCGGGCCGTGCTACAGGCGTGCGAACGGCGTGATCGCAACGGCAAGACCCCATTCATATCGTTAATTGAAACAGCGGATTGAAACATGAATACACAGCGACTCAACCGTTGAGCCTCGGTTGGGCATAGGCGTTACTCCATGATCAGAGACAATAAAAATCCCCATGTGAGTCCCTGCGACCCACATGAGTTTTAAGGTTGATAACTTCCTGAGAGATGCCAGGTGCAGTTCATGCGAATACACCTGCTGGCCAATATGAGCCATCAACAGGGTAATCGTTCATTTCTTGAGCAAAAGCACCGACCAGCGGTATTTAAAACCGCATTAGTTAGCTTGCTAATTTCTTGCAAGCTGACCGAATGGTAAAGTTTTCTGATCACTGGATCCAAACTTCGCAACGGGCCTTCACGGCTCTACTTGTTCGCAGGGCAAATCAGGGGGTTATACAGCGCCACCCCATTTCATCTTTTCGCGGGCAAGCCCGCTCCCACAGGTACAGCGCAGACTTCAGGCAAATGCAGTACCCGCGCCACCAATGAGCCCTGCGCAATCAATGCACCAGGAGCAACTGGCTCAATACAGCTCGCAATTTTCCCGGTTTTACAGGTTTGTTCAGTAGCGGCGCCCCCAATTTCTGCAAGCCTCGCCGGCATTGATCGCTGCGGTCGGCGGTGATGATCACCGCCGGTATGGCAACCGCAAAATGCTCACGCAAATACCTGACCACCTCGCAACCCACCACGCCATGGTCCAGGTGGTAGTCGGCCAGGATCAGTTCCGGGGCCTGCCCCTGCAAGGCCAGCAAGGCACCTGCCTGGTCGGTCGCGGTCACCACTTCGCAGCCCCACTGCCCAAGCAGCGCGCCCATGCTCTCGAGGATGCTCACTTCGTTGTCCAGTACCAACAGGCGGCGGCCCGGTAGCGGGTTGCCGACGCTTGGCAGCGGCACAACCTGGTGAGCGGCCAGCGGCACCTCTTTACCCAGCGGGACCTCGATGCTGAACACCGAACCACGCCCCGGCCACGAACGTACCTCAATCCGGTAACCGAGAATCTTGGCGATCCGCTCGACGATGGCCAGCCCCAGGCCAACGCCCTTGCGATCTGCAGCGCGGCCAACGTCCAGCTGGTTGAACTCAAGAAATATGGCCTGCAGCCGATCCTGCGCTATGCCCCGCCCGGTATCCCACACCTCCAGCCGCAAATGACCACCGCGGCGCCTCGCCCCGAGCAGGATCCGCCCCTCGTCGGTGTACCGGCAGGCATTGCTGAGGAAATTGCGCAGGATGCGTGTCAGCAAACGCAGGTCAGTACTGATGGCGTAGTCGGCTATCCGTGCGTGCAGCTTCAGGCCCGCCGCATCGGCCACTGAGCTGAACTCCGAGACCAGCGGCGCGAACAGCTCGTCCAGGCGGTACACGGCCACATCCGGTTTTACCGCCGCCTGGTCGAGCCGGGAAATGTCCAGCAGGTCGGTCAGCAGGTCTTCCGCGCCCTCCAGGGCCTGGTGGGTCCGCTCCACCAGCACATGCTCGGCCTCTGGCAATGGCCGCTCGCGCAAGGTCGAGATCAGCAAGCGGGCGGCGTTCAGCGGTTGCAGCAGGTCATGGCTGGCGGCGGCGAGGTATTTGTCCTTGCTGCGGTTGGCAGCTTCAGCAGCATCGCGCGCCTCCAGCAATTCATCGGTACGCGCAGCGACCCGTTGCTCCAGTTCATCATTGAGCTGTTGCAGGCGTTGCTGGGCCAGCTTGCGCTCGGTGATGTCGGCAACGAACCCCTCCACCAGCCCTTCATGGCCGGGTTTGAGCAGCAGGTTCATGAGCACATCGAGATGGCTGCCGTCCTTGCGCCGCAAACGGGTTTCGTAGCCGTGCAGGCTGTGCTCACGGGCGAGCACTGCGGTAATGGCCTGTAACTCCTCGGCACCGCCGTCAAACAGGTTGGCGGCCAGGTCCGTCAGGGAAAACAGCACCGCTTGC
The DNA here is from genome assembly GCF_019691255.1 of Pseudomonas sp. USTB-Z. Taxonomy (NCBI): domain Bacteria; kingdom Pseudomonadati; phylum Pseudomonadota; class Gammaproteobacteria; order Pseudomonadales; family Pseudomonadaceae; genus Pseudomonas; species Pseudomonas sp. USTB-Z. The sequence goes on from NZ_JAECZP010000002.1 coordinate 397,025, forward strand.
GGGTCGTCGTAGCCGAGCATGCGCGCCAACGCCGGGTTGGCGGCACGCATGCCGTCCTGAAGGCTGGCCTGGAAAATACCGTGCACGGCGTTTTCGAACAGCCATTTGTAACGGTTGCGTTCGGCTTCCAGTTCGTCCAGGCGGGCGGACAGCTCCGGGTAATGGCTTTTGCGCGCCGAGTGGTCACCCAGCCCCAGCAGCCCGGCCAACGCCCGCTGCTGCTCGTCAGAGGGCCTCGCCATAAACGACCTCGACATCACGCTGGCTCGACGCACGGGGGTTGGTGAGGATGCACGGGTCGTCCATCGCGTGTTGCGACAGGAACGGGATATCGGACGTGCGCACCCCGTGCAGGCCCAGGGTTTCATGGAAACCGATGGCACGCTTCAGGGCAATCAGGTGCTCCACCAACCGCCCGCAGATTTGCCGGTGATTGAGACCGCGGCAGTCGATACCAAACACTTCGGCGATCACTTTGAAACGCTCCGGCGCCGAGCTGTAGTTGAACGCCACCACGTGCTCCACCAGCACCGCGTTACACAAGCCATGGGGCAAGTCGAGGAAGCCGCCCAGGCTGTGCGACATGGCGTGCACTGCGCCCAGGATCGCATTGGAGAACGCCAGCCCCGCCTGCATGCTGCCGAGCATGATCTTTTCACGCAGTGCAATATCGGTGGGGTTGGCGATCATCTCCACCAGGTTGCCATTGATCAGGCGCATGGCTTCCAGCGCATGGGGGTCGGTCAGCGGCCCGTGGCCGGTCGACACGAAGGCCTCGATGGCATGCACCAACGCATCGATGCCGGTACAGGCCGACAGGAACGGGTCCATGCTCAGGGTGGTCTGCGGGTCGATCAGCGACACGTCCGGCACCACCGCCTTGCTGACGATGGAGAACTTCATGCGTTCCTGCTGGTTGGAAATGATCACGAACTGCGACACGTCCGCCGAGGTGCCGGCGGTGGTCGGAATCAGGATCAGCGGCGGGCTGGGCACGCGGATCATGTCCACGCCCTCGAATTCGAGGATGCTGCGCCCATGGGCCACCACGATGCCGATGGCCTTGCCGCAATCCATCGGGCTGCCGCCACCGACGGCGACGATCACGTCACAGTGGTTCTGCCGATAGATTTCGGCGCCGAGCATCACCTCTTCGACCCGCGGGTTGGGTGACACCGCTGTGTACAGGCAGTAGTCGATACCCTGGGCCTGCAGGCTGGCCTCCACATCCGCCACCCAGCCGGCCGCGATCACGCCAGGGTCGCTGACCACCAGTACCTTGCGCGCACCGAAGGTTTTGGCGTAATTGGCCACATTGTGCCGGCAGCCGGCACCAAAGATGATTTCAGGCGATACGAATTTGCGAAGGGGGCTGAAACTCTGGCTCATTGGTAAGCCTGTTCTTATTGTTCTGGAAGATAACCGCCAGCGTAAAGCATCCCACCACGAAAGCAACCAGACCAAAGCGGGGCTACCGGTCATTCTATCCAGGACTTGGCGCGGGCCACCTCCAGAAACGCCAGTACGTCCTCTTCGAGCCCCGGTACATCGGGGAAGCGTTGTGCCAGGCGGTCGATGACCGTTGCCACCGTACTGTGGCCGTCCAGCAGCGCCAGGACCCAGCCGGCACTGGCATTGAGCTCGATGATGCCCCCGGCGTACAACAGCACGTGGCAAGCCTTCTGTGGCTCCCAGTCCAGGCGCAAGCCTCGCCCCAAGGCAAGGGCTTGCTGGCGATCAATCAGGTTCACAGGCACATGCTCCAGGAGGATCCGGCCACCGTGGCGATGGCCGGGCCGTCATCAACGGTTGGCGAAATACATCGTCACTTCGAAGCCAATGCGCAGGTCGGTATAGGCGGGTTTAGTCCACATAGGGCAAGTCCTCTTCTTGTGCCGGAGGATTCCGGTAGAAGCATTAATGCACGGGGGCGGACCGGACCGAATGCTACTTTGGAACGAGCTGGCGGGGTGCGTTGGTACGGGTAGCCCATGCATGTGCCGGCCCTTTTGCGGGCTCGCCCGCGCCCACAGGTTCTGCACCGGTTCTGGAACCAGCGGTGAACCTGTGGGGGCGGGCGAGCCCGCGAAGGCCGCGACGCGGTTTAGAAGAAGCCCAGCGGATTGATGTCGTAGCTCACCAGCAAGTTCTTGGTCTGCTGATAATGGTCAAGCATCATCTTGTGGGTCTCACGGCCAACACCGGACTTCTTGTACCCCCCGAACGCCGCATGCGCCGGGTACAGGTGGTAGCAGTTGGTCCACACTCGCCCGGCCTTGATCCCGCGGCCCATGCGGTAAGCGCGGTTGATGTCGCGGGTCCACAGGCCGGCGCCCAGGCCGAATTCACTGTCGTTGGCGATCGCCAGCGCTTCGGCTTCGTCCTTGAAGGTGGTCACGCCCACCACTGGCCCGAAGATTTCTTCCTGGAACACGCGCATCTTGTTGTTGCCCTTGAGCAGGGTTGGCTGAATGTAGTAACCGCTGGCCAGGTCACCCTGCAGCCGCTCGGCACCACCGCCGGTGAGCAGCTGCGCGCCCTCCTCCCGGGCAATCTCCAGGTACGAAAGGATCTTGTCGTACTGTTGCTCGGACGCCTGGGCACCCACCATGGTTTCGGTATCCAGCGGGTTGCCGCGGGTGATCTTGGCGATCTTCTTCATCACCTCGGCCATGAACGGTTCGTAGATCGACTCCTGGATCAGCGCCCGTGACGGGCAGGTGCACACCTCGCCCTGGTTGAAGAACGCCAGCACCAGGCCTTCGGCAGCCTTCTCGATAAACGCCGGCTCGGCCTGCATGATGTCTTCGAAGAAAATGTTCGGCGACTTGCCACCCAGTTCGACGGTGGACGGGATGATGTTCTCGGCCGCGCACTTCATGATGTGCGAGCCCACCGGGGTGGACCCGGTGAACGCGATCTTGGCAATGCGCTTGCTGGTGGCCAGCGCCTCGCCGGCCTCACGGCCAAAGCCCTGGACGATGTTCAGTACGCCTGCCGGCAACAGATCGGCGATCAGTTCGGCAAAGACGGTAATCGACAGCGGCGTCTGCTCCGCGGGCTTGAGCACCACGCAGTTGCCAGCGGCCAAGGCCGGGGCGAGCTTCCAGGCGGCCATCAGCAGCGGGAAGTTCCACGGGATGATCTGCCCCACCACACCCAGCGGCTCGTGGATGTGATAAGCCACGGTGCCTTCGTTGATCTCGCCTACGCCACCCTCCTGGGCGCGGATGCAACCGGCAAAATAGCGGAAGTGGTCCGCTGCCAGCGGCACGTCGGCATTCAAGGTTTCGCGTATGGCCTTGCCGTTGTCCCAGCTTTCGGTAACCGCCAGCACTTCCAGGTTCTGTTCGATGCGGTCGGCAATTTTGAGCAGTACCCGCGCACGGTCTTGCACCGAGGTCTTGCCCCAGGCTTCGGCGGCGGCATGCGCGGCGTCCAGGGCGCGCTCGACGTCCTGGGCCGTGGAGCGCGGGAATTCGGCAATCGGCTGGCCATTGACCGGCGAGCTGTTGGTGAAGTACTGGCCAGCCAACGGCTGCACGAACTCGCCACCGATGAAGTTGCCATAACGGGGTTTGAAGGATACGACGGCGCCTGGAGTTCCGGGTTGTGCGTAGATCATGCTGAGCCTCTGCGGGTCGGTGCCTGTCCCACGACAGGCGATGCACCGATGGTAAGAAGCCCCGCGTGCCGGGCGAATGCATCGTTGGCAGCGGGGCTCTCGTCATTTGGTAGTAGGGCCGCTTGCCACCGATCAGCGGCAGCAAGCGGCAGTAGGCAGGCGTTATGGCTTGGCGCTTGCCGTTTGCTGCAACTGCTTGGGCAACTTGAAGGTCCAGAGCATGCCGCCCTGGTTGAAGTCCTTGACCCGTTTGGCCACTTCGCCGCCCCACAGCGGCACCGCGCCGCCCCAGCCGGAGACCACCGAAACGTATTGCTCACCGTCCATTTCCCAGGTGACGGGCGAGCCAAGCACGCCTGAGCCGGTCTGGAATTCCCAGACCTTGTCGCCGGTCTTGGCGTTGAATGCCTGCAGGAAGCCCTCTGGCGTGCCCGTGAACACCAGGTTGCCCTTGGTGGTCAGCACACCGCCCCACAGCGGCGCGTAGTTCTTGTGGCGCCACACTTCCTTGCCGCTGATCGGGTCGATGGCGCGCAGCACGCCGATGTAGTCTTCATTGAGCGGCTTGATGGTGAAACCGGCGCCGAGGAACGCCGCACCTTTCTTGTAAGCGATGCCTTCGTTCCAGATGTCCATGCCCCACTCGTTGGACGGCACGTAGAACAGCCCTGTGTCCTTGTTGTAGGCCATCGGCATCCAGTTCTTGGCGCCGAGGAAGGCCGGCGCGACAAACACCGAGCTGCCCTTGGCCTCGCTGCCGGGGGCACCCGGGCGGCTGGCGTCGTTGTAGATCGGCCGGCCGTCCTTGTCCAGGCCCGTGGCCCAGGTGATCTTGTCAACGAAGGGGAAGCCACGGATGAACTTGCCGTTGGTGCGATCGAGCACGTAGAAGAAACCGTTGCGGTCGGCCGTAGCGGCAGCCTTGATCTCCTTGCCGCCGTCCTTGTAGTTGAACGAGATCAGCTCGTTCACGCCGTCGAAGTCCCAGCCGTCATGCGGCGTGCTCTGGAAGTGCCACTTGATGGTGCCGTCGTCCGGGTTCAGTGCCAAACGTGAGGAGGAGTACAGGTTGTCACCGGGGCGCAGGTGCGAGTTCCACGGGGCCGGGTTACCGGTGCCAAACAGGATCAGGTTGGTTTCCGGGTCGTAGTAACCGCCCAGCCACGGCGCGGCGCCGCCGGTCTTCCACAGGTCGCCAGGCCAGGTCTTGCCCGCCTCACCGCCGGAAATACCGTTCTCGATCGCCTTGCCGTCCTTGTACACATAGCCCATGTGCCCTTCCACGGTGGGGCGCATCCACAGCAGCTCGCCGTTCTCCGGGTTGTACGCCTGGATCTTGCCCACCACGCCGAACTCGCCGCCGGCAACGCCGGTAATCAGCTTGCCATTGACGATCATCGGCGCGGCACTGATGGAGTAGCCTTCTTTGTGGTCGGCAACCTTCTTGCTCCAGACCACCTTGCCGGTGTCCTTGTTCAGGGCCACCAGCTTGGCGTCCAGCGTGCCGAAGAACACCAGGTTGCCGTACAGTGCGACGCCGCGGTTGATCACGTCGCAGCAGGGGCGGATGTCATCCGGCAGACGTGCATCGTATTGCCACAGTTTCTTGCCGGTGCGGGCGTCCACGGCGAACACCCGCGAGTAGGAGCCGGTCAGGTACATCACCCCGTCCTTGATCAGCGGCTGGGCCTGCTGGCCGCGCTGCTTCTCCCCGCCGAAGGAGAACGCCCAGACCGGGCGCAGCTCCTTGACGTTATTGACGTTGAGCAGATCCAGCGGGCTGTAGCGCTGGCCCTGGACGCCCAGGCCATTGGTCACGATCTGCTGCGGGTTCTTCGGGTCCTGGAGGATTTCTTCATTGCTGACAGCGGCGTGCGCCGCGCCGGCAAGCAGCATGGCGCTGAGCACCAGGCTCACGGCGAACAAGGGGCGACGTGGGGATCGGGTCATGACGGCTACCTTTGGTTTTTTTGTTGTGCCCGGGAAAATTTCCCGGTGTGCTGGGAATTCTTGGTCCCGACCCGATTGCCAACAATTGCCCGCAGTGCGGAGTTTTCTAGTTCCTTGGTAGGGGCCTGAGCGATGGACGGGGGCAGCCATAGAGCGCGGCACGGACGGCGCAGGGGCTCACAGGCACCGTAAATGTCATGGCAAGCGCTGCAACTGCTGGCGCTCGTAACGCGGGTACAGGTGGCTGACACTGCGGATCAGCTCATAACGCGTCAGGCTGATCCCGGCAAACCGTTCGGGAATGGGGCTGCGGATCATCTCGGCCATGTCGTCACCGCGCGCCGCGCCATCACGCATCAGGCCATCGAGCCAGCCCAGGTAGTCACGCATCTGCACGAACGGCTGCGCATCACCGGCCAACGGGCCATGCCCGGGTACAAGCTGTTTCCAGGGCAGTGCCTGCAGGGTATCCAGGTCCTTGAGCCACACGTCCAGCCCCGGGCTGTTGGGCGTGGTCAGGGCGCGTTCGTAGAACACCAGATCGCCGGCAAACAGCACGCCGGTCTTTTCATCGAAAATCGCCAGGTCGGCACCCGTATGCCCGCCCAGTCCCAGCAACCTCAGGCGGTGCCCACCCACCTCATGCACGCCCGGCTGCAGCACCCGGGTCGGCAGCACCACCTCGGTACCGCGCATCCAGTCGCCGACCAGGCGATACATGTTCTCGGCCATGGCATCGCCTTGCTGGCGCAGCAGGTCGCGGGTGCCGGCCAGGGCACCGATCGGCACATCGGCAAAGGCTTGGTTGCCCAGCACATGGTCAGGATGATGATGGGTCAGCAGCACCTCCACTACCGGCTTGTCGGTGAGGGTGGCAATTGCCTTGCGCAATGCCTCGCCATAGCCCTTCGACGGCCCGCTGTCGATCACCACCACACCGCTGTCGGTGACGATGAACGCGGTGTTGACCACATTGCCGCCATTGGCCTTGGCGAAATTGTCGGTGCTGCCTTCCAGCAACCAGGTGCCCTCGGCGATCTGCCGGGGGGTAAGCCGGTACGCCAGATCAGCCTGGGCCGGCAGCCCCAGGCACAGCAGCAACAGCAGGATCCAACGCATGGCGGTGCCTCGGGTCAGGGTGAAATCAGACAACGCGCTCAGGGCAGCGCCGCCTCGAACTGGTTGCCGCTGTTGTCCTGCAACAGCAGCCGTGTTGGCCCAGGGCCCTGAATGTCAAAGCCCAGGTTGGGGTTTTCGCTGACCGCCGGGTACAGCTCCAGGCTGGCCAGGCGCTGGCCATCTGCACCTTGCAACTCGGCATGGTTGAGAAAGAATTCAGGAATGCCGCTGACCAGGCCGTTATCCATCGGGTGGGCCACCTGCAGGCGCAGGCGGCTGCTGTCGCCACGCGGGTAGCGCCCGCCCAGCACCTCCCCGAGGTGCTCCTCCCAGCCGGGCTGGGTGCGCACCACGCTGGGTGCGGTACAACCGCCGCCGGCAGCATCGATCAGGGTCGAACCGACGTGCCACAGGCCATCGCGTGTCAGTACGGCGGCGCGCAACGGTGTGGCCTGTTCGATGCGGATGCGGATCGACAACCAGGGCAATACGCGCTCGCCGGGCTGAAAGTCGACGATGCGCGGCAGAGGGTTCAGTTCTGCCCAGGCGATAATCCGCACCACATCGCCCGTGAACGCCCGGGCGTCGATCTCCAGCGGTACCTGCCGTGCATCCTCGGCAAAGGGCGGCGCCAGAAGCTTCACACGGTCATCGAACACGAACGCCGCCTGCCCCAGCAACTGCTTGTGGTAGAAGTCCCACATCACAGAAGGCACCGGGTCTGTGTGGGTGCCTTGTGTCGCAGCCTGGGCGGCCCAGGGCATCCAGCAGGCCAGCAGGAAAGTTGCTCGCCAGTTCATGGCCACTCCTATTGATACATCTCCGGGACCTCGTAACGCAGGCCGTATGCGGCATACATCGCCTTGAGCCGGCCATCGCGAATCATCGCTTCCATGGCCTCCTCCACGGCATAGGCCAGCTGCCGGTTGCTTTCATGTACGGCCATGCCGATTTCCCAGGCCTGTTTGCCAAGGTTCGGGTAAGCGTTTTCTGCCAGGGCCAGTTGCGGGTCGGCGGCCTGGTGCAGCTGCCAGTCAACCTCGCCGCGCATCGCCATCACTGCGTCCACCTGGCCGGCCTGCATGGCAGCGAAAGCTTGCTGCACGCTGGGGTAATGGTGGGTCCTGGCGCTGAGCATGCCGTTGAACACCGATGTCAGGTAGAACGACGGCACGCTGTCCACCTCGACCCCGATAGGATGCTGCTGGAATACCGCGACACTGGCCACCGAGGCCAGGCGACGGCGATCGTAGGCCACCTGCCAACGCTCCTGCTGATAGGGGCCGAACATCACCACCTGGGCGTTTTCCAGCTCCCCCAGCTCGTTGCGCCGCTGCGCGTAGGCGCGATCGTAAGGCACCCGCATCATCAGGTCGGCCAATTGCTGATGACGCAGCGGGCTGCCACGCCAGATGTAGTCGCGCAGGTCATCGTCGAGCTTTTCTCCGGGTGGCGCCCAGATCAGTTGCAGGCGTACCCCCAAGGCCGTGGCCAGGGCCTGCGCCAGCTCCACATCGACACCACGCGGCTGGCCGTGGTCCTGGAAACTGTAGGGGGCGAAATCCTTGTACACTGCCACCTTGAGCTCGCCGGCAGCGATGATCGCGTCATAGTTGCGCACCTGCGCCTGGGCCGCCGCGCAACACAGCAGCAGGCCACTCAACAGCACCGCCCACAGACGCATGGCCGTCACTCCTCGACGTGCACGCTGTCCAGGTAGGTGCGCACCGCCCACAGGGCTTCCTGGCTGAGGTAGTCGGCCATCTTCGGCATGTACACGCGGCCGTCGCGAACCGCGCCGTGGCGTACCCGCTCGACGAACCATTCATCGCCGGCATCACCCGCATCGAGCATGCGCAAGTCAGGGGCGATACCACCCGACTTGGCCTCCAGGCCATGACAGGCAGCGCAGTTCTGGTTGTAGGCCGAGGCGCCGATTTCCACGGCCTTTTCGTGCTCGGGCGAGCTGCGGTACGGATTGACCGCGGCCCAGCCGTCGCCGTCCAGGCTCACGCCAGTGTCCTTGATCGGGGTCAGGCCCTTGGTCTCCACTGCCTGGGGCACCACGTTGCCATGGGCCCAGGCTGTACCGGTCAGCACGGCTGCGGCCAGCAACCCAGCAGCCAGCAACACATTGCATTTTGTTGTCATTGTTATGCCCTCACCATTGCACACAAAGCCTCAACCACAGAGGCCGTGCCGCCATCTTAGAAACAGCCCGCGGGCGGCCGAATGCTGCTTTGGTGGCCGGGCCTTAATCCCTTGGTAGTAGGGCTTGTGGCGAAGGGCCAATTGAGGTGCCGTGCGGGAACTATTCCCGGCAAGGGCGGGACTTTTTCCGTATCCCGCGATGGCCGCTGCGCCCCACCCTGTGCAGGCCAAAACCTCCACTGGGAACTGCAACCATGACAATAAGATCGCTACCCGCCCTTTCCCCGCTGGCCCTGAGCGTGCGCGTCCTGCTGATAGCCGGTAGCCTGGCCCTGGGCAATGTGGCAACAGCGGCCAGCACACCCGCTGCACCTGCCGGCAAGAACGTCACCTGGGAAGACATCGCCAATGACCACCTGACCACCCAGGACGTGCTGCAGTACGGCATGGGCACCAATGCCCAGCGCTGGAGCCCGCTGGCCCAGGTCAATGACAAGAACGTGTTCAAGCTGACCCCGGCCTGGTCCTACTCCTTCGGCGACGAGAAGCAGCGCGGCCAGGAATCCCAGGCCATCGTCAGCGATGGCGTGGTCTACGTCACCGGTTCGTACTCACGGGTATTCGCCCTCGATGCCAAGACCGGCAAACGCCTGTGGACCTACAACCACCGCCTGCCCGACAACATTCGTCCCTGCTGCGACGTGGTCAACCGCGGGGCGGCGATCTACGGCGACAAGATCTACTTTGGCACCCTCGATGCGCGTGTCATCGCCCTCGACAAGCGCACCGGCAAAGTGGTGTGGAACAAGAAGTTCGGCGACCACAGCGCCGGCTACACCATGACCGGTGCGCCAGTGCTGATCAAGGACAAGACCAGCGGCAAGGTGCTGCTGATCCACGGCAGCTCCGGCGATGAATTCGGCGTGGTCGGCCAGCTGTTCGCACGCGACCCGGACACCGGTGAAGAAGTGTGGATGCGGCCCTTCGTGGAGGGCCACATGGGCCGCCTGAACGGCAAGGACAGCACCCCGACCGGTGACGTCAAGGCGCCGTCCTGGCCAGACGACCCAAACACCGAAACCGGCAAAGTCGAAGCCTGGAGCCACGGCGGCGGCGCCCCTTGGCAAAGCGCGAGCTTCGACCCCGAAACCAACACCATCATTGTCGGCGCTGGCAACCCCGGCCCTTGGAATACCTGGGCGCGCACGTCGAAGGACGGCAACCCGCATGACTTCGACAGCCTGTACACCTCCGGCCAGGTCGGCGTCGACCCGAGTACCGGCGAGGTCAAGTGGTTCTACCAGCACACCCCCAACGATGCCTGGGACTTCTCCGGCAACAACGAGCTGGTGCTGTTCGACTACAAGGACAAGAACGGCAACGTGGTCAAGGCCACCGCCCACGCCGACCGCAACGGCTTCTTCTATGTGGTCGACCGCAACAACGGCAAGCTGCAGAACGCCTTCCCCTTCGTCGACAACATCACCTGGGCCAGCCATATCGACCTGAAGACCGGCCGCCCGGTGGAAAACCCCGGCCAACGCCCGGCCAAGCCGCTGCCGGGTGAAACCAAGGGCAAGCCGGTGGAAGTCTCGCCACCGTTCCTGGGCGGCAAGAACTGGAACCCCATGGCCTACAGCCAGGACACCGGGCTGTTCTACATCCCCGGCAACCAGTGGAAAGAGGAATACTGGACCGAGGAAGTGAACTACAAGAAGGGCTCGGCTTATCTGGGCATGGGCTTCCGTATCAAGCGCATGTACGACGACCACGTCGGCACGTTGCGCGCCATGGACCCGACCACCGGCAAGCTGGTCTGGGAACACAAGGAGCACCTGCCGTTATGGGCCGGGGTGTTGGCGACCAAGGGCAACCTGGTGTTCACCGGTACCGGCGACGGCTTCTTCAAGGCCTTCGACGCCAAGACGGGCAAAGAGCTGTGGAAGTTCCAGACCGGCAGCGGCATCGTCTCGCCGCCCATCACCTGGGAGCAGGACGGCGAGCAGTACATCGGCGTGACCGTGGGCTACGGCGGTGCAGTACCGCTGTGGGGCGGCGACATGGCCGAGCTGACCAAACCGGTGGCTCAGGGTGGTTCGTTCTGGGTGTTCAAGATCCCGAGCTGGGACAACAAGACTGCACAGCGTTGACCTGCAGCGGGGAGCGGCCTGCGCCCCTCCCCGTTTCTGCCCTTCTCCTGCCCAGAGGCTTTTGCCATGAATTACCTGCCCTTTACCTTGCTGCTGGCGCTATACCCTGCCTTGGCAGTGAGCGCCGACGACGCCGGCAACGATACCCCCTTGACCATCAACGGCTGTGTGATTGCCGAAGCCAGCCAGTGCCCGGGGGCCAACCTGCGCGGCGCCAACCTGGCCAACCAGGACCTGCGCAAGATGAACCTGGCCGGTGCCGACCTGCGCGATGCCGACCTGCGTCATGCCCAGCTGGACCTGGCAAATCTGGAAAAAGCCCGCCTGCAAGGTGCCAACCTGACCCGCGCCAGCCTGCAACAGAGCAATCTGCGCCTGGCTGACCTGAGCAACAGCAGGCTGGTGGCCATTCAAGGCTGGGGCTTGTTCGCCCAGGGTGCACAGTTTGAAAAGGCGGACCTGCGCGCAGCCTACCTGCAGTTCGCCAGGCTGTCCGGGGCAAAGCTGCAGCAGGCCAACTTGCAGGCGGCGGACCTGGAGATGGCCTGGTTGAGCAAGGCCGACCTGCAAGCGGCCAACCTGGGCGATGCCAACCTGCAGGAGGCCAAGTTTGGCCAGAGCAACCTGGCACACGCCGATTTGCGCGGGGCGCGGCAGCATTACGGGAATTTTCAGGAGGCCAACATGGAGGGGTGCAAGGGGTGCCCTGAAACCTGGGACAAATGAGCGGCCTGTAGGCGCGGGTTCACCCGTGAAAAGGCCGGGCCTGCTGGCCAATTTCCACCCGCCGTTCACTGTTGCTGCCGCTACCGTATTCGCGGGTAAACCCGCTCCTACACACAGATCGGTGGTGGACACGCATCGGTGGTTGAACACATTCCGTCGTAGGCGCGGGTTCACCCGCGAAAGGGCCGGGCCTGCTGGCCAATTTCCACCCGCCGTTCACTGTTGCTGCCGCCACCGTATTCGCGGGTAAACCCGCTCCTACACACACAGATCGGGGGTGGACACATGTCGGGGGCTGGACACATTCCGTTGTGCGCGGAGGGCTGCGACGCAGCCCCAACAGGTGCAATGAAATACCTCACCCCGCCACCCGCACCACCCCCAGGTCAATCCCCAGATGCACCAGCTCGGCATGCGAGCTGACCTGCAACTTGCTCTTGAGCAAGGTCAGGTGGTTGGACACGGTCTTGGCACTGATACACAACTGCTCGGCAATCACCCGCGCCGGGGTGCCCTTGGCCAGCATCGTGAATATCTCCAGTTCGCGCTGGGTCATGCGCTGCAACCGGGGGTCACTGGTGCTTTGCTGTGACAGGCAAGCCAGCTGGGTGGCCAGGGGCTGCTCGATGTAGGCATGCCCGGCCAACACCCGCTGTACCGCCTCGATCAGCACCTCGGGCGCCGAGTTCTTGGTCAGGTAACCCGAAGCCCCCGCATCCAGCGCCTGGCGCACCAGCGGCAGCTCGTCGTGCATGCTGAAAAACAGCACCCGCAATTGCGGCAGGCGCTGGCGCAGGCGCCGGGTGGTTTCCAGGCCACTGATACCGGGCAGGCCAAAGTCCATGATCACCAGGTTGGGCACCTGCTCCTGTACCCTGGCCAGCGCCTCTTCACCACTGGCGGCCTCACGCACCTGCACCAATGGCAGCACCGCCCGCAGCAAGCTGGCGTAGCCTTGGCGGACCACGGCGTGGTCATCGACCAACACGATATTCATCGCACCTCCTCGGGAATGTTAAGGGCCAGCGCCCAGCCACCGCCCGGGCGGCTGAAAATGCGTAACTCCCCCCCAAGGCTGCGGGCGCGCTCGGCCATCGAGTGCAGGCCTACCCCTGGGCGCTGGGGCTGGCACCCGCCGCAGCCGTTGTCGCGAATGAACAGGCGCAAGCCCTTGGTACTGCGCTGCAGGCGCACCCGCACCTGGCTGGCACCGGCATGCCGGGCGACGTTGGTCAACGCCTCCTGCAGCAAGCGGTACAAATGCGTTCGGCTCGCCCCAGGCAGCGCCGGCAAGTGCTCGCCAACCCGCAGCCGGCATTCGATGCCCTGGCTGGCCTGCCACTGGCTCACCAACAGCCCGAAGGCCTCGGCCAACGGCATGTAGTGCAGCGCCACCGGATACAGGTTGTGCACCAGCGCGCGAAAACCCTGCTGCAGGCGCTCGCAATTGAATTCAAGGGCCTGCGCCGTCTGCGTCACCACTTCAGGCTGTTCGGCCACCATACGCAGCAGGCATAGCTGGGCTCGCATGCCTGCCAGGTATTGCCCCAGATCATCGTGCAGGGTCTGCGCCAGCTGGGTACGCTCCTGCTCCTGCACCGCCAGCAGGGCCTGGGTCAGGTGGGCATTGTCGGCCTGAGCCTGCTCCAGGGTTGCGGCCATGCGGTTGAAGTGTTTGGCCAGCTGGCGCGCTTCCGGCAGGCCGGCTTCGCGCAGGCGTGCCGTCAATTGCCCGCCTGAGACCTGGTGCAAGGCGCCCAGCAGCTCATCCAGCAGGCCCATGGCCCGCCGTACCGCCCAGCGGATGGTCAACAGGCTAAGCAACAATGCCAGGCCACAAACGCCAAGCAGTTGTTGCAGGGAGTCCCAGACTTCATCGATTTCATCCCGCGCATCCACGGCAATCAACACGCGGCGGCCATCACTCAAGTCCAGCAGCCGGCTGCTGTGGTAGCGCTCGCCGAACAACTGGCGGCCAAGCCAGGCATCCATACCGGCCTCTTGCGGCAGCCTTGGCACCTCACCCGCTGCCAGCCAGTGCACCCGCACATGGCGCAGGCTCTTGGTCAAGCCGGGCTGCAGGTTTGCCGGGTCACGTTCGGCGGTGTCGCCCAGGTATGCCACCACGGCTTCGGCTGACTGCAACTCACGCTCGACGTCGGCCACCGCCTGGTGCAACAGCACCCCGGCACAAGCCAGCGTCACCAAGGCGAAGCATAACGTGACCCAGAGGTTGACTCGCCACAGGGCCGACAAGTTGACAAGGCGCACAAGCGGTTCTCCTCAGGCCGTTGTGGACCATCGTAAAACTGCGGCCCCCGCACTGAATTACTACCTTGGTACCGGCCGAGCGCTACTTTCTGCATATTCCCCCCTCCCGGCGGGCTTCCTATGCTGGCGCCATCTGCCGTGGAGTGTGTTATGCGCCAGCCTGCCCACCTTGCCTTGACCTGCCTGCTGGCCTTGGCCGCAACGCTGGCTACGCCCCAGGCGCCCGCCGCTCAGGGCCAGGCCGCAGCCCCGTTGCACATACGCATCGGCTACCTGGGCTATCGCCCCGCCGCTGGCCCGCTGCTGTCCAACGTCATCCCCGAACCCGGCGATGCCGGGCTCCAAGGTGCCGAACTGGCCATTGTCGACAGCAACAGCACCGGGCGCTTCCTGAAGCAGCAGTTTCAGCTGACCAGCGCCAATGTCGACAGCCCCGAGGCCCTGCTGCAAGCCGCCAGGGCCCAGCATGAACAAGGCCTGCGCCTGTTCGTGGTGAATGCCCCGGCCGCCAGCCTGCGCGCGCTGTCTACCGCCCTGCCCGACAGCCTGTTGTTCAACGCCGGCAGCCCCGACGACAGCCTGCGCAGCAGCCAGTGCCTGGGCAATGTCCTGCACAGCCTGCCGAGCCGGGCCATGCTGGCCGATGCCTTGGCGCAGTTTCTGGTGCTGCGCAAATGGCAACGGGCATTGCTGGTGGTCGGCCAGACCCCGGACGATCAGGCGTACGCCGCTGCCCTGCGGCGGTCGGTGAAGCGTTTTGGCGTGCAACTGGTCGCGGAAAAAACCTGGACGTTCGACAACGACCAGCGCCGCAGCGCCCAGGCCGACATGCCGCTGTTCACCCAGACTGCCGAATACGACGTGGTACTGGTGGCCGACGAGCGCGGTGACTTCGGCGAATACCTGCCCTACCAGACGTGGTATCCACGCCCGGTGGCCGGTACCCAGGGCCTGACCCCCACGGGCTGGCACAAGACGGTGGAAACCTTCGGGGCGGCGCAGTTGCAAAAACGCTTCGAGGCCCAGGCCGGGCGCTGGATGAATGACCGTGACTTCGCCGCCTGGATGGCTGTGCGCAGTGTCGCCAGTGCGGCCAGCAAGCTGCGCCTGGCCGAACCTCGCGCGCTGCAGCAACTGCTGCTCAGCGAGCAGTTGCCGCTGGACGGTTTCAAGGGGCGCAAGCTCAGTTACCGCCCGTGGAACGGCGAACTGCGCCAGCCGATCCCGTTGGTTCAGCCCCGCGCCCTGGTCAGCACCTCGCCGCAGGAGGGCTTCCTGCATCCCTTCAACGAAATGGACAGCCTGGGCTATGACAAGCCCGAAGTGACGTGTAGCTACCCCTGACCCGACAACCACAACAATAAGGAATCCGCCATGCGCCGCCCCCTCTTCCACCGGGCCCTGATTTACCCCAGCCTGCTGTCGGGCGCCCTGGCGCTGGCCAGCAGTCACGCCATGGCTGCCACCGCCTGGGTCTCCAACGAGAAGGACAACAGCCTCAGCCTGATCGACCTGCAAACGCTGGAAGTCACCGAAACCCTGCCGGTGGGCCAGCGCCCGCGTGGCTTGCTGCTGTCACACGACAGCAAGCTGCTGTACATCTGCGCCAGCGATTCGGACCGGGTGCAGGTGATGGACGTGGCCACACGCAAGATCATCAAGGAGCTGCCTTCCGGCAAGGACCCCGAGCAGTTCGCCCTGCACCCCAACGACCGCTGGCTGTATGTGTCCAACGAGGACGATGCGCTGGTGACAGTGATCGACACCGTCACCGACAAGGTGCTCGGGCAGATCGAAGTCGGCATCGAACCCGAAGGCATGGCGGTCAGCCCTGACGGCAAGTGGGCGGTCAACACCAGTGAAACCACCAACATGCTGCACTGGATCGACACCAGCACCCAGACCCTGGCCGACAGCACGCTGGTCGACCAGCGCCCGCGCTTCGTCGAGTTCAGCAAAGACGGTTCGCGCCTGTGGGCCTCGGCAGAAATCGGCGGCACGGTGACCATACTTGACGTGGCCACGCGCCAGGTGCTGAAAACCCTGAACTTCCAGATCAAGGGCGTGCACCCGGACAAAGTCCAGCCAGTGGGCATCAAGCTCAGCGCCGATGGCAAGTACGCCTTCGTCGCCTTGGGCCCGGCCAACCACGTGGCGGTGATCGATGCCAAGACCTTTGATGTGCTCGACTACCTGCTGGTCGGGCGGCGGGTCTGGCAGCTGGCATTCACCCCGGACCAGCGCCAGTTGCTGGCCACCAACGGTGTCAGCGGTGACGTTTCGGTCATCGATGTGAAGCAGCTCAAAGTGCTCAAGTCGGTGAAGGTCGGGCGCTACCCCTGGGGCGTGGTGGTGACACCATGAATGCCCTCGACGTCAGTGACGTGAGCTTTGCCTATGGCCAGCGCGAGGCACTCAGGCAGGTCGGTTTCAGCCTGGCACCTGGGCGCTTCGCCGCATTGCTGGGCCCCAATGGTGCCGGCAAGTCGACCTTGATCGCCCTGCTCACGCGCCTGTACGACCTGCAGCATGGCGACATCCGCGTGTGCGGCTGCTCGCTACGCAACGCTGCACGCCCGGCCTTGCGCCAGCTGGGCGTGGTGTTTCAGCAAAGCACCCTGGACCTGGACCTGAGCGTTGAGCAGAACCTGCGCTACCACGCCGCCTTGCATGGCCTGTCGCGGCGTCAGAGCCACCTGCGGGTCGAAGCCGAACTGGCCCGCCAAGGCCTTGGTGAACGCCGGCGCGATCGTGTGCGTGAGCTGAACATCGGCCATCGGCGGCGGGTGGAAATTGCCCGCGCGCTGCTGCATGAACCGCGCCTGCTGCTGCTGGACGAAGCCAGCGTCGGCCTCGATCCGGCCAGCCGCCTGGCGCTTAACCAGCACCTGCGCCGGTTGTGCCGCGAGCAGCAGCTCAGTGTGCTGTGGGCCACTCACCTGCTGGACGAAGTGCAGCCCAGCGATGATTTGTTGATTCTGCATCAGGGGCGCCTGGTGGCCAGTGGCACCGCCGATGCGCTGAGCCTTGAGCACGGCGGTGACCTCGATCACGCCTTTGCCCGCTTGACCAACGCCCCCTCAGGAGCCAACGCCCGATGAACGCTTACTGGCAATGTTTCAACGGCATCATGCTGCGCGAATGGCTGCGCTTCGTGCTGCAGCGTACACGTCTGCTCAGCGCGCTGGTACGCCCGCTGCTGTGGTTGCTGGTGTTCGCTGCCGGCTTTCGCGCAGCGCTGGGCATTGCCATCATCGAGCCCTACGACACCTACATCCCCTACGAGGTGTACATCATCCCCGGCCTGGCCTGCATGATTCTGCTGTTCAACGGCATGCAGGGCTCATTGTCGATGGTCTACGACCGCGAGATGGGCAGCATGCGCGTGTTGCTGACCAGCCCGCTGCCACGCCCGTTCCTGCTGGGCAGCAAACTGTTGGCAACTTCATTGATTTCCCTGCTGCAAGTCTATGCCTTCCTCGCCATCGCCTGGTTATACGGGGTACAGCCACCGGCTGCAGGCCTGCTGATGGCGCTGCCAGCGTTGCTGCTGGTGGCCTTCATGCTCAGTGCCCTGGGGCTATTGCTGTCGAACGCCATCCGCCAGCTGGAGAACTTCGCCGGGGTGATGAACTTCGTGATCTTCCCGCTGTTCTTCCTGTCGTCGGCGCTGTACCCGTTGTGGAAAATGCGCGAGGCCAGCCAGTGGTTGTACTGGCTGTGTGCTGTGAACCCGTTCACCCATGCCGTAGAGCTGGTGCGGTTTGCGCTTTATGAGCGGTTGAACCTGCTGGCGCTGGCGGTGTGCCTGGGGTTGACCGCATTGTTCACCCTGCTGGCGATCCTCACCTTCAACCCCCAGCATGCAGCGCTGCGCAAGCCGCGCTGAAAACCTGGGGGTGTAACGCGGATAGCGTGTGGGAGCAACTGTCTTGCTCAATTTCTAAAAGCTGGCGCCTTCCCTGTGGGAGCGGGCTTGCCCGCGAACACGGGCGATGCCCGTGCCATCCACCACGGTGTTGGCTTCGCGACACAAGGCCGCACATGGAGCGAGGTGACTTCAAGCGACCTATTCATTGCACCGCTGCAATGACCCAACTGCATCGTTAAATATTATTGACCGCAGACCCTGCCAAACCCACGTCGCCACAGGCCCGCATCGGTTTCACCCCCCAGAAAACGGCGTATCCCCCGCGCTAAAGCCCACTTCCGTCGTTTGACATATCGAACGGCTCTGGCAAGCTATCTACAAGCCCCGACCGGAATCGTCGCCTCTGACGAGCCGGCAGTGCTCGGGGCTACAGGCAGCACCCAGGGCCCCGAGCCGTGCGCCTGCACAACAACGACAGGTCGAACCTGTCCCAAGGTGACATATGTCCAACAGCAACATTGGCAACAAGCAACCTTCCCTGCGCAAACCCGTCGTCCTGATGACCATGGGCAGCCAAGAGCGCAAAGGCCATGACTACCAGGTCATGACCCACAAATACATTACCCCGCTGGTCGAGTTCTCCGACTGCGTCCCGGTGTTGGTGCCTACCTGCTGCGGCACTGACGACCTCGAGACCTACCTGGACATGGCCGACGGCGTTTACCTGACTGGCGCTGGCAGCAATATCGACCCGGCCCTGTATGGCCAGGAAAACCAGACCCCAGGCAAAGGCCAGGACCAGAACCGCGACCTGTTCGACATTCCGCTGGTCAAGGCGGCGATCAAGCGTGGCCTGCCCATTTTCGGCATCTGCCGCGGGATGCAGGAAATCAACGTGGCCCTGGGTGGCGACATTTACCAGAAGGTGTATGCCGAACCTGGGTTCAATGACCACCGGGAAAACCCGGAAGACCCGGTCGACGTGCAGTACGCCCAGGTGCATGGGGTGAAGATCCAGCCGGGCAGCTGGTTGCACGACACCCTGGGTACCGACGAGATTCGCGTCAACTCGCTGCATGGTCAAGGCCTGCACAAGCTCGGCGCCGGTATTGAAGCCATCGCCCGTGCCGAAGATGGCCTGGTCGAAGCGATTCACGCGCCAAGCATTTCGCCGTTCCTGTTCGCCGTGCAGTGGCACCCTGAATGGCAGGCGGCGAAGAACCCTGATTCGATAAAGATCTTCCAGGCTTTCGGCGATGCTTGCCGGGCCCAGGTACGCAAGGCGCAAATCAAGCGCCAGCACGCGGCCTGACCTTCAGTTTCCTCTGCTTTGATCGCGGGGCGGTGCAAGGCCGCCCCCGTTTCCCCGGTCACCCTCTGCTGGTCCCAGAACACTTCCCGTGGAATCGGGCGGCGGGCTTGTGCCTGTCTCCGCGATCGTTTTTCCTCCCCCCCATCAAGAGATACGATGACCGTCATGTGTTTGTCGTCGTACCTGCTGCGCCTGTGAAATCGAGCGCCGCCCGCGCGGCGCTTCGCGGGTAAACCCGCTCCTACGCTTGTTTCGGGCCAGTATCGCCTGTGCCAGACGCGCGCGACCGCCTTGTTTGTACGACGCGATATCGAGGCATGCGCCAAGGCGTCCGCGCGCAAATGCCACAGGCATAACTGGCCCGAAACAAGCGTAGGAGCGGGTTTACCCGCGAAGCGCCGCGCGGGCGGCGCTCGATCTGCGCCACAACACACCTATCCAGACGGCCACCCTGGCGAGAACACAAAATTCTGAAAAAGGACTGGTCATCGCACAGGTTGTACGATAACTTACCTCCAACGCAAAACAACACCCCCTCACCCAAGCGCCACAGGATGCCAACAACAATGAATCCACAAGAACTTAAATCCATCCTCTCCCACGGCCTGCTGTCTTTCCCGGTCACCGACTTCAATGCCCAGGGCGACTTCAACCCGGCTGGCTACATCAAGCGCCTTGAGTGGCTGGCCCCCTACGGCGCCAGCGCGCTGTTCGCCGCTGGCGGTACCGGTGAATTCTTCTCCCTGGCCGCCAGCGAATACAGCCAGGTGATCAAGACCGCGGTCGACACCTGCGCCACCTCGGTGCCGATCCTCGCCGGTGTCGGTGGCTCTACCCGTCAGGCCATCGAATACGCGCAGGAAGCCGAGCGCCTGGGTGCCAAGGGCCTGCTGTTGCTGCCGCACTACCTGACCGAAGCCAGCCAGGACGGCGTCGCCGCCCACGTCGAAGCGGTGTGCAAATCGGTAAACATCGGGGTGGTGGTGTACAACCGCAACGTCTGCCGCCTGAACGCCGACCTGCTGGAAAAACTGGCCGAGCGCTGCCCGAACCTGATCGGCTACAAGGACGGCCTGGGTGATATCGAACTGATGGTGTCGATCCGTCGGCGCCTGGGCGAGCGCTTCAGCTACCTGGGTGGCCTGCCGACCGCCGAAGTGTATGCTGCCGCCTACAAGGCCCTGGGCGTACCGGTTTACTCCTCCGCGGTGTTCAACTTCGTGCCGAAAACCGCCATGGACTTCTACAACGCCATCGCCCGTGACGACCACGCCGCCGTGGCCAAGCTGATCGACGATTTCTTCCTGCCCTACCTGGACATCCGCAACCGCAAGGCCGGCTACGCCGTGAGTATCGTCAAGGCCGGCGCCAGAATTGCCGGTTACGACGCTGGCCCGGTGCGCACTCCGCTGACCGACCTCACCGCCGAAGAGTACGAAATGCTCGCCGCGCTGATGGACAAGATGGGCCCGCAGTAAGCGCGGCCCGCGGCCTGCCAGATGCCGCACCCGGAGTGGGCCTGCCCCACTCCGGTTACAATTCGTGAGCCCGCACAAAAATAACTAGTGGGAGTATTGCCAGCATGCAAGCGACTAAGAAAACGCATGTGCGCTACCTGATCCTGTTCATGCTGTTTCTGGTGACCACGATCAACTATGCCGACCGCGCTACCATTGCTATCGCAGGCTCCAGCCTGCAGAAAGACCTCGGCATTGACGCCGTAACCCTCGGTTATATCTTTTCCGCCTTTGGATGGGCTTACGTGGCTGGCCAGATTCCTGGTGGCTGGCTGCTCGATCGCTTCGGTTCCAAGAACGTCTACGCCTTCAGCATCTTCACCTGGTCGCTGTTCACCCTGCTGCAGGGTTTTGTCGGTGGCCTGCCGGTTGCCTGGGCCGTGGTCACCCTCTTCACCCTGCGCTTCCTGGTCGGTTTCGCCGAAGCCCCGTCATTCCCGGGTAACGCGCGCATCGTCGCCGCATGGTTCCCGACCCAGGAACGCGGCACGGCGTCGGCCATCTTCAACTCGGCGCAGTATTTCGCCACTGCACTGTTCGCCCCGATCATGGGCTGGATCGTGTTCAGCTTCGGCTGGGAGCACGTTTTCGTGGTCATGGGTGTGCTGGGCATCATCTTCTCGATGGTGTGGCTGAAGACCATCTACAATCCGCGCCAACACCCGCGCATCAGCCAAAGCGAACTCGAGCACATCGAGCAGAACGGCGGCCTGGTCGACATGGACCAGAAGCGCGGCAGCGACGGCCCGAAATGGGGTTACATCAAGCAGTTGCTGACCAGCCGCATGCTGCTGGGCGTATACCTGGGCCAGTACTGCATCAACGCCATCACCTACTTCTTCCTCACCTGGTTCCCGGTGTACCTGGTGCAGGAACGTGGCATGACCATTCTCAAGGCCGGCTTCATCGCCTCGCTGCCGGCGGTGTGTGGTTTTATCGGCGGCGTCCTGGGTGGCGTGATCTCCGACTGGCTGCTGCGCCGCGGCAACTCGCTGACGTTTTCGCGCAAACTGCCGATTGTCTGTGGCCTGCTGCTGTCCACCACCATGGTGTTCTGCAACTACGTCGATGCCGAGTGGATGGTGGTTGGCTTCATGACGCTGGCGTTTTTCGGCAAGGGCATCGGCGCACTGGGCTGGGCGGTGGTCGCGGACACTTCACCCAAGCAGATTGCCGGGCTGTCCGGTGGCCTGTTCAACACCTTCGGCAACATCGCGTCGATCACCACCCCTATCGTGATCGGCTACATCATCAGCGCCACCGGCTCGTTCAAGTGGGCGCTTGTGTACGTGGGTGCCAACGCGCTGGTAGCGGTATTCAGCTATCTGGTTATCGTCGGCCCCATCAAGCGTATCGAATTGCGTGATGCTGCCCCGAAGCCACACGCTGAGCCTGCCACCGACGGCGAACTGGCCAGCTCCCGTCACTGAAAAAACACGCCCGCGCCGGGTCACCCGGCATGGGCGGATGTACAAAAGCCTGAGAACCTGACAAGTAGGGCCCAAACATGCAGTTGATCGAACATTCCGACTCGCCCCGCTACGTCCGCCTGCACGACGACGACAACGTCGTGGTCGTTGTCAACGACGGCGGCTTGGGCGAAGGCGCCCGCTTCGCCGACGGCCTGACCCTGATCGAAGGCGTGCCGCAAAGCCACAAGGTGGCCACCGTGGCCATCGCCAAGGGCGAGCCCGTGCGCCGCTACGGGCAAATCATCGGCTACGCGCTGGAAGACCTGCGCCAAGGCAGCTGGGTTCAGGAAAGCCAGCTGGCCATGCCGGCCGCCCCGGAACTGGACAGCCTGCCGCGCTGCGATGCAGTGCCACAACCGCTGCCGCCGCTGGAGGGCTTCACCTTCGAGGGCTATCGCAACGCCGACGGCACTGTCGGCACCCGCAATATCCTCGGCATCACCACCACCGTGCAGTGCGTGACCGGCGTGCTGGAACATGCAGTCAAGCGCATTCGCAACGAACTACTGCCCAAATACCCCAACGTCGATGACGTGGTAGCCATTACCCACAGCTACGGCTGCGGTGTGGCAATCAACGCCCGCGACGCTTACATCCCGATCCGCACCGTGCGCAACCTGGCGCGCAACCCCAACCTGGGCGGCGAGGCACTGGTGATCAGCCTGGGCTGTGAAAAACTGCAAGCCAGCCAGGTGATGCACGACAACGACCCTTCGGTGGACCTCAGCGACCCATGGCTGTACCGCCTGCAAGATGCCAGCCTTGGCTTTGTTGAAATGATCGAGCAGATCATGGACCTGGCCGAAACCCGCCTGAAGAAGCTCGACCAGCGCCGCCGCGAAACGGTCCCGGCCAGCGAACTGATCCTCGGAATGCAATGCGGTGGCAGCGACGCCTTCTCGGGCATCACCGCCAACCCGGCACTGGGCTATGCCGCCGACCTGCTGGTCCGCGCTGGCGCCACCGTGCTGTTCTCTGAAGTGACCGAGGTGCGCGACGCGATCTACATGCTGACCTCGCGCGCGGAAAACCAGGACGTTGCCGACGCGCTGGTGCGCGAAATGGACTGGTACGACCGCTACCTGCAGCAAGGCGCCGCCGACCGCAGCGCCAACACCACACCGGGCAACAAGAAAGGCGGGCTGTCGAACATCGTCGAGAAATCGCTGGGTTCGATCGTCAAGTCGGGCAGCGGCGCTATCCAGGGTGTGCTCGGCCCAGGCGAGCGGGTCAACCGCAAAGGCCTGATTTTCTGCGCCACCCCGGCCAGCGACTTTGTCTGTGGCACCTTGCAACTGGCGGCCGGCATGAACCTGCACGTCTTCACTACCGGCCGCGGCACCCCATATGGCCTGGCCATGGCGCCGGTGGTCAAGGTGTGTACCCGCAGCGAACTGGCCCAGCGCTGGCCCGACCTGATCGACATCGACGCCGGTCGCATCGCCAGTGGTCGCTCGACCATCGAGGAGCTGGGCTGGGAGCTGTTCCATTACTACCTGGACGTGGCCAGCGGCCGCAAGCAGACCTGGGCCGAACAACACCGGTTGCACAACGACATCACCCTGTTCAACCCGGCGCCCATTACCTGATGCCGCAGCCCTGACCACGCATTCACACACGCCACTCTCAATCCCACAGGAGCACCCCATGCCTGAAATCCTCGGCCATAACTTCATCGCCGGTCAGCGCAGTGCCGCTGGCCCTCAGCGCCTGCAGAGCCTGGACGCCAGCACTGGCGAAGCCCTGCCCTACAGCTTTGCCCAGGCCACCGAAGCCGAAGTGGACCAGGCCGCCAAGGCCGCTGCCGTTGCCTTCGCCGAGTTCCGCCAACTGGCTCCGGCACGTCGGGCCGAGTTCCTCGACGCCATCGCCGCTGAACTCGACGAACTGGATGACGCCTTCGTCGCCATCGTCTGCCGCGAAACTGCACTGCCCGCCGCCCGTATTCAGGGCGAGCGCGGCCGCACCAGCGGGCAGATGCGCCTGTTCGCCCAAGTGCTGCGCCGCGGCGACTTCCTCGGCGCGCGCATCGACCTGGCATTGCCCGAGCGCCAACCGCTGCCACGCGTAGACCTGCGCCAGATGCGCATCGGCGTGGGCCCGGTCGCCGTGTTCGGGGCCAGCAACTTCCCGCTGGCCTTCTCCACCGCCGGTGGTGATACCGCCGCTGCCCTCGCCGCAGGCTGCCCGGTGGTATTCAAGGCGCACAGCGGCCACATGGCCACGGCCGACCTGGTCGGCTGCGCCATCGTGCGCGCCGCTGAGCGTACCGGCATGCCCAAGGGCGTTTTCAACATGGTATTTGGTGGCGGTGTGGGCGAGTGGCTGGTCAAGCACCCCGCCATCCAGGCGGTTGGCTTCACCGGCTCGCTCAAAGGCGGCGATGCCCTTTGCCGCATGGCCGCTGAGCGCCCGCAGCCAATCCCGGTATTTGCCGAGATGTCGAGCATCAACCCGGTCATCATCCTGCCGGGCGCCCTGGCCAAGCGTGGCGAAGCCATTGCCCGCGAGTTGGCGGGGTCCGTGTGCATGGGCGCCGGGCAGTTCTGCACCAACCCTGGGTTGGTGATTGGCCTGCAGTCACCACAGTACAGCCAGCTGCTCGCCGACCTTGGCCAGTACCTGGACCAGCAAGCCGGGCAAACCATGCTCAACGCTGGCGGCCTGCGCAGCTACGTTGGCGGCCTTGAACACCTGCATGCCCATGCCGGTATCGAGCATGTGGCCGGCCAGGCGCAGGAAGGCAACCAGGCACGCGCTCAGCTGTTCAAGGCCGATGCACGCCTGCTGGTCGAGTCCGACCCGCTGTTGCAGGAAGAAGTGTTTGGGCCCACCACCGTGGCTGTAGAGGTGCAGGACCACGACCAACTGCGCGACGCGCTGCTCGGCCTGCGCGGCCAGCTGACCGCGACGCTGATCGGCGAGGCGGAGGACTTCGATGCCTTCGCCTGGCTGGTGCCGCTGCTGGAGGAGAAAGTCGGGCGAATCCTGGTCAATGGCTACCCGACCGGTGTCGAAGTCTGTGATGCCATGGTGCACGGCGGCCCGTACCCGGCGACCTCCGATGCGCGTGGCACCTCGGTCGGCACGTTGGCCATCGACCGCTTCCTGCGCCCGGTGTGCTACCAGAACTACCCGCAGACACTGCTGCCTGAGGCACTGCGCGACGGCAACCCGCTGGGGCTGCGGCGGTTGGTGAACGGGCAGTGGAGTGACGGGGCGATCTGACCGGTTGCACGCAACAAGAAAGCCCTGCGCACGGCGGGGCTTTTCTTTTTGACTGTACCGGCCTCTTCGCGGGCAAGCCCGCTCCTACAGGGCTATCTTGCCCGCGAAGAGGCCAGTACTGGCAGCAAAGGCTTCAGGTCCCTTGCGCTTCAGCCGCCTCATGCGCCTGGCGCAAGCGCTCGCGGCTGTTGCTCAGGTGCATGCGCATGGCCATCTTCGCCCCTTCGCTGTCACGCCGGGCAATCGCCTCATAGATCGCCTCGTGCTCATGCATCAGGCGGCTCATGTAATGCGCCTGGTCATCATGGGCCAGGCGCGCCGAATTCAGCCGGGTGCGCGGTATGATGCTGGTACCCAGGTGGTTGATGATGTCGGCGAAGTAGTGGTTGCCGCTGGCCTGGGCAATGCGCAGGTGGAACTGGAAGTCCGCCGACACCGCATCAGTGGCGTGGGCCGCCCCCTCGTTGAGTTCGTCCAGCGCCGCCCGCATACCGGCCAGGGCTTCGTCGCTTCGCCGCTGGGCTGCCAGCCCGGCCGACTCGATCTCCAGGGCAATGCGCAACTCCAGCACCGCGAGCACTTCGCGCAGGGTGACCACGGTGGCCGGGTCGATACGGAAACCGCCCGTAGCCGGCGCATCCAGCACGAATGTACCAATGCCGTGGCGGGTCTCTACCTGCCCGGCGGCCTGCAACCGCGAGATCGCCTCACGCACTACCGTGCGGCTGACGCCCTCCTCGGCCATGATCTGCGATTCGGTCGGCAGCTTGTCGCCGCGCTTGAGCTGGCCGCTGCGAATGCGTTCGGTCAGCACCGTGACCAGTTCCTGGGCCAGACTGCGCGGCTTGCGCCGGGTCCTTGCCTGTACCTGCTGCTCTGTCATTGCCCTGTATTTCACCTTGAAAGACAGCGCTCATCATAGCGCAAGCAGTTGTACGATCACATACACCCCGTGCGGTATTTATTACCCCTCTTTGCAGACCCTGGCCCATGAAAAAACGCGCAGAATCACTGGCCCATGGTCCGCGCGAGTCTGTACTGTACGCCTTCACGCTCACTGATCCATGGAAGGAATCTGCAGTATGAAAACCCTCGACCGCCTTTTGCTCGGCAGTGGCCTGCTGATCCCCCTCTGGCTGCTGGTGGGGGTATGGCTCACCGCTCAGGCCTACCCTGGCTATGATCACCTGCAACAGGCCATGAGCCAGCTTGGCGCGGCCGGTTCGCCAACCCACAGCTGGTCGCCACGGGTCAACAATTTCCCTCTGGCCCTGCTGTTTGCCCTGTTTGCCTGGGGCCTGGTGCGGCGCTGGCACAGCTCGAAGCTGGCGCTGCTGAGTGCGGGCCTGGTGTTGCTGCATGGCATGGGCAGTTTGGGCACCGGCTGGTTCCCCTGCGACCAGGGCTGTGCACCGGTACAGCCATCTACCTCGCAGCAACTGCATAACCTGTTTGGTCTGCTGATGTTCCTCTCGCTGACCTTGGCCAGCGCCCTATGGGCGTGGCTAGGCAACCGCATTGCCGGCTCCCCCGCCCTGGCGCTGTTTTCCCTGGCTTGCGTGGTGTTGGCTATCATCACCGTCGCGTTGATGGGCCAGGCGGCGCAGAGTGGCCAGCTGTTCGGCCTCTATCAACGCCTTAACTATGGTGTTTCGGTGCTCTGGGTTGCCAGCCTGGCCTGGACAAGCCTGCGCAGGCCCGTGGCCAGCCCTCTGCGCATGGCTGTGACCTGACGGCAAATTGCTGGCCCACGGCTGCGGAAAGCGAAGGCAAACTCCGTTTTCTTTCAGATGCTTAGGACAGCAACATGCGAGTACTTCTAGCAACGATGGCCGGCTGCCTGCTGGCCACCCTCGCTTTCGGCGCCCAAGCCAGGGCACTGAGCCAGAACGATCGCCACACCTGCAGCTGGGGCGCGCAGATAGCCGCCGAGGCCCAACAGGCCAAGCTTTCCGGGGTGACCTTGTATGCCACGCGCAAGAAGCTGCAGGTACGCAAATTCCCCAAACCCTGGATGCGCATGACTGCCTTCGGTATTACCGAGCAGACGTACAACAGCCGCTCGCGGCTCAAGCCTGAAGCGATAAAGCGGACTTACTTTGAACAGTGTGTTCAGCATGCAACTGCAAGAAGATAAGTCTTTTTTATCAGTAAATTACAGATCAAACATAAAGCCATTTAGTAGAATCCATGTGCCGCGAAGAAGCCTCTATCGCCAGCAGCTTATATGCGCGTGCAAGACTCAAGCATTTGTTAAGCTGATCCGAGTCGCCAGAATTGACCAAGGCCATTCACCTGATGGATGAACTGCGCAAGATCGACCTCAACCTGCTGCTCGCCCTGCATGCCCTGCTCAGTGAACGGCACGTGACCCGCGCAGCCCTGCGCCTGCACCGCAGCCAACCGGCGGTCAGCCACGCCTTGGCGCAGTTGCGCAAACACTTCGACGACCCTTTGCTGGTACGCCAAGGTGGCGGCATGGCCCTTACCGCCCGCGCCCAATCGCTGGCACAACCGTTACAGGATGCACTGAGCAATCTCGACAGCCTGCTGGCCACCCCGCTGTTCGAGCCAGCCAGGGCCCAGCGCCGGTTCCGGCTGTCGCTGTCCGACTACGCCTCGCGCATCATCCTGCCGCACCTGCTGCGCCACCTGCGCCAAGTCGCGCCCGGGGTGGACCTGGCCATCAGCCAGGCCAGCCGTGAAACCATGTTGGCGCAGTTGCTCGATGGCGAGCTGGATCTGGCCCTGGGCCTGTTCCCCGAACTGCCTCAGGACATCACCGTCCAGCCCCTGTTTGCCGATCGCTTCATCAGCGTTGCCGATCGCCAGGTCCTGCCTGCCAGCGGCGGCATGGCCCTGGAAGACTGGCTGGCACGCCCACATGTATTGATGGCCATGCGCCCGGATGCTTTCGATGAAATTGAGCGCGCACTGGCCGCCCGGGGCTTGCAACGCCGTATTGCCCTGGCCTTGCCACACTGGAGTGCTGCGGTCGAAGTGCTGGCCGGCACCGACCTGATCCTGACGGTGGCCAGCCGCGCCGTGGGGTCGTTGCGCCAGCACAGGACACTGCGCCAGTTCACGCCGCCACTGGCCATCCCCTCGTTCGACTATCAGCAAGCCTGGCACAACCGCAAGGACAGTGACGCCGGGCATCGCTGGCTGCGCGAAACCGTATGGGCCTGCAGCCAAGCAGGGCGCTGATCAGTTTTCTTGCCCCTTCACAGCTGCCGAGGAATGGGCCGCTGACACCGTTGCCCAAGGGCCTTGTACCAGCAACACTCCGCACAGGATCAGCACCACGCCAGCCACCCTGGCCAGGCTAAGCGGCTTGCCACCCAGCCCCATCGCCCCGTAGTGGTCGGCAAGCACTGCCGTGATGATCTGCCCTGCCACCACCAGTACCAGGAACCCTGCTGCGCCAAGTTTCGGGGTCAGTGCTGCGGCGCCGGCTACATACAGTGCCCCCAGCACGCCTCCAATCCATAACCACCAAGGCCCTTGCAAGGCCTTGCCCATGTCTGGCGCCGGTACCCGGATAATCAACAGCGCGGCGATCACCACCAGCATGCTCACCGTCAACGATGTGAAAGCCCCCCACAGCCAGTGCCCAAGGGCCCGGCCTACCGCAGCATTACCTGCGGCCTGAAACGGCAACACCGCACCGGCAAGCAACGCCATGGCCGCAGGAAGCGCCAGCAGAAGCATTGATTTACTGAACATGGCAGTCCTCATCCAAGGTATCGATGGCAACCATGATGCTGCATGCCCCAGTACTGATAGAAATCAAAATCCTGCACTTGAACTATTCGTACCCTGCATACTGAAACATTCCTTCCGGCCGGCGTGCGCCTGGCCGGCAATCGACTGCACCGTGCCACTGCCATGGAGCCTTAGCCATGAGCGACGACCGAAGGTCCCTGATCGACCTTGGCCAACTGCCAACCCGCAACCTGGCCGAATGCCTGGCGGTGGATCAAGCCGCCTTGGTCAACGCCTTGACAGGCCAACTGCCAGCAGCATTGGTTGAGCACCTCGCTGCCAGTGCGGACCAGGCCCAGGCACTGGGCCTGTCAAAAAAAGTGGCGGCCATTGGCCTGGCGCTGGGCAAGTGGCTGGAGCAAGCCGCCGAGTCGTTGCGCCAGCACGTGTTCGAGCAATGCTGCACGCACCCGTCCGATACCGTGCGCAGTTGGGCAGCGTTCGCCCAGGCGTACCTGTCACGCTCGCAGCCTGCGGAAAATGCCCTGCTGGCGCAGTTTCGCTTCGCCCGCGATGAGCACTTCGGCGTGCGTGAATGGGCATGGATTGCCCTGCGCCCGCGCCTGGCCCAGCATCTTGAAGCGGCCCTGGCGCTACTCGGCCGCCATACCGGCGATGCAGACCCGCTGGTACGTCGGTTCTGCATCGAGATCCTGCGCCCGCGCGGCGTTTGGTGCGAGCACATTGCCACGCTCAAGCAACAACCAGAAGTGGCCGAGCCGTTGCTGGTACCGCTGCTGGCCGAAGCTGAGAAATACGCCCAGGACTCAGTCGCCAATTGGCTCAACGATGCCAGCAAGACCCGCCCCGACTGGGTACTTCAGCTGTTTCAGCGCCATCCCCCGGCCTGCAAGGCCTCACAGCGCATCCAGACCCGGGCTACCCGAAGCCTGCGGCAGTGACACACCACAAGTCGACTACCCCTATCGTGCAGAGCCCCAGGCCTTGATCGAAGCCGCCGGCTACTGAGGCCCTCTCCCCGGCACCAGCCTGCCCGGACCGCAAACGGCCGATCGTAGGCGAGTAACCGAGGTCGGCAACGGCCGAGGTCAGCGCGAGGTTTCGACGCGCAGCACTTCGGTGTAGATCGCGTCAACCGTCTGGCCAACCTTGAGGTTCTTCATGCGTTTCTGCAGGTCTGGGTTCTCGACCTTGACCACCTGCAGCTTGCCCTCCGGTGGCAACAAGCTCACCTCATGCGTCTTGAGGTCGATCTTCTTGATCTGAGAGGTAACCTTGACCTGGCGGAACGCCTCGCCGCCCGGGTTGGGGTTTTGCTCGGTTGCACGAATGGTACCGGACTCTTCAGTCGCTTTCGGCGCCCCACCCACTTCCGGATTGAGCACATAGGCCACGGCGCGTGTCACGTAGATGTCGACTTGGTCACCGACTTTCAGGTTGGGCAGCGCTTTGGCCTTTTCGGTCAGCTGGAACGTCACATCCTTCTTCTCGTCAGGGCCTTTCACCGTGACTTGTCGGGTGGCCAGGTCGATAGCCGTTACCTGTGTGGTGACATGGCTTTCCAGCGCCTCGCTCCCGATGGGGATACCGGCAGCCTGTACCGTGAAGCTGGCAGCAGAGGCCAGCGTGGCAAGGGCTACAGCACGAGCGAGAGTACGAATGGGGTTCATAGGCGAGCTTCCCTGTGATCAAGTCCGAATAGGCGCGTGAAAGGCTCACGCGCTGACAAGCATAGCCATTACCGGCCGCCTTGCCGGCCCTCCCGGTTGGCGACGCATTTCGTCGCCGAAATCACCGTTATAGCTAATACGAATTCTTTACACTTGCTTTACATTTGCAAATCATTACTATTCGTGACTCCCGATAACAACAAAGAGTCGCCTGTAATGGCAAAAAGGTCTGTTGCCCCAGCATCCATTTCCATGCTGGGCCTGCTCGTTGTGACTGCTGTCCACGCTGCCGCCCAAACCGATACGCAAAGTAGCCTCGCCCTGCCGGCCACCGCCGTCAGCAGCGTCTATGAGCAGCAAAGCTACAAGGCCAGTGAAAGCCGCAGCGCCATGAAGATCGACGCGCCGCTGCGCGATATCCCGCAAACCGTCAACGTCGTTCCCGAAAGCGTGATCAAGGACCAAGGCGCACAGTCCATGGAAGACGTGCTGAAGAACGTGCCCGGCATCGGCCTGTCCAACGGCGACGGCCAACGCGATCAGGTGACCATCCGTGGCTTCAGCGCCATTGGCGACATGTACATAGACGGCGTGCGTGACGACGCCCTGTACTTTCGCGACCTGTCCAACATCGAGCGTGTCGAGGTGATCAAGGGCCCGGCCGCGGTGCTGTATGGCCGTGGCTCCTCGGGCGGGCTGATCAACAGCATCAGCAAAAAACCAAGCTTCACACCCAAGCGTGAAGTCGGCATGAACGTCGACAGCGAAGGCAAACGCCGAACCCAGTTCGACACCGGCTGGGCCGACCCGCAAAGCAACCAGGCCTATCGCGTGACCGGTGCCTTCGAAGACAGCGACACCTTCCGCGATGATGGCTACATCGACCGCAAGGCCATCGCGCCGTCGGCCTACTTCCGTCTCTCGGACGACCTGGAACTGAACCTGGGCGCCACCTACCTGTACGACAAGCGCCTGATCGACTTCGGCATCCCGGCCCTGGGCAACCGCCCGGTGGACGTGGACCGCGACAAGCGCTTTGGCTCTGGCGATGCGGACCAGGATTACGCCCGCAGCGAGGTGTTCTCGCTTACAGCCAGCCTGGACTACCGCATCAACGACAACTTCACCCTGACCAACACCAGCCGTTACTACCGCTACGACCTGGACCGCAACAACACCTTGGCCGACAGCAGCCCGACGCGCTTCGTCACCGCGCCCGACGGTGAACTGCTGATCAAGCTCAACCGTGGCAACGTCGCCCGCGATGAGTACGGCGTGTTCAACCAGACGGAGCTCAAGCAACAAGCGCAACTGGCCGGCATGCAGCACAACGTGTTGTACGGCGTGGAAGCAGGCTTTCAGGACAAGTACCAGCGCGTGCTGAGCCAGACCAACGTGGCCCAGGTACCGGTGTACCGTGATGCCTTGGTGCCGGTACCGGAACACGCCGCCAACCTGTCTTCCAAGGGCACCAACTTCCAGCAGACCACCGGTCTGTACGTGCAGGACATGATCGAGCTGAACGCGCACTGGAAGGCACTGGTCGGTGTGCGTTATGACATCTTTGGCCAGGAGTACGACGACGACCGCGTGCAAAACATCGACCTGGATCGTACCGACAAGACCTGGAGCCCGCGTGCGGGTCTGGTCTACCAGCCAGACGCCATCCAGTCCTACTACGTGTCGGTCAGCCGCAGCTATCAGCCTTCGGGCGAAGTGTTCGCGGTGAGCCCGAGCAACCAGCACCTGGAGCCGGAAGAAACCACCAACTATGAAATCGGCGCCAAATGGGACCTGCTCGACAGCCGCCTGTCACTGACCGCCGCAGTGTTCCGCCTTGAGCGCACCAACATGAAGACTGCCGACCCGGCCAACCCCAACCTGACCGTATTGGCTGGCGAACAGCGTACCGATGGCTTTGAAGCCACCGTCAGCGGGCATCTCACCGACAAGTGGCAAATCTATGCCGGATACGCTTACCTGGACGCCGAAATCACCAAGTCCAACAGCAAGACCAATGGCGTGGCGAACGAAGGCCAGACCCCTACCCTGACGCCGCGCAACAGCGCCAACGTCTGGCTGGTACGTACCCTGACACCAGAGTGGCGTGTGGCCGCCGGAGCCAACTACGTCGACGAACGCTACACAGCGCTCGACAATGTGGTGGTGATGCCAGGCTATACCACCTTCGACGCCGCGCTGCTGTACAGCGTGCCGCAGTGGGATGCCGCGCTGCGCCTGAAGAACGTGTTTGACCGTGACTACTATGCCTCGGCACATGGCTCGGTCGACCTGATCACCCCAGGGGCACCGCGCACGCTGGAAGCCAGCTTCAACTACCGCTTCTGACCCACGCGCAATGCCTGTCAGTCAGCAATTGGGCCGCTCTGCGGCCCATCGCCAGCTAGCTTTGACGATTTGATCAGATAGCATTCAGCGATTACGCGTCACCCGCCACACCGTATTCGCCAGGTCATCGGCAATGATCAACGCTCCCCGCGGGTCCACCGTCACCCCAACCGGTCGCCCCCGGGTCTTGCCATCCTCACCGCGAAAGCCCGTGGCGAAGTCGATGGGTTCCCCAGCAGGCTTGCCATTGCTGAACGGCACGAAAATCACCTTGTAACCTACCGGGTTGGGCCGGTTCCAGCTGCCGTGCTCGCCCACGAACACACCGTCTGCAAAGCGCTCGCCCATTGCCGAGGACGAGAAGTCCACACCCAGTGCAGCCACATGCGAACCCAGGCTGTAATCCGGCTTGATCGCCGCCGCCACCTTGTCCGGGTTCTGCGGCCGCACCCGCTCATCCACATGCTGGCCCCAGTAGCTGTAAGGCCAACCATAGAAGCCCCCTTCACGTACCGAAGTGAGGTAGTCCGGCACCAGGTCGGGGCCCAGCTCATCCCGCTCGTTGACCACCGTCCACAACTGCCCGGTCTGCGGCTGGATGGTCAAAGCTGTCGGGTTACGCAAGCCGGTGGCATAGGGCCGGTGTGCGCCGGTCTCGGCATCGACCTGCCAGACCATGGCCCGATCGATCTCCACCTCCAGGCCGCGCTCGGTGATATTGCTGTTCGAGCCGATACCCACATACAAGAAGCGGCCATCCGGGCTGATGGTCAGCGCCTTGGTCCAATGGTGGTTGATTTCGGCCGGCAGGTCGGTGACCTTGGTTGGCGGGCCGTCGGCCTGGGTCTGGCCTTCCTTGTAGTCAAAGCGCACCAGCGCATCCTGGTTGGCTACATACAGCTTGCCGTTGGCATAGGCCAGGCCGTACGGTGCGTTGAGGTTATCCGCAAACACGGCCTGTACCTCGTAGTTGCCATCGCCATCAGCATCGCGCAGCAGGGTCAGGCGGTTGCCACCCTTGACCTGGGTATTGCCCTTGGCCTTGATCTGGCTGGCGATCACATCCTTGGGCTTGAGCTTGGCCGCGCTGCCTCCCCGGCCCTCAGCCACCAGAATGTCGCCATTGGGCAGTACCAGGCTCTGGCGCGGAATTTTCAGGCCGGTGGCAATGGCGGTGACACTGAAGCCCTCCGGCACGGTCGGTTTCAGTTCGCCCCAGGCAGCCGGTTGCGCAATCTTCATGCTCGGCAGCAAGCCGCGCTGAGGCTCCGGCAACTTCGGGTCCGGGCCATGGGCCTGGGTCGGCTCGCCGTCGCCACCACAGGCACTCAGCAATAGCGCCACGCCCAACAGGCTAAATGCATGCAAAGGCTTCATGCCACACCTCCTGAACGCAGGTTGCTCAAACCGGTCCAGGCGGCCACCACCGCGAGCACTGTCACGATGACCGACAACACCAACCCAGACGGCATAACCGCCCAGGCGTCCTTGGCATGCTCAAAGGCATTGATCAGCCCAAGCCCCCACGTCACCAGCAGCAGCACGAAGTACAGCGTAGCGCGCCCGCCCTTGCGCTCGGCGCGGATCAGGTTGGCCAGCGCGAACAACAGAGCCAGCCCACAGAACACCAAGGCACCGGCGATCAGCCAGGCGGCGAAGTTGCTCCACTGAATCTGGTAGCTGTTGTAGTAGGCGATATCGCTCAGCAGCGCGCCAAGGAACAACGGTACACTGCCCGCCAGCAGCAGGGCATGCAGCGGGCTGGGCGTACAGCGGTAAAGGGTTTGATCAGGTGCGGTCACGGTGCCTCCTTTTCATTCAGTGACCCAGGGTTGATGGTCTTGCGCCATCAGGTAAGCGCAGGGTGCGCTTAGCAAAGGAGCCCTTGACGCCCCGATAGTTCACCGCTTCGCTGTAATGAAATATCCTGCAAGGCATTTGCTGCCAAGCGCAGAAGGGGAATACATGAGCAGACCAAACGCGTACTGGGCCCTGGCCACCCTGCTCGGCCTCAGCCTGGCTCTCGCCGGCTGCTCCAGCAACGCCAGCAAGGCACGCTACGCCACGCCTGCAGTGGGCTCCAACTGCTTTGCCAAGGCCGTCCCCACTACCGGGGAAGGTGGCCTGGCCTGGGGCAATACATTGAGCATTGCGCGACAGAAATCCCTGAATAACTGCGTGCGTTATGCCAGCCGCTCGGGAGGCACGCCCAGGACTTGCCAGGTAGTGATGGCCAAGTGCAAAAACTGAACATATAACAATCTCAAAGTACGAAACTTCCTACAAAAATACCGCAACCTTTCACACGATATTGCGCAAACACAATACTTATACATTCAAATAAAATCTTACACTTTCAGCCTCGACCCAAAAGCAGCGATCGAGGCATTGTCTTTCACTTGAACTCCAGATACTTGATCGCCGACTCATCTCAGCAAGTAAGTAGGAAACTTCTTACAGCATAGAGTCGGGCCTGAAATCCAGCACAGTATGAATAACGGCATTTCAGTCTTGTCAGTACTGAAAGTTGCCGCAGTGCGTCTCTGGTTCGAAAAGACTGTCTCTCTGAGCAAGGAGCTCGCATGACCAATGCCTCCGTCAGCAGCGCCACCTCCGGCCCTGCCTGCAGCGCACGCGTGCCCATCCTGCCGGTGCGCTACGCCATCGTACCCCGCACCGGCGACGCCCCCGCCTGCCGCTAT